>CACBBC010000014.1 GCA_902537415.1 uncultured Alphaproteobacteria bacterium | reverse complement strand
CCTTAAATTTTTCAGGATCATCATTTCTGAAGTCGTCTAGCATAAGAAAAGGGTCACATTCATCTGGGTCACTAAATCCAAATGCTCTAAAGAGACTTACTCCTGCTCCTTCGGTGAATGGTTGCGCTAATTTTTTTTCCTTTATAGGTCTGAAAGACATGGTGTGTTCCTTAAAAATCGCAAATCTGCTCTATTGTAAGTTGTATAATATAACTGAACTATTTTGAATTATGATATAGTGCCTATATCTCGTAATTCCAAGACCTTTCATAATGGTGTTTGTATAAAATTAATGTTGTTCCTGGAGTGCTTTTAAATAACCATTACAGGTTATTTAATACAATTCCTATAAACAGGGTTAAAATAAAAAAAGAAATAACAGTGGTAACAAAAATTGCCTTAACTATTTCGCTTGGATTTACATTATAAGCTGCACATAGGGCTAAAGAAAATGCCCCGCATGGGCCCAGTGATACTAAAAATGTTCCTAA
This sequence comes from uncultured Alphaproteobacteria bacterium, assembly GCA_902537415.1. Lineage (GTDB taxonomy): Bacteria > Pseudomonadota > Alphaproteobacteria > Rhodobacterales > Rhodobacteraceae > CACIJG01. The sequence goes on along the minus strand of CACBBC010000014.1, from coordinate 42,637 downwards.
AAAATTGTTTGGATAATTAAATTGGTAGAAAAAACCGGTTATTATTAGTAATGCTAAAGGCGCAAAAAGTAACTTTAGAAAAGAAATAGTAGCGGTGAGGCTTGTTAATACCCTGTTTAAATAATGCGATAAAATTATCCCCATTGATATCAAACCTATCGGCATTGTAGTCTGGGCAAGCTTAGATGTAATAGTTTCAGCAATACTATCATTTAAATTTATTCCCGAAGACTTTACAATAACAGACACCAGTACTGCTATTACCAGAGGGTTTTTTAATAAATCTTGAGAATATTTTCGTAAATCAATTTTGATTTTACTTACATATTCAAGACCAAGCGTCACAATAGATATAAGTATTACAGAGTCCATTACGATTATGCTAGAAACATGGAGTGATATACTGTCATAAAAAAAAATCTGTGAAAGAGGTAATATAATCAACACATGATTTGATAGGGCAACAGAGAGACCCCAAATGATTGCTTCAGTTTTGGTTCTAAGAAAAAATTTATGTGTTATGTAAAAAGCTAGTAAACCAGCTATCGTTTGCATTACAAAATACGATGCTAAAAGACCAAAGTTTATATTCTCCTGATTGCTTTTAGTAACTGCCTCAAAGATTACGCAAGGAATGGCAACATAAAAAATAAATAGGTTAAATGTTCGAGCATTTTCAAGACCGAAAATCTTGAATACACCGAAAAACATACCCAGTAGAATTAAAAGAGGAAAGGGAGCAAGTCCTGAAAGAGAATTGATCATTATTATTTATAGAAAAACAGAAGTTATGGTATTTTTTGGTAAATTTGGCAGTGTCAATTTTTTATAATTTTTCGGAAGTCCCATCTTCTTTAACTTTATTACCCTTACCATCTGTTTTTATATGTCCTTCTTGAATTGAGAAATCACTCCACTGTTGCTGATTTTGTTTAAAATTTACTTCTTTCCCGTACTTATGTAACAGATTTAAAAAATGCGTGTCTTCACGCCACTCCGAAGAAAAAAGCGTGTCTTGAAAATTTTTGGTCGAACCAAAATCAGCTTCAATTTTTGTTTCATCCAGTTCATAGTGCCTTACGTCTTGAACTTGATAGCTCTCAATCAATGAAATTTTCATGACATCTATATTATGCTTTAGTCTTTTCTTAACTAGATTGGACAGTCAGAAAATTTACTTCCCACAGTTTCCTTAACTTTTTCAATTTTTTCAACTGCATTACATACTTCCAAAATTTTAGGATATGCTTGAAAAGGATCATCTCCACAAACTTCCCTAAGTATCCCAAAGCCTCCCGTTTTTTGCGTTGTCCGAACGCAAGTATACAAAAATATATCTGCGTATGAACAGTCTCCTCCCGTGAGAAATGGGCCTGAAGACGATTTCTTTAGGTCTTGCTCAAGTCTTTCTGCTCTTTTGCCATGAAGTTCAGTTAAGTTTTTGATTCCTGTTTCTTTACCTCCTTCGGCAAGAGTATCGGTAAGCCTTAAATTTCGCCAAAACGGTTCATTATGCCCAGTTATGATGTCATGAAAAGGTGATAGTACAAAAGAATAATAATCTTGGCACCAAGCCCAGTAGTTTCCTATTATTGCCGCCTGATCAGGTGACTTTGGTGTCAATGGCCCTTCATATTTTGTTACTAAATACTGAACGATAGCCATAGAGTCATTAAGCTCTAGACCGTTGGAATGGTCCTTCATCCACGGCACTGTTCCAAATGGTGCTTCACTGTCTTTATCGAAATCTTCACCCATAGGCTTTGACATTTTAAGGTTCACTTTAATGCCATGCATTGCGCATACAATAATAATTTGTTCTCCGCGACCCACTATAGGTAAGTAAGCAATATCTATTTCTGGCATAATTTCCCCCACGATTATTTAATATTCAATGATATTATAATTTAAAAGAAGTTCAAAATGAAAACTTGTGTATTTTTTTAGGGAGCCATATCCTTGATTGGGGGTGACGCGGAAAGCGAAATAGGTAACATGTAGCCTGTTTTTTCAATTGTTTTATTATGCTCGCTCCAAGCATCATCAAGAATCCTTTTATTTAATATTAAATCAAAACCTGTAGCTGCCATTACCATTGCGGCGTGGGTCATTCCTTTAATGGCTATAGATGATTTGCCTTGCGCTGTCATTTGCCATGAATGGAAAGGTGTACCAATAGCATAGTTTGCTCCCCACAGCGACACCGTGGGAACAACCCAGCTAACATCAGCTACGTCTGTAGAGCCCCCCATGTCGACTGGCTTCACATCACCTGCTACTACTGTTTCTGCCAAAACTTGCCCCTCAACTAGATCTATGCCAGCATGAGAATAAGCACTTTCTATATCTTTTCTCGTTAATGTGTCTTGATACTTCTTCGCGTATAAATGCTCTTCTTTACTGAATTCTGGAGCACCTAATTGGTCTAAGTTACCTTGCATAATATTCCCAAGTGTTTCGTTATAAAGTAGATTAGAGACACCAGCTAATATCTTGGTCTTGACTTTTGTTTGAGTCATAAGAGCTGCACCTTTTGCTATTTCTTTTACTCTTTCAAGTAATTCCATCATTTTAGGTGTGGTTTCATCTCGTACAACATACCTGACTTTTGCTTTTGCTTGGACCACGTTAGGAGAAATGCCCCCACCATCAATCAGAGCGTAGTGAATGCGAGCTTTATCAGGCATATGTTCTCTCATATAGTTAACACCAACGTTCATTAACTCTATTGCATCCAAAGCTGAGCGTCCAAGGTGAGGAGAAACAGCTGCATGGCTAGCCCTACCTTCAAACGTGAAGTCTACACGACAGTTTGCAAGGCTGGACCCTTTAACAATCCCCGGTAAGCATCCCGGGTGCCACGTAATTGCCACGTCTACATCTTTAAATATTTTATCACGAACCATAAATGTTTTTGCTGCACCACCTTCTTCGGCCGGGCAGCCATAATATCTAACGACTCCAGGTAAATTTGAGTCTTTTAACCACTCCTTTAGAGCGACCGCCGCCTGCATGGATGCTGAGCCCAAAAGATTATGACCGCAGCCATGCCCATTCTCACCTTTTTTGACTGGGTCTTGATGAAAGACATCTGCCTTTTGGCTAAGGCCCGCCAACGCATCGTACTCTCCCAGAAACGCAATTATTGGGCCGTCAGTACCATATTCTCCTACGACAGCAGTTGGTATGTTAGCTATACCCTTTGTCACAGAGAAACCATGATATATTAACTCATCAACATGGGCACTCATAGAGTTTTTCTCAGAGTAGCATGTTTCAGGAGTTGACCAAACTTTGTCAGCAAGCTCTTGAAATCTTTTTTGATTTTTTGATACAAAGTCCCAAATGACGTGTTTATTGGTTTTCATATGAATTTGAACCTTTGAAGAATTAGTTTACCTAGCTCTTTTTTTCCTAAACATTGCGGAACTAAAGTATCCAGCCTGACGTATCCAATTGTAGGCTCTTGATCTTTTCTCTACACTTTCGTTACGTGGCTCAGGAGAACCTAGTTCTAAATAGTTGAGCTTTACTTTATCAAAGCTCTCTAGATTTTGCGTTATTTTGGTAAATTTTTTCCTATTCTCAGAATTAAGTGTCTTATGAAAAGGGTCAGTTACAAGCCAATATTCTGAGCTTTCGATATCGTTTTTAAGCATGCGATGAGTTAAAATAACATCTTCTCCTGAAAGTTCTTCAAAATTTCTGATAGTATTCAAAGAGAAATTTCCTTTGTGAGCGCAAATCTTTAATCTTAAGTTTTTTGACTGCGTACATGGTTCACAGCCACATGCTTGTACAAAGGCCAAATCTGATAGCTTTTTATTAAATGCCGCATTTGCTCTTGCCATGATTTCAACAATATCATCTCCTGATGTTGAGCCTATTTTGTTGCTACTGAAGAAAAAAGCGGCATCTCCTTCGAGCTTATTTAATCTTAAGGTGGGCTCTACCTCATCTATAACTGTCTCTAAAAGATCTGCTACTATTGTAGTCGCATGGGACTCAAAATTCTTTGCCAAGGCAGCACCAAAAATTGGCTTTTTAGATAAATTATGTAGCTTAACGAATTCTGTATAGCCACTGATATCTGCAATTAGTAAAAAGCCGTTTTCTGACATTAAATTATTCCACTTACTAGAGATTAGATATTTTTTTATATAGGAATGTCAATTTTTAAAACTTAAACAGACCTTTTAGGATGATAGTTGATGCTCTTAGAGTATAGTAGTCTACTTTTGTTAAATGCTGTTGGGTTTTAGTTTTGTACAAGCCTTTAGATATTTAGATACCAAATTTTTGTAATGTGTTTAATTTTATTTTCCTCAATTTTTATTGCATAAACATAATCAGTTTCAATTGGCTGCGGTTCCTCACCTAAAATATTGTCTGCATAAATAATGGCATATAGCAACACCATTCCTCGCTTTTTATCCTCTGCAATAGATTTAATTTCAAATTTAGTATTAGCTAACATGGAATGTGCATCTTTCATCCATTCAACATAATCCTCAAGCCTATCGAGGTGAATCAGAGTGTCGGCATCTGTTTTGAATGTAGCATTGGGATGGCAATATTCTTTGCAAGCTTCCCAACCTTTGCCTTCATCACAGGGCCAAAAAAACTTTTCGGCTACATCCAGCATAAATTTAACTTTCCAAAATTATGTTCCATATTTGACAATAACAAAATTTTTCACACAGAGCTACTTTGATAAATTAAGGAAATCTTAATTTATCACCCGATCATCATATAGAAGAAATATCACTCCTTATATTTTGCTTATTTGGTGCTCATAATTTAAGGCAAGATGATCAATAATATCAAATTCCTGAGCCAGGCTTGAAATATCTTCAAGCCAATTGTCTACTAAATAAGACTTACTTGAAGCCGCGCCAACGCCGTGGTCAGTGTCGTTATCAATTATTGCTTTAACTGCGAAGGAGACAGGATACGACACAAGTCTTGCCATAGCTGTTCCCCTTGTATCACCCCATGCATCCATTTTATAGGTTTTATGCCATATAACGTGATTGTTTTGTTCAGCCTTAAGATCTACGCACAGAATTACACGATCTGGTTCATTATCAGCATAAGCGTTATCCCGCCAAAACTGTTCGGACATTTCGATTAACCGCTTTTCCCCAGCTCGTCCATTTAATGTTTCTATCTCGTTAAAAATACTTGCCCAAGCCTGAGCCCATCCTTTTAGTCTTAAAGTGCCTCTTACGAACTGCTTAATTTTCCAATTACGATCAAAACTGTACTGCTCAATAAAGGGTAGTGAGTCTCTATTCGGATAGACCTCAAATTCTTCTGGATTATTCAGCGGTGCGTTATACGAAGTTATAGCATCCCAAGGTCGGCTTACCTCAAAATTTTCGAAATCTTTTATTGACCTAGAAGGAGATTTCAATGCTTTCAATACACCAAGAGGCGACCAACTGAATTTATATTTGAATTTGTTTGGAACTTTAGGAACTCCCCCACAGTATGATAGAAAAGAAACCTCAGTCTCTGCGTTCACTAGCTCTGACTTTTTGAGCTCGTTGACAAGCTTATGAGCCATCAGATGGTCTATGCCAGGGTCTAAGCCTATTTCATTCACCAACGAAACCCCCGCTTTGAGTGCAGCAGTATGGAGATTTTTCATCTCAGGGGAGATATATGATGAACTAACAAAGTGAGCCTTTTTTGAAATTGCTAATTTTGCTAGAGGAACATGCCAGTCTCCTGGCAGCATTGATACAATTATGTCCGTAGGGGCTAACTTTTCCTCTAAAGATTTAATATCGAATTCATAAATTGTTACTTGAACACCTTCTAAAGCTTTTCTAGCTTTGCTAACTGTCCTGTTCCAAACAATAACATTATTGCCATCCAAAATGAGTTTTTTTAATCCAGGGATCGCTGATAATCCTGTTCCGCACCAATGTACTGCCATATTACACCTCTAATAGTTTTGATTTGAACACTTGCTTTGCTCTTTGCCAAACGCCATAATTTTTATCAACTAACTGCATTAAGTAGGGAAAAATTTGTTCTGCAAAGTCAATTGAGCTTTCTTTTGGCAGTAGGGAAGGTAAGTTGTCGATTGCCATTATATCCAATGGTGGATCATTGGCTATTTTTAAACCTGGGCTAGTCCATGTGGTCGGTTCGTTATAAATGGGAATGGGGTTATAATCGCTATCAGGATCACATGCTATGTCACCTATTACTCTCAGTTTTCGCTTTGAGTCAATGTAATTTGGTTGAAAAAAAACAGGAGTGTTTGGAGTCGCGACCACGCAGTTAAATAATATCTCATGATTAAGGACTTCGGGGAAGGGCCCACCGGACGATGTTTCAACTAAATCCCATTTTTTAATATTTAAAGACGACTCCTCGCAAAAATCACATACCCCTGTACCAACCCGACCCAATGAACCAATTACAATGGCAGATGGAAGAGTTTTTATCGAATTGATTTCGTTAGAAATGTCTTTTAATAATTTTCGTTTGTCATCAAAGGCAGATAAAGGGGGGCACTCTTTTCTCTTTAATTGGCTTATCCAAACCTTTAGCGTAACGTAAGCTCCTGCAAATCCTGCCCAATAACCAAAGGCAGCAACTCTTTTTCCTGTGTCTTGTGTTAAATACTCAATATCATAGAGGGTTCCACCACCACTTTTAAATTTTTTCAATAATTTCTTCCCGGATACTTGGCCCTTGAAAGCATGTCCAAACATTATGTGCGAGTGTTTCAACGGAGTATCATTATTTGGTAGTTCCTTAAGACCAAATATAATTACATCTACTGGTGCATTTTCCCAAGAACCTGCAGAAACAATTTCGCATCCGGCATCTTTATAGTCTTTTGTTGAAATGATCCTCGTATCGCTCGCCTCAACAGATACTTTTATACCTTTCTTAATTAATTGAGTGGCGCCTTGGGGAGTAAGACCAACCCGTTTTTCGTTTTCACGATGTTCTGCTCTTAGCCATAAATGGTTCATTTGATTTCATTATTATCCTTTTTGGACATAATTTCATTCAATATTTCGTCAGAGTGTTCTCCGCAAGATGGTGGAGGGTGCCTGTAGCTTACAGGAGTTTCGCTAAATTTCACAGGGTTCCCAATTAATTCAACAAATCCTTTACCAGAATTTTTATTCTCCATTTGAATTTTCATCTTACGTGCAGATACCTGATTTGAAGCAAAAACTTCCGATAATTTATTTATGGGACCTCCAGGGACCTTCATCTTTTCCATCATATTAACTAAATATTCTTTCTTATGCTTTTTTAGTTCCCGTTTTAAGATTGGGATCAACTGAGACCTGTTAGAGACACGCATAATATTTGTAGCATATTTCTGGTTTTCACTTAAATCTGATCGGTTGATAATTTCACAAAATTTCTTGAATTGTTGGTCATTTCCTATGGCTACATTAAGATGCCCATCATAGACTTCAAAGACTTGGTAAGGCACGATATTAGCATGCTCGTTGCCAACACGATCTGGATCTTCTTTTGAAAGGAGATAATTGGTGCCCATATTTACAAGAGAAGCTATTTGAGCGTCTACTAAAGCTATATCAATATTTTGCCCTAGCCCCGAGTTCGTTCTATGATTAATCGCAGCAAGAATAGCGGTACACGCATAAAGTCCACACAAAAGATCTGCAACTGCAACGCCAACCTTAACGGGCTCTTCATTAGGACCTCCCGTTATGCTCATTAAGCCTCCATAACCTTGTGCAATCAAATCATATCCTGCTTTGTGGGAATTAGGGCCATTTTGCCCGTAGCCCGTAATCGAGCAATAAATAAGTTTTGGAAAGTCTTTAGAGAGCGATTGATAGTCTAAGCCATATTTCTTAAGGCTACCCACTTTGAAATTTTCTATAAACACATCACAGTCTTTTAGAAGAGTTTTTATAATTTCTACATTTTCCTCTTTAGATATATCAAGGCTAAGCGATCTTTTATTGCGGTTTGATGCCAAAAAGTAGCCACTTTCATTAGAGTCCTGCCCTCTATCATTTTTCATAAAAGGAGGACCCCAATTTCTTGTATCGTCACCATTTCCTGGTTTTTCTACTTTGATTATGTCTGCTCCGTAGTCTCCTAATAATTGGGTGCAAGTGGGACCAGCAAGTATTCTAGACATATCTAGTACCTTCACACCTGCTAGAGGTCCGGTATTGGGAGGATTTGAATTACTTTTTTTGTTCAAGGCTATACTCCGCTCAGGTTTGCGTGTAGAATATAACGAAATGACGATTGGTGAACAAAAACTTTGTCATTTGATGGGAAATGTGGCTATATTTAGTTCAATTTATAAACTCTTAAGGAGCAAAACCGGTGGTTAGAGAAGATTTTAGTACAATAATAAGAAAGATAAGAATTATTAGTGGTTCGATTTTATTTGCTTATGTTATCATGCATTTGCTTAACCATTCGATAAACATCTTCTCAATAGATTTAGCTGATGCGGTTAGAAGCAGTTACTTTCACCCGGTTTGGCAAAACCCTGTGGGTCTTATTCTTCTATATGGGTCTTTTGTTGCCCACATGATTTTAGGATTTTCATCAATCTTGACGCGAAAGTCTTTCAAGATGAAAACAAAAGACTGGATCCAAATCATTTTTCCCGTTTTAGCTCTTTTGTTTTTACTACAACACATCGCGGCGAGTTTTGCGATAACAAAAATTTTTGGAGGAGAGGAAAGTTACTCTTTACTTTTCGCGGTAATGAATACGGATCCTCCAAGTGAAATTATAATTGGCGCAATTCTATTTTCTTTGATGACTATATTCATTTGGGTTCACGGGGTTATTGGCCTAGATGCCTATTTGAAGCAACAGGCCGTTCATCATAATAGGTTTGGTTTTTATTTAAGATTTCCTTCTCTATTTCGCTTTATCTATTGGGTGGTTCCAATTGGCGCAGTGCTTGGGTGGCTTTCAGGTTTAAGAAATATGAGTTTTATTGCCCAAATACAATCTTTTGAATTGGATATGCCTATTCCAAACTATCTTGGGTCGATTATTTTCAAATTTGTACCTCAAGAAGCATTTCCTGTGCTCTTGCAAATCGAGCCGATTGTGATGAAATACTATCCAATATTTATCCTTTTTGTCATTTTAGTCTGTATCTTTAACGTAATAAGAGCACGATTTTTTGGGAGAATTATTGTTTCTTATCCTGGAGGAGAAACGGTTTCAATTCCAAAAGGGACGTCCGTTTTAGAGGCTAGTCGCAAGGGTAAAATTCCTCATCAATCGGTATGTGGTGGGCGTGGTCGATGTACTACGTGTCGTGTAAAGGTTACTGCTAATGAAGGAACATTAACTTCCCCAAGTGCACACGAAATTAAAGCGATTGAGCGGGTGGGGCTTGACGATAACGTTAGACTAGCCTGTCAATTGAGGCCGACAAGTAATATTTCAGTACAGCCACTATTAAACCCAGAAAACACGCTTGAAACTGTAAGAAGTGCCCGAGCGCTTACTGGTAAAGAACAAGAAACTGTTGTTCTCTTCGTTGATCTACGAGATTTCACAAAGTTATCTGAGAAGAAGCTACCATATGACGTAGTATATATTCTGAATAAATATTACGCGGTCTGTGGCGAGATAATTGAAAAAAATGGTGGTCGCCTTGATAAATTCATTGGAGATGGCATCATGGCAATCTTTGATGTTAGTTCTGACTCTAATGTAAATTCAAAAAATGCGCTTGTGTCAGCTAATGCGATTTCTAAAAGTATGAAAACTTTGAATTCTGAGATGAAAACTGATTTCTCTGAAGATATGAGGTTTGGCATGGGGATTCATGCAGGAAGTATGATCGTTGGAATGATGGGATATGGTAAAACCGTTACAGAGACCGCAGTAGGAGATAATGTTAATATCGCGGCAAGGTTAGAAGAATTGACAAAGACTTATAAGTGCGAGTTAGTTGTATCAAAATACGTGGCTGATAAGGCAAATATAGATACCAAAAAGATGAAACCTAAAACTGTGGACATTCGTGGTAGAAAAGAGGTGCTTGAAGTTTTTACCTTTGAAAAGGCTGCCGATATTCCTGTTTAAATTTTTGATATAACTATATAATATCATTATATGAATAATACTTGGTATGATGACACCTTAATTAATAGGTTTGGACAGAAAGAGCATCTTACAAATAACCATAAATGTGCTGTTCTGATAGTAGGTGGAGGTCTTGCTGGTCTCAGTCTACTATATAAACTAAAGAAAAATAATGTTGATGCAGTATTAATCGAAGAAAACCATATTGGTAGTGGAGCGTCTGGACGAAATGGTGGCTTTTGTCTCTCCGGTTGGGCACAGGACTATGATGTGTTATTAAAGTACTTATCAAAAGAAGAGGTGGTCACATTGGAAAAGATCGCAGCTTCTGGTGTAAAATGGATGAAAAAAAAGTGTCTTTCAGAGGGATATGAACACACCAATCTTCAATCGGGTGTTCTAAAATGTTTTCTCACAAATAATGTTGAAAAAGTAAAAAAACACGTAATCGCTCAGAATAAATTATTTCATCAAAATGAGGAGTTCCTTAATAAGGAAAAGCTTAATAAGTATGTGTGTTCTGATAAATATACTTGTGGCGTTTTTAGGCAGGATTCCTTTCAATTTCACCCTTTAAACTTTATGCATGCGCTTGCCAAGGATTGTAGTAAAATGGGAGCATCTATTTTTGAAAATTGCAAGTTTGTCAGCTACCAAATGGATGGTGCAAAGATAAATTCTAGTGTTTTCAATGAGAATGAAATGGTAAACATTCAATCTGAAAAGATAGTATTTGCTACAGGAGGCTATGGTGGAAAAGAAATAAAGGATCTAAAAAGTTACTGGTTACCCATAAAAACCTTTATAGGTGTAACGAAGCCAATAGGGAATGAACTGCAATCCGTGCTGAAGAAACCGTTAGGATTTAGTGATAACCGAAGGGCTGGAAATTACTACCGCGTTCTGCCTGGAAATAGGCTCTCATGGGGAAGGGGTATATCAGCAGTCGGAAAATTTACTTATCAAAATTTAAAAAGAGCAATTTCAAAAGAAATAAATTATTTTTTTCCTGAGTTAAGAAATGTAGAAATGGATTATGTTTGGTCTGGAAATATGGCCTATGCAAGTCATTATATGCCGTATGTTGGCTCTACTAAGATTGGAAATGAAGAAAAAAATGTATTCACCATCATGGGATTTGGAGGACATGGAATGAATACAGCTCCGGGGTCTGCTATGGTTCTTGCCGATTTTATCCTTGGAAAAAATAATAAGTATGAAGTTTTTAATAGATTTAGAAGAAAATGGAACGGTGGTTTAATTGGTCCCTATATCGCTGAGATGAAGTATAAATATCTGCAGATGAAAGATTATTTTGACGTCGCTTAATTAAAAAGTAAAAGTTAATCGACAATTGAATAATTTTTTATCTAAAGTTAGGGAATGAGAAATGCCAAAACACTGGAGTATGGTTTTTCAAATGAGGAATTTGAAATTCGTCTTCAAAGAGCTCAAGAACTTTTATACCAAAATAAACTCGACGCTCTATTAATTACCATTCCAGCAAACCTGAGATATTTTACTGGTATTGATACGAACTTCTGGGAGAGTCCTACCAGACCATGGTTCCTAGTCTTACCACCTTCTGGAGCTCCTATAGCTATAATACCTGATATAGGTGAAAATATTTTCAAAAAAACGTTTGTCAAAGATATTCATACATGGGCATCTCCCAATTTCAACGGAGATGACATTTCTCCCTTAAAATCTCTCTTAGAGTCTCTTCCAAGTCGTTTTGGAGCAATTGGTTCTGAATTAGGAAAAGAGATGAGTATCAGAATGCCGGTATTAGATTTTGGTCTTCTCCAAGATAACTTTAAGTTTAATATTTTTGATGGAACCTCTTTGATCTGGGCACTTCGAACGGTTAAGTCTTTTAATGAAATAAAAAAAATAGAAAAAGTAGCGCAAATCGTTAGTGAAGTGTTTGAAATATTACCCACAATTATATCTGTGAACGACAGCGAGCGGAGTGCATCAATTAAAGTTAAGAGAGAAATTCTCAAGAGGGGAGCGGATAATATTCCCTATTTGCCGGTTGTGTCGGGGAAAGGAGGTGTCTCTCAGATTATAGGAAATCCAACACATAAATTAATTTCTTCAGGAGACTTCCTTTTTATAGATACAGGTGCAACATATGATGGTTATTTTTGTGATTTTGACAGAAACTTTACAATTGGAACAGTATCCGACGAACTCAAGAGAACAAATGAAATTTTATGGCATGCAACAGAGGAAGGCATTAAAAATTTAGTCCCAGGTATGAAGACACAAGATGTATGGAAAAAAATAAACAAAAAAATTGAAGACTTTGGTTTTATGGTTAAAGGTGAAGGTAGATATGGTCATGGAGTTGGGCTACAACTAACCGAGCCACCATCAATCTCATCTTTTGATAACTCTATTATTCAGGAAAATATGGTTCTCACTATCGAGCCGTCGATGGAGTATAAACCTGGAAAAATTATAGTTCATGAAGAAAATATTTTTGTTTCAAAGGATGGACCAGTTCTATTAACAAAAAGAGCAACAAAAGAGTTGCCGGTTATAAGTTAGTTTCAAGCGATCACTACTTGCTTAGCCTTTATTCGTAAGTGAAATTGCCAGAGAATTAAAAGATTAACAGACCCCATAAGCGATGCAAACTGGAATGACCAAGTATAATCGCCTTTTATATCAAAAAGTAACCCTCCAAAATACCCACCTAAGCCCATACCTACCCAACCAAAAAAAGAACCTAGGGCCATTGCTCTGCCAGCTAACTTTGCTGATACCATCATTCTTGCACAGACTAATATTGCTGACATTACACCGGAATATGTAAAACCAAAAGCCCCAGCAAGAATAAATAAACCAACTTTTAAATCTATGTATGGGAAGCCAAGAACCGTAATTGTTTGGCCGATAGACATTAGAATATATGTAGGTAGGGCACCAATAATATCTCCAAGTTTTCCACTAATTATACGTCCAACAATTCCAAAGACCATTAGAACAAGGAAAACGCTCGCGGCAAAGTCCTCTGAGAATGAGGCGTCCGTAAGTAAGGGTATTAAATGAACGATAGGTACCGACATGCATATACAGCAAAAAATCACAGCACACGAAATCCAAGTAATAACTTCTTTTTCACTAAGTGGAAAATCCCTGAAGGCATCTCTTTTGGCAATACGAGCATTTTCTCGCCATGGCGACTCCTTGATCAGGAAAGAAAAAGGAGCCATTATCAAAAGATATATGTAGGACAGATACATATACGCATCTTGCCATCCGTAAGCCTTGATTAGATATGTCGATAATAAAGGAATTAACCCTTGGCCAGCTGCCCCACCCGCCGCAGTTATTCCAATTGCTAAGCCAGGATTTTTCTTGAACCAAAAGCCCACATTGGCATAAAGAGGAGAGCCAACAACAGCATTCCCAAAAGCACCAAAACAAAAATATAATGTATAAAAATGGAGAATACTACTCTGCTTGCCCAATAAAAATAAGCAAGAGACCATAAAGAAGGTAGCAAAAAAGCCGAAAAGCCTTGTTCCATATTTATCGGCAATATAACCCCAAATTATGCCAAAAAAAGCAGATCCTAAAGACGCAACAGTGTAGCCAAAAGCTGTATTCGCGCGTGTCCACCCAAATTCATTTGATAATGGCTTTAAGAAAACAGATATCGAACCCATTGTGCCAAATGAAAGAGCGGTTAGAGTAAAGACAGAAATGACCATTACCCATCCATAAAGGGGATCTCTAGCTACACTATTTTCGCTGCTCAATTTCTATCCTTTAAAACAGTTTTTTCTGCACAATTTAAAAAGGCTCAAGACACTGCATGCCTAATGATAGGCAAGGCACCATGGTCAAATTTTAAGTGCTTAATGTAAAAGTTACAACTTAAGATTCTGCGCACTTATCCAAGCCTCGTATTTAGCACTAACAATCTGATCACTCTCTGATATCATTTTCCCCGAAAATTCATTGGCGTTACTTGAAGCACACCATAAAGCAAATAAGCCTGTTTTTTTTGAGTTTATAAGGTCTTCTTTTCTTACTTTTGAGACTTTATTTATCCCACTAGCTCTAATTTTACCTTGCATATCGGTGTCAACCATCCCAGGGCTTAGTCCAATTGATGAGATGCCATACTGGTTACCTTCAAGATGTGTTTGCTGATTAATCATATGAAGTGCGGCTTTTGTTGAGCAATAGGCTGTCCAACCTTCTATTGCGTTTATTGATGCGCCTGATAGCACATTTATTACTTTTCCTTTATTTTTTTGAAGATTGTTCCAACAATATGATATTAATAAAGACGGAGCTAAATAATTCACCCTAACGGCTTTCTCAAAGTCTTGTAATTCTATTTTTTCTAACGAAGTAATAGGTTCAATTACCGCACCATTATTGATTAAAATATCAACAGTTCCCCAAATTGATAAGGCCATCTCCGTTTGCTCTTTCAAAGAAGAAAGGTTTGATAAATTTATTGGAGATTCAACTGCTTGAAAGCCGTCTGTCACAAGCTGATTTACGGTGTCTTTACAATCATTTAGCTTCCGACCAGAAAATATCACTCTATAACCATTTTGGGCTAACGTTTGCCCTATAGATAGTCCAATTCCTTTACGAGCCCCGGTAATTAGGCATATTTTCTTTTTAAAATTCTCTGCCACTTCTTTTATTTTTTAATTGCAACTAAAATTTTTCAACCCAAGGTCGCAACTCAATTTCCCAAGACCAGGAGCTTTTATGTTGTTGATAAAAATGCAAATAGCTTTTTGCGATTTCGTCAGGATCTAAAAATTTGTAAGAGCCGTCTTCTTGTCTCTCTTCACGATGGGCTGCACTTATGCCCCCATCAATAACGAAATGGCCTATGTGTATGTTTTGGGGATGCAGTTCTCTTGCTAATGATTGTGCTAGGCCTCTCAATCCAAACTTTCCCATTGCAAACACTGAAGAGAGAGGGAAGCCCTTAACTGCTGCTGATGCACTGGTTAAGAAGATATTTCCTCCTCCTTTTTTTAACATTCTTTTTGCAGCTTGCTGTGCAACTAGAAAGCCTCCGTAGCACGTTGTTTCAATAGCTTTTTTAGTTTCATGAGGGTCCAAGTCTACAATAGACCCTCTAACCCGAGCCGAAGGGTTGTAGATTACAATTTCCGGAGTTCCTATTACCTCGTCAGTTTTCTTGAATAACTCCTCTACATGAATTGGGTCAGAAGCATCACAGGTATAAACGTTAGCATTTGTTTCCTCTTTAAGCGATGCTAATTTTTCTGTATTTCTTGATGCTAAACAAATAGTTTTCT
The DNA here is from genome assembly GCA_902537415.1 of uncultured Alphaproteobacteria bacterium. Taxonomy (GTDB): domain Bacteria; phylum Pseudomonadota; class Alphaproteobacteria; order Rhodobacterales; family Rhodobacteraceae; genus CACIJG01. The sequence continues at coordinate 27,245 of CACBBC010000014.1, read as the reverse complement.
TTTCAGAATGAAACAGTCGCGCTAATGAAGCGCTTAGGCCTAAACCAACGCCCACAATCAATACCGAACCTGCCATAAAAGCCCCCAAAATAATTGCAATTTAATTAATGATACTTATTAATTAACGCTTAGGTAATCTTTATTTCAGCTTAATTTTATTTTTTCTCGTATCTTAACCGCTGGACAGTTTATATCAACGTCGACATCCGACCAACATACTGGTTTATCTTTTTCAATGTTCCTCTTTAATTTAACATTATTAGCGAGACCTATCGGTAGCCCATTTATTTGTTTTGCAAAATTTGCTTGGTAAAGTTTTCCCCAAACAGTAAACCCTCCTTCACCATCCAATAATTGACCTTTTTTTAGATTTTGTTTTGCAGTCGCAATTACATCTCCAGAAAATTCTTTCGTGAATCCAGTAGCTTTCTTTAAAATAGCAGCGGAGAAGATCGATGTGTTCAATTCCATGCCTATAAGATGAAATGGCTTGTACATTGAAGAATATCGTCCTGTATCATCTGTATTCATTCCGTATTGAGTAAAACATTTTGCTGCATATTCATTTGCTGCTTCAAGCACTACATAAACGCCCCACCTAAGGTCTTTAAAAACTGGTCTTCCATCTCTCTCTAAAGAAGATACGACTTCAACCGTGCCAGATGACTCTAAAATACCTCCATCAACTTGAGGTCTCAAAACATGAGAGAGATGGTCCATTCCAGCTGGAGGAAACTGCAGGCCATTGGAAGGTGGTTTTAATAATGTGGCGTTGCTTATTGCAGCCATTTCCAAAGCAGATTTTGTTCCATCCAAAAAAGAATTAAACATTCTACTATTCATTCCGGCAGATAAAGCCTCTTCTCTATTTAACCCATAGTAATCCCAAACGGTATCGGGTGTACTATAATGATATTCAGGTAGATATTTTGTTCCTTTGCCTGCTGCGACCACGTGAAAACCAGAAGCACGTGCCCATTCAACGAGTTCCGTAGTAAGAGCAGGTTGATCGCCATAAGCCATAGAATAAACAATACCAGCCTTCTCCGCTTCTTTTGCTAAATATGGTCCGCTCAACACATCAGCCTCAACATTTACCATAACAATATCCAACCCTTGCTCTATAGCAATAAGTGCATGTTTTGTTCCCTCTACAGGATCTCCGGTAGCTTCTACCAATACATCTATTTTGGTCTGAGAGATCATCTTTTTCAAATTATCAAAAAATAATACTGACTCTATCTGTTCTTCAGTCCAGCCTACATCTCTGCAATTTTTTTTAGCATTTTCTACGCTGATATCGACAATTGAACTAACTTCTAAACCAATTGTGAACGGTGCTTGAGATAAAAACATGGATCCAAATTTACCGGCGCCAATTAGTCCAACCCTTACCCGTTCTCGATTAGCTTCTCTTTTTTGAATTTCATTATATAAAAACATCTTTTAATAATCTTCTGATTTTATACTCTAATATTTAATTGCTTTATATACTTTAAATTAATACCACCCTGAAAGGAATATTGTATGAAAAAATACGTAGTAATAGGGCGTCCGAGGGCAGGATCATTGATCGCTGAGTTTTTGTTAACTGCTGCAAATGTTGAGTATGAGTTTAAAAATATATCTATCGAAGAGGCACAGCAGGATGAATTTAAGAGTATAAGTCCTTTTTCAAAAATTCCAGTTTTAGTCTGTCCAGACGGGCAAACCATATTTGAAACAGTAGCAATTGTGACCCATTTGATAGAAAAGTTTCCTCAATTGGCTCCTCACAGCTCCTCGTCTCAGCGTAACCTTTTATGGCAGTATTTAGCAATGATAGCGACGTCAATATATGCAGGATATCATAGACAGTTTTACTCGCACCGTTATGCACCTAAAGATGTTGCAGAGGATGTTGGAAAGCTAGCCGCTCAAGACCGTGAAACCGCTTACAAATATATAAATATGAAACTTAATCCTTATTTATTAGGGGAAAACAAATCAGCAGTGGATTATTATTTGTATATGGTAACGAGATGGGACCCTAGTATAGATAATTTACTTAATGATAAGGATAATTTAGGTAAATTTATTTCTCACATGAAAGAAGATGATGCGGTAAAGAAAGTGTTATCATCTCACAAGCTATAAATTTCAGTTAGCAAGAAGTGCCACAAAAATTATATAAAAAGGAGAATATTTATGTCTATTTTTACTGAGGACCTATTTGAAAAGGGTATAAAGCAGAGAGTATCGACGGTTGGAGAGGATTATGTAAAGAAAAACCTGGAAGAAGCAGACGAATTCTCCCGACCTTTTCAAGAAGCAATGACAGCCTGGTGTTGGGGTTTTGGTTGGGGTGATGAAGCAATTGACGCAAAAACACGATCAATGATGAATCTTTCAATGATTGGTGCTCTTGGAAAAATGACAGAGTGGGAAACACATTTTAGAGGAGCAATAAAAAATGGAGTTTCTAAAAATGAATTGCGGGCAATTATACACGTTATTGGTATTTATTGCGGTGTACCACAAGCTGTGGAATGCTTTAGGGTTGCAAGAAAGGTTTTAGAAGAAGAGAATTTAATTTAAAGAAATAGTGCTGTTATTTAATATGAATAACATAAAAAAAATGAAACTTTATTCTGATGCTTACAGAATATTCAAAGATTTGAAAGCGCTCGGTTATGCGGAAGACGATAAGCTTAGTCTAGAGGACGTAAATCAATTTGACCAATTGCACTATCATGGCACGTTAAGCGTTCAAGAGGCTATAGAGACTATTAATATTCAGGAAAATGATAATGTCTTGGAGGTAGGGGCTGGCTGGGGAGGCCCATCTCGATACATTGCTTATAAAACAAGAGCGTATGTTTCCGCTTTGGAACTACAGCAAGATTATTCAGAGGTCGGGAAGGAGTTGACACTTAGAACAGGCCTTCAAAGATTCGTCACACACATAAACCAAGATTTTCTAAATTTTTCCCAAAAGAGTGCTTGTTTTAATAAAATTGTTTCTTGGTTAGCCTTATACCATATTCCTTATCGAAAGAAATATACTGACAAACTTTTTAACTTGTTGAATAAAAATGGGATGCTCTTCATTGAAGACCTTACTTTTGGGAGCGGGTTTGAGAGCTCTCATAAGGAAATGTTAGAAAAGAAACTCTTTGCAAATTCATTGGAAAAATATTCTGATTATTTAGATACCTGTGCTAACGTTGGTTTTGAAATTGTTGAGCATAAGGATATGTCATCAGACTGGGAAAGTTTTACAAATGAACGATTGAAGTTGCTTCAAGCTAATAGAAACCAACACGAAAAAATTCACGGTGTTGAAGGGTATATTACAATTGAAGAATTCTATAAAACCGCTGCGGAGTGTTTTGCTGAAAATGTTATTGGCGGTATAAGGTTGATTTGTAAGAAAAATTAGGTTCTTACCTCAAGTAATGAATGGAGACAAACAATGGATTTAAAGAATTACGCAAAAAAAGAAAAAATAAAATACTTTATGGTTACATATACTGATCTTTTTGGGGTACAGAGAGCAAAGCTTGTTCCTGCATCAGCTATATCTGATATGCAAAAAGATGGAGCCGGTTTTGCCGGCTTTGCTAGTTGGCTAGATATGACCCCTGCATACCCAGATATGCTAGCAGTGCCCGACCCTCAGAGCGTTATAAAACTTCCTTGGAAAAAGGATGTGGCTTGGCTTGCAAGTAACTGCATGATGGGGGGCGAATTGGTTGAACAGGCACCAAGAAATGTTCTTAACAAAGCTATTGATAGAGCAAAAAAGAAGAGCATGAGGGTAAAGACTGGCATAGAAGCTGAGTTTTTTCTCTTAACGCCTGATGGATCAGCTATATCTGACCCATATGATAATGCTGAAAAACCTTGTTATGATCAGCAGGCTTTGATGCGCCGATACGATGTGATAGCTGAAATTTGTGATTATCTTGGTGTATTGGGTTGGGGTCCGTATCAAAATGATCATGAAGATGCCAATGGTCAATTTGAAATGAATTTTGAATTTGATGACGCTTTACGAACTGCAGATAAACACTCTTTTTTCAAATTCATGGTTAAATCCGTTGCTGAAAAGCATGGTCTTAGGGCGACTTTTATGCCAAAGCCAATTGAGAGTTTAACAGGCAATGGGTGTCACGCTCATATATCAGTTTGGGATTTAAAGGCTAAGAAAAATGTTTTTGCTAGTAAGAATTCAGATATTGGTTTGTCAAAAGAGGGTCTTAACTTTCTTGGAGGCATTATTAGTCACGCTAAGGCTATGGCTGCGATCACAAATCCGACTGTAAATTCCTATAAACGAATTAATGCTCCAAGAACTTTAAGTGGAGCAAGTTGGGCGCCAAATACTATTACTTGGACGGAAAATAATAGAACTCATATGGTGAGAGTACCCGACGCGGGAAGATTTGAACTAAGACTTCCTGATGGGGCGACTAATCCTTATTTGTTGCAAGCAGCTATCATTACGGCAGGGTTAAATGGCGTTGAAAAAAAATTAGATCCAGGGGAACGTTTAAATACAAATATGTATGAAGATGCAAAAGCAATTGCCAAGGCTGAAAAGTTGCCATTAAACCTACTTGATGCTTTGCGTGCGTTTGATAAAGATAAAAGCTTTAAAGAGGGACTAGGAAAAGCCTTTTCTGATTCATTTATTAAGCTCAAAATGGAAGAATGGCATTCTTACACTGCACATTTTTCAGAATGGGAAAAAAGAAATACTTTGGATATTTAGAGTGCTATACGTTTTTTTAGCTCTCCGACAGTCCTTTAATCTTTTCTAAGAGCTCCTTATTTATTTTTCTGGGGCTGTTATCCAGTCTATTTTGATGTCGTCTCTCCCCAGGAAGCCGTATTCCTTTTAACTGTTTAATTTCCTTGAAGAATCCTTCGCTATGACTATCCCAGTCTGGTCCAGCTATAAGCTCAGGGTTAATAGCCAGGACTAGTTCTCCTCCCTTTGCAGGGCCCCCATCATTATTATCAGTTTTTGCTGCTTCAAAAGAAAAATTGTCTCCTGTTAATCCTGCAGAAAATAGCTCGATCATCATAGATATAGCTGACCCTTTATATCCTCCAAAAGGTAATAACACTCCCTTTAAAATTTCTTTTGGATCATCAGATGGATTTCCATCAGGTCCAAGACCTGTTCCATGAGGAACAGAGTGTCCGTCTCGCGCTGCGATTTGAACATCTCCCATTGCAAGTGTTGAAGTAGCCATATCAAAAACCAAAGGGGTTGAATTCTTTCTTGGCCAAGCAAAGGAAATGGGGTTTGTTCCAAAAAATGGTTCTGTTGCGCCAGCTGGTGCAACAGAAGGTTTGTAAACTGTACAAGCAATACCCGATAATCCTCGTTCAGCCAAGTACTCAGTCTCTGGCCAAAGAGCTGCAAAATGAAAACTATTTATAAGGCGCATTACAGCTATCCCGTGCTTTAGAGCCGCGTCCGACAGTACTGGTAAGCTTTTTTCAAGCGAATAGGGGGCATAACCTAAATTTCCATCAACGGTTATAACAGAAGGCAGGCTAGAGGTTATTTTTGGCTCTGCCTTTCCATTTACTTTGCCTGATTTCAAGGATGCAACGTAGCCAGGAATCCTGAAGAGGCCGTGTGACAATGACCCATCTCTTTCCGCTGTTGCGACAGTTGTTGCTATAGCGTTTGCATTTTCTTTATTACAACCAAATTTACTCAACACATTAAATGCTAAATCATATATCTGTTCAACAGTAAGTGCCTCTATCTCTATATTACTCATTTGAAAAATCCTTTCTAGTCAACGGCAGCCAAGGCTTCAATCTCTACTTTTATATCTGCTCTGAAGAGTCCTTTTACATAAATAAATGACATTGAGGGCCTCGGCGAAGCTAAAAATTCATCGGCAGCAGACTTAATCTTTACCCAGTCAGGTTCATCTGTCATGAAAACAGTGATTTTTGCTATATCCTCTTTCGTGCCACCTTGCGATTCAACAATCAAATTTATGTTTTGTAATGCTAATCGATATTGCTCCTCTAGACATTCTGCGACATTACCCTCTATATCGTTTCCAATTTGTCCAGATATTGATAGCAATTTTTTTTCTGCCGGTATAATTGCCACATTTGAGTAATTAGCAGCAGGTTTTGGTGCGTTGGATGGATCAAGAAAGGTAATTGTCATTTGGTAAGCCTTATTAGTTATCATTAACTTGATTATGATATCGTAATAAGAGTTTGCATGAAATTAAATAAACTTCGACATTACGAAATTTCTGCGACCTTGACTTTGAAAAGCCAAAAGAACTAAAATTATCAACGTACTTGATTTAGAGGAGTAATTTAATTATGGCAACTTATGAATGTGCTAAATGTGGAATGGCAGTAAATGCTTTTTGCGCTAAATGTGAAACTGCTTTAGAGAATGACTTTGTTACCAGTGATGAAGGAAAAAAAATACAAGTATCAGTCTGTCCAAATGGCCATGGAAAAATAAAGTCACCCACTTGTTGCGGCGCCGATATGGATTGCAAGGGTTAATCTATAGATGAATGATTTGAGTCCCGAAGAGGAATTGACGCAACTTAAGCGAGAGCTTTCTAAGTTAAAACTTGAAGCTAACTTACGAAAATCACTATCAACTCAGCTTGAGGCGCAAAAGAAAATAGCTGATCAGGCCAAGGAAGAAGCTTTAAAAAAATCAGAAGAATTGGAGGGTATTTCTGGTAAATTAGCTAAGTATCTATCTCCTCAGATCCATGAACAGATTTTCAGTGGAAAGCAAAGTGCAGAGGTAACAAGTTCTCGAAAAAAATTGACTCTTTTTTTCTCTGATATCGTTGGTTTTACAAGCATTTCAGATGAATTGGAGTCTGAGGAAATCACAAGCTTAATCAATTTTTATCTAAACGAAATGTCTATTATTGCGCTCAAATACGGTGGCACTATAGACAAGTTTATTGGTGACTCTATTATGATTTTCTTTGGAGACCCAACAACGAAGGGGCCAGAAGAAGATGCTAAGCTTTGTGTTGAAATGGCTGTTGAGATGCTTGAAAAAATGGATGAACTTAAAGGTTCTTGGGGAAAAAACTTTTCATTAAGAAATGACCTTGAGATACGGATTGGTATTAACACAGGATATTGCACTGTTGGCAACTTTGGGAGCAATGAAAGATTAGATTATACGGCTGTTGGTGGAACCGTTAATCTAGCCTCTAGGCTTGAGAGTGTTGCGAACTCAGGCTCTATTTGTATATCTGAAGAGACATATCTTTTGGTAAATTCTTTCTTTAAATTTTATGATCCAAAAGAGATAGACGTAAAAGGATACTTAAGAAAAATAAAATATTATGAGCTCGATCGAGAGACCAAAGTAGATAATAACCAAATTATTACTTTAACTGGAGACGGTTTTAATATTTCAATAGATAAGGAAAAACTTACACAGCAAGAATATACTCAAATAAAGAACGCAATTGATAATATACAAGCTTAAGAAAGTTAAAAAAATTTTCTTTTTACTTTATGTTTTATACTTAAATATATGAAAAAAAACACATTTGTTACACATCTCGAATGCTCCATTTCTGGTAAACGGTATAAAAAAGATCTCGTTCATGGTTTGTCGGATAAAGGAAAGCCATTATTAGTTCGATATGATCTGGAGAAAATTAAAGAAGTATTTTCGAAGGACTACTTAAAAAAAACGGATAAAAACGGTTTTTGGCGTTATTCATTTCTGTTGCCGGTTGAGACATTAAACATAATATCACTGGGAGAGGTTTTAACTCCTTTGATCTCACTTGATAATGTAGCTAAAAAATTAAATCAAAAGGGAGATTTATTGGTTAAAGACGAAGGCTTACTACCTACTTCTTCTTTTAAGGCACGTGGCTTAGGTGTTGCTGTATCAATGGCAAAACAATTTGGTATACGTCACTTGGCAATTCCATCGAATGGTAATGCCGGTGCTGCGATGGCGGCTTACGGAGCTAAGGCTGGAATAAAATGTACGGTATTCTGCCCAGACGACACTCCTGAGATAAATATCAGAGAAATAAGTAGACTTGGAGCTGAAATCTTTAAAGTTAATGGTCTTATCAATGATTGTGGAAAAATAGTACGGGAAGGCAAGAATGAAGTAGGGTGGTTTGACGTTTCAACATTGAAAGAGCCTTATCGTATTGAAGGTAAGAAGACAATGGGTTTAGAGTTAGCTGAGCAATTAAACTGGGAGTTGCCAGATGTTATTTTTTACCCAACTGGTGGTGGAACTGGTTTAATTGGGATGTGGAAAGCGTTTTCAGAGCTACAAAAGCTAGGATGGGTCGGAAAAAAATTGCCTCGTATGGTGGCAGTACAAGCAGAGGGGTGCGCTCCGATTGTCGATGCATGGCGGCAGGGCAAAGAGACCGCGAATTTATGGGAAAATGCTAATACCATAGCAGCGGGGATACGGGTACCAGTTGCAGTAGGAGACTTTTTGATAATCAGAGCCATTAATGAAAGTGACGGGTTTGCAATTTCCGTAAGTGATAATGAGATTGTTGAAGCAAGAGATTTCGTCTCAAAAACTGAAGGAACTTTATTGTGCCCGGAAGGAGCCGCTACTCTCGCCGCATTTGAAAAATCTTTAAGCGAAGGGCTGATTTCAAATAATGATCGTGTTGTGCTCTTTAATTGCGCTTCCGGTCTAAAATATTCCCTACCTAAAGTAAAAAATACATTAAATAAAGATCAAGCTGTAGATTATTCTATGTTCTAAACTTATTTTGAGGAGTAAACGACGATTTTACTCCTTCTCTTGGGTCAGTAACAAAAATTTTTCGTTCTGGATGCATTCCCGCTCCAAACACAGCAGAAACAGCTGAATACCTCATCTTATGCAATAAACGCGTGTCAGCATTTCCAACAGCAGGATGTATACCATTGTTTTTACTGACTTTTTCCTGCCAATCTTTCATTCTTTCGTCGTAGGTATTTTTGTTCTCAAGTTCCACACAATTAATTTCATTCTTATTTAAATCAACGATTATTTGATCACCTTCCTCGATAAGCGCGATTGGACCTCCCACTGCTGCTTCGGGCCCTACATGCCCAATTACTAAACCAACTGAGCCACCAGAAAAGCGACCATCCGTCATCAGTGCAACTACGATGTTTTTTTCTCTACAAAGTGTTGTTATTCGTGAAGTTGAATCTAGCATTTCAGGCATTCCAGGACCTCCTACTGGTCCTTCATATCTGACAACTATCATATCAAAGTTTTCAAAAACCTCTGGTCTTTTGTCCAAGGTATCTAATAAAGCTTGTTCCCCATCAAATATTTTAGCCTGCCCTTTAAATACATTATTTTCAAGCCCTCCTTCTACTCCAGCGAGTTTTAGAATCGAGCTATATTCAGGAGACAAATTCCCCCCCAAGACACGTAGTCCACCCGTCGGTTTATAGGGTGATGAAACACTATATATTACCTCATTATCTGGATTAGGTGGCGACAATCTCTTTATTTGTTCGGAAAGAGTTTCACCCGTACAGGTTATAGTGTCTCCATTCAATAAGCCTGCTTCCAATAGATTTTTAACTATAACTTGTACGCCTCCCTTTGTATCAATATCCACCATCGAATATTTCCCAAAAGGTCTAGCGTCTACAATAACTGGCACAACATTTTTTGATAAATGGTTGAATTCTTCTGAACTCATAATATCTTGAGAAAAATTTTTGTAGCCCGCAGCTCTGGCGATCTCTGGAGCATGTAGCATTACATTTGTTGAGCCTCCAACTGCCATGGCAACAATTATGGCATTTCTAATTGACTCTCTTGTTACAATATCTCTGGGAGTAATGTTTTTTTCAATCATTTTTTCAAGAAATTCAACAAGCTGTTGTGGAAATTCATCAAGCCTTCTGCTGTCTTGTGATGCGGGAGATACCATGTGCAAAGGCTGCATGCCTACAACACCAATAAACGTTTGCATCGTATTATAAGTGAACATTCCTCCGCAACTTCCAAACCCTGGACACGCCTCTAATGCAATTCGTTTTTTAAACTCTTCGTCTGGATTGCCGGCAATTTGGTAACTGGAAATAATATCTATAGGCTCACCAGTTTTTGAGTCTTTCCCTGGCCGTATAGATCCGTCTGACATAATAATGGCTGGTCTGTTATGTTCTAAAACTGCAGCTAGTGTGCCTACTGGTGGTTTATCACACGCTACTACTGCAATAACCCCTTCTAATCCAGAGGCGCTTAAGTGTTCACACATTGAATCATTTGTTACTTCTCGTCCAATTAAGGAATACCTCATTTCCTTAGTCCCATTACGAATTCCATCTGAAGTAGCTATGGTAAACTCGGGTTGCACTAACCTCATTGGTAATTGCTCTGGATCTGTTCCTATTCTATTCTTTAATATCTCGTGAATTTTTTCTACTTTGCTTGAAACACCTATGTAGCATTGCGAGTCGCCCTTGTTTCCAACAACACCAACCGAGGGTTCGTGTATTAAATCAACATCTGTTCCTAGTTCTCTTGCAATTCCAAAAGTTTGAGAATTTCTTCCTGGATTTTTATCAATTAATACTGTTTTTGAGTTTCTCATTTTTAATGCCTACATAGTTTTTTTGTGTCGTAAATTTATTATAATTTTTACTCTAAAACAAGATAGCAAAAATTAGTATGTAAAAGATTTTATGGTTCAAACAGAAGCAATAGGATTCCACTGGATCAATTAATGTAAATACCTCTTAATCAAGTTTTGGAAAACAAACAAACACAGGCTTTAGCATTTTTTATATTTAGATTCTTATTATCTTTATTATAGACCTTGACTTCATTTAACTCAAAGCAATCAATAATATTGGTTTCATTAAGAGCTTTGAACTGATTTTCAAACCCTTTTGAATGGTAGTGATCAAAATTAATTCCAATTACAAATTTGGTGCCTGAATTAAAATGAGAAATTAAGCGCTTCAAAGTTTCTGAACCCAGGTGCCCGTGTGTAAATGTCCCAGCGCTTACTACAGCTGAATAATCTTGTAATAATGAGTCAAGAGGGTCTTCAAGATTAAGTTCTAGCAAATTTCGATATAGTTTTTTTTCTCTAGATATTTGTATCATATCTTGTGATATATCAACTCCGTCTATGACAGCATCTGGATCTTTCTTTTTAATTTCGTTTGCAACTAACCCAGTGCCGCATCCGATATCACAGATAGGTCCATCTATTGTAAACTTCTCAACTAGAAGATTTGCCACTACAGTAGGGTAAGTGTAACCAAGATCTTTTACAAATACACTATCGTAGAAAGGTGCAAAACCTTCATAGTATTTCTTGTTGTCATCTGGAGTTATTAGGTTGTAAGCTCCCTTAAGAAGATCCAACGCATTCTTTTCTGTTTTGCTCATAACAGTACCAATATTCCATAGTTCTTTACTGCAAAAAAGGAAAATGTGTGGAAATTGAACTTTTGGCTTATTTGAAAGGTTAATGACTTGAATAAGATTGATAGAGCAGCGTATGTGGTGGAGCGTCTGGATGAAATTTATCCCGAGACACCAGTACCTCTAAATCATAACAGTAAATTTGAACTACTTATTGCCGTTTTGCTTAGTGCACAGTGTACTGATGAAAGAGTTAATCAAGTTACCCCACAACTTTTCTCGCTTGCAGACAATCCGTTGGATATGAGTAAATTAAAAACAGAAAAAATATATGAAATTATCAGGCCATGTGGTCTTGCCCCTCAAAAATCATCAAATATCTCTAAATTGTCCATCATGATTATTGAAAAACATCAGGGTCTAGTTCCCTCAAACTTTGAAGATCTCGAGCGACTGCCCGGCGTGGGACATAAAACTGCAAGTGTAGTAATGTCTCAGGGATTTGGGTACCCAGCTTTTCCAGTTGATACACATATTCATAGGCTCGCACAGCGTTGGGGTTTAACCAATGGAAAAAACGTGACGCAAACAGAGAAAGATTTAAAAAAACTTTTCCCTGAAGAAAGGTGGAATAAATTACACCTACAGATAATCTTTTATGGTAGATCTCACTGTACAGCAAGGGGATGTGATGGAACTGTATGCGAGATTTGCACGACATGCTACCCCCGAAGAAAAAAACCTTTTAAGGCAAAAAAACCATAGTACAGGATAAAAACCATAGACATAATTTTTGATATTGATGGAACTATTTTAGACATCTCGCATAGAGTAAAGTTTGTTTTGCAGGACCCAAAAGACTGGAAAAACTTTTATAGCAATATGGATAAAGATCGACCGATCGAAGAAGTTTGTGCTTTGTTGAAGTCTTTGCTTAAAGATGACGCTAATCAAATCATTTTTTGTACCGGTAGGGTTGAGGACTATAGGGAAAAAACAATTGAACAGATAAACAAAATATTAAAAGGCAGTAAAAATATTGATATAGATAGCTGCTTGTATATGAGACCAAAAGGAGATTACAGAAAAGATTTTATGGTAAAAAGGGATCTCTATAAAAGAATGATTGTTGATGGGTTTCATCCAGTTCTAGTATTTGAAGATAAAATTACGGTTGTTGAAATGTGGAAGGAGATGGGTTTAAAATGCTTAAGGATTACAGGAGCTTAATAATTTAGAATGAAAATGAAACGCACTATAATAAGGCCAAACGGGGTGCCAAATTCTATATCAGAGCAGGTTGCAACCCCTATTATGCCATCGGTTGTTTATGCTTCTCAATCTCCCAATGCGCTCGATGAACAATATGAAGGCAAGCAAAAAGGTTATACATACGCAAGAGAAGGGCATCCTAATGCAGAAATCTTAGCTCGTTTGATTGATAACCTTGAAGGGAGTTCCACCGGTTTAGTTGTAAGTTCAGGAATGGCAGCCATTTCGTCTCTTATTATGGGTACCTTGTCTTTGGGCGACCATGTTTTAGGAGGTAGCCAATTATATGGTCGTACATTGAGACTGATGCGTGAAGATTTGCCTAGATTTGGCATTCAAACGTCGTTCGCTGATCCAACAAATATTGACTCAGTTAAAACTGAGATTAGAAAAAATACAAAAATGATCTTAATTGAGTGTGTGTCTAACCCAACACTTAGGGTTGCCGACATAGAGGGTATCGCAAATTTATGTAAAAGAAACAATATTTTATTGGCTGTTGATAATACATTTACAACACCTGCATGCATTAAGCCTTTTGAGTATGGTGCTGATTTTGTTATTCATTCTATTACTAAATTGTTATCTGGTCACTCCGATACCACATTAGGGTATGTTTCATCAAAAGATCAAAACAAGATGGAGGCAATTTACAACTTTTCTGTTTCAATTGGTGCAACTCCAAGTCCTTTTGATTGTTGGCTGGCTGAAAGAGGTCTTGCTACATTTGAATTAAGATTTGAAAAAGCTCAAAAAAACGCAGAAGTACTTGCTGAAGCCTTGAAGAAAAATATCAAGGTTAAAAAAGTACTTTACCCCACCATGTCAGAGCACCCTGATATATCACTTGCAAAGCAACTCTTAAAGGGAAATGGCTGCAATATGGTAAGTTTTGAAATCGGTGATAATAGGATAGATGCAAATAAATTTATTGAAAATATAGAGGGTATAGCGTTTGCTCCCACATTAGGAGATATTGGAACTACAATATCGCATCCCGGAAGTAGTTCACATAGATACCTTAATCTAAATGCTCGTAAGGAGCTTGGTATATCTGAAGGCTTTTTCAGAGTATCTGTTGGTCTTGAAGATCCAGATGAATTAGTAGGCTCTATTGAAAGAGCTTTAAAAGCAATATAGCTTCTACCTTCAGAAAAAGTCTAAATTATTCGGTTTATAAAACGTTTTAGCCTTTCGCAAGACAGGTTTATCATCTTATCAGGCACCGTTAAACTTATGCGTACAAGATGGTGGGCATTTTCTCCAAATGATGCGCCTGGCATGAGCGCCAATTTTTCTTCCTCTAGAAGTTGTTTAACAAAAGCGTCGCTACTTAGTCCTGTTTTAGATATATCGGCAAGTAGGAACATTCCTGACTGCGGCATTATTGGCTCCACTTTATTTGTTTTTTTTAAAACTTCATAAATATTTACGGCCCTATGATAATATGAATCCCTCATTTTTTTTGCAGTACGAAAATCATTTTCTAGCGCATATGCAGTCATATCTGCTATGAATGGTTGGTTACCAAATAGCATTGTTTCAGAGAGAGGCAAAACCGCATCGCAAAAGTCTTTAGGACCAACCAGCCATCCACTTCTAAACCCTGGCGCTGCATGTGATTTCGATATACTTGAGACAACAATAGTACGATGCGATGCGTCTCGAACATTTAGTGGTGAGTAAAATTCCGTTTTGTTATCAAAATCATAAATTAGGGATGCATACACTTCGTCTGAGATGATCCACAAATCGTTTTGGAGACAAACTTTAACAATTTCTTCTATTTCTTTTTTAGTCAATAATGCTCCAGATGGATTATGTGGATTATTCAAAAGAAGAACTTTGCTTTTACTTGTTACAGAGTTGGCTAAGTCACTAGGGTTCATTCGAAAACTATTTTCTTTTTTTAGTTCAATTCTTTTTATCGTTCCGCCTGCAGCGGCTACAACGCCTTCATAAGTAGCGTATAGCGGATCTCCTAAAAGAACCTCATCGCCTTCATTTACTAGGCCCATAATCGATGCAAAAAGTGAGGTTTGAGTGCCGGGGAAACACAAGACATTTTTTTCGGTTATATTAAGCCCACATTCGTCATTATACTTATTTACTAGGCTGGAAACTAAGTTTTGTTCTCCTCTTCCATTGGAATAACCTGTTCTTCCTTCTTTAATGGCCTTAATCGTAATGTTGGCAAGTTCGTCTGAAACGGAAATATCAGGCTGGCCTATGGTTAACAAAATTACATCAGGATCAATTTCCGCCATTTTCTTTGCTTTCAAATGGGGCATCCATTTTTCAGAGCCTAATTTTGCTACTCTTTTTGTTATTGATGCAAATTGCACGATATTTAAATTCCTTTTAACAAAAAAATACACTATTTTCTAAAAGACATGACCTCAACATGCAAGTTTTTGTCTGCTCTTTTATTCTTTACAAGACTTTTATCGATAATAAAAAGTCGTGTCTATATACTGTATCTTTTTGTTTTTTTCCTAAACGTTTTTCATTCTTATGCTCAGGAAACAGTTACCCCTAAGATCATAAGAAAAATTGCCCATGATAGTAAGGCTTTTACTCAGGGTTTCATCGTAGACGAAGGAATATTTTATGAAAGTACCGGTCTATATGGAAATTCAAGTCTTAGAAGATATAATACACACTCTGAAAAATTGATAAAAAAAATATCATTGGAGGATAAGTTTTTTGCTGAAGGACTTACTTTATTCAATGGTAGGCTTTATCAACTGACTTGGAAATCGGGAGTAATGTTCGTATACGATAAAACTACTTTCAAGATAATAAAAATTTTGTCGTATAATGGAGAGGGTTGGGGGCTTACTAGTAACAACAAATATTTAGTAATGAGTGATGGGAGTAACATTTTAAAATTTCGTGATCCGAACACCCTTCAGGTCATAAAGTCAGTAGCAATTACCTTCAATGGATTACCTGTAGACAATCTTAATGAGTTAGAGTTCGTTGGAAATGAGATTTGGGCCAATATATGGAAGTCTGACTTAGTAGCATGTATCGATAGTGCTACCGGTGAATTAGTCAGATGGATTGATTTTTCATCAATAAGTGAAAGAACTGGAACAGAAGATGTATTGAATGGGATAGCTTATGATAAAGTTGAAGACCGAATTTTTGTAACTGGAAAATTTTGGAATTCTATATACGAAGTATCAATCCAAGATTAGTAATAACGCTCTAAAGCTACTTAAATCTATTTGGGGAGACTCTCTTTTGCAACTGTCCAAAGCTTGATTTTTCCCCTAGAATAATCTCACTAGCCATTTTGCTTGCTGCAGCTGACGTTTGAAAGCCATATCCTCCTTGACCTGCAAGCCAAAAGAAACTGGGAACAATACTATCAAAACCAATAACAAGGGTGCGATCAGGCGCAAAAGTTCGAAGGCCTGCCCAGCTTGACGTAATTCTTTTAACAGAATAGCTTACTACTTTCTCAAAATTGAAAATGCCTTTTGCTAAGTCCTCATCATTTGCATACGCGTCATGAGGAAAAGACTCGGTTTCTTCCGATGGGGAGACAATCATTTCTCCTGCATCAGGTTTTGCGTAAAAAGATTCATTTAGTCCAAAAGCCATTGGCCAACTTTTATGATTACCACTATCATCAGGAGCAGGCACTCTAGCCATAGATCTTTTAAGAGGTAAAAAGCCCAAAGGTTCGATGCCACATTTCAATGCTAATTCATCTACCCAAGCTCCTGCTGCATTTACAATGATATCACAAATAAATGTTTTTTTATCCGTTGTAATGTGCCACTTCCCTTCTTTATACTCAGCAGCAATTACTTTGGAGTCGGTATAAATTTCTGACCCGTTGGCTTTTATATCTTTTGTAAAATGTTGTAATAGTTTATCTGTGTCAATATCGTAAATGTCCTCTTTGTATCCAGCATATTTTACAGATTTATTATTGATTATTTCAATTAGGTTACGCGCATCGCTGACAGATATTTCATTGTGGGCAAAACCTGAACATTGCTCTTTAAATGCATATTTTTCGTCTTTTTTTCCTAAAATTAGGCTGCCCCTTGGGGACAGGACATCTACGCCATCCTTAGAAAGAAAGCTTTTACTTGCACTATTGAATTCCCGAATAACTTCATTTCCGTAGTCTTCGATAAATGCAGCAGCGGATCTACTTGATGAGTGGTACCCAAGATTTCCTTCGGCTTCTAGCAAAGTTACCTTCGCTGATTTACTTAGTCTGCCTGCAACTGAGAGACCAGCAATTCCACCACCAACTACTAATATATCTACCATCTGAATCTCATTCACTAGACCACATATATCATTATACCAAAAGCAATACTACCTATTATGACTAACCAAATTAAGCTAGATCCTACCATGAAAAGTTTGAGTATTTTTAATATGGGTCTGAAGCCAAAAAGAAGTAAAAAGCCAATTATGCCTAGAAAAAAAAGTTCCAATTATTGACCTCGATCAAAAATATTTTTATTTTAATTATTCAAGATAAATTAACAATCTTCCAGAATAATGCGACTCAAAAACAAAAAAGCTTTCGTAACTGCCGCCGGTCAGGGAATTGGTAAAGCTATAGCAGAGAAATTCTTGCATTTTGGTTCCGACGTGCTGGCCGTTGACATAAACGATGATAATTTAACGCAATTAAAAGTCTCCAAGTCTCTTTGTGTAGATGTAAGAGATGCTGAAGCTATCCTTAAAGTGATAAAAGATTTTGAGCCAGACATATTGATAAATTGTGCAGGTATAGTTCATTCAGGTACAATACTTATATCTAAAGAAGAGGAGTTTGATGACGCAATTGATTTAAATATCAAGTCTATGTATCGCACTATAAAAGCTGCTATCCCTTTTATGCAGAATAAAGGTGGTGGAAGTATAATTAATATTGGTTCCGTGGTTTCATCTGTAATTGGCGCACCAAATCGTTGTATTTATGGTTTGTCAAAAGCTGCAGTAATCGGTTTAACCAAGTCTGTAGCTGTAGATTTTGTTAAAGAGGGAATTAGATGTAATTGCATATGCCCAGGTACTGTTGATACCCCATCATTGCATGAAAGGCTGGAAGCGACTGGTGATTATGATAAGGCTATGAATGACTTTGTTAATAGGCAACCCATGGGAAGACTTGGATTGGCAGATGAAATTGCTGATCTAGCAGTTTATTTGGCATCTGATGAAAGTAAATTTGTCACGGGGCAAGAGCATATTATCGATGGAGGATGGTCTGCTAGTTGATTGGTTGTCGTCTTGAGTAAAGAATTTTTAAGAAAGTAGGAAATAAAATGAAAAATAAATATAGGCATATTTTTGAACCACTGATTGTCGGCAACCATATTATAAAAAATAGAATTATAATGGGATCTATGCACACAGGCTTAGAAGAGGGAGGACAAGACGACTTTTCTAGAATGGGAGAATATTTTGCTGAAAGGGCATCCACAGGCGTTGGTCTTATAATAACAGGAGGTATTTCCCCCAATGAAGAAGGTGCTCTTGACGGAGCTATTTTTAACCAACAAAGTCAAATCGCAAGACATAAGCTTGTAACAGATGCGGTGCACAATGCGAATGTAGATACAAAAATTTGTATGCAGATTTTACATTCGGGTCCGTTGGCAATTAGTAAGGAATTAGTTGCCGCTAGTCCAGTACGATCTAGAATTGGTCGTCTTGTTCCTAACGAAATGTCACTAGAGGTGCTCAGAAAGCAAATTGGTGATTTTATCAAGTGTGCAGAATTATGTAAAAAAGCTAATTATGATGGAGTGGAAATCATTGGTTCAGCTGGATATTTTATTTCTACTTTTTTCGTTAACAAAACAAATCTGAGAACAGACGAATATGGAGGATGTTTCCCTAATAAAATAAGAATTGCAACAGAAATTGTGGAAGGAATTCGTAAATCTGTTGGTGAAGATTTTCTGATTATATTCAGAATACCAGCAATGGATATGCTTGAGGGAGGAATGTCATGGGAAGAGATCTGTACTTTAGGGCAGGCCTTAGAAAATTCAGGTGTTTCGATAGTGTCTACTCATTTTTCATGGCATGAAAGCCCTGTTCCAACCATTGCAACTATGGTTCCAAGAGCAGCTTTTACTTCAGTGACTAAACGCTTAAAAAGTGTTATTAATGTTCCGGTAATTACATCAAACAGAATAAATATGCCGGATGTCGCTGAGACAGTTTTGGCGAATGGTGATGCAGACTTAGTTTCGATGGCAAGACCATTTCTTGCAGATGGTAAAATTTTTGAAAAAATTAAAGAGGGCAGGGAAGACGAAATAAACACATGCATAGCTTGTAACCAAGCTTGCTTAGATCATGCCTTTGATAAAAAAGAAATATCATGTCTAGTGAATCCGAGAGCATGTAATGAAACCAACCTGAACTATTTACCAACTACCAATAAAAAAACTATTGCCGTCATTGGTGCTGGCCCAGCAGGACTCGCTTTTTCTGAAATTGCAGCTTCAAGAGGGCATCATGTTGAATTATTTGAGGCAAGTGATCAGATAGGGGGTCAGTTTAATTTGGCCAAACAAATACCCGGTAAAGAGGAGTTTCATGAAACAATCCGCTATTTTTCCACCATGCTTAAAAAAAATGGTGTTAAATTATACTTAAATAAAAAGGTTCAACCTATTGATTTAATGGATAAAAATTATGATGAGGTCATTGTATCGACGGGAGTATATCCAAGGTCTCTTGATATTCCTGGTTCTGATGAAGACATAGTAATTTCGTATATAGATGCAATAAGAAACATAGATAAAATTGGGAAAAAGGTGGTTCTAATTGGGGCTGGGGGTATAGGGTTTGATATGGCTGAACTCTTATCTCACGGTAAAAAGAACCCCTCCACCAATATAGACGACTTTGCTGAGCAATGGGGTATAGATTTTACCAATCATCCGAGAGGAGGTGTAACGGGTGTTATGGCTAAAGCAAGTAAATCTGAGCGTGAAATCTATTTATTGCAAAGAAAAGTAACGCCATTAGGGATTGCACTAGGTAAAACCACCGGATGGACTCATAGGTTAAGTTTGAGGAAAAAAGAAATAAAGATGCTTAAGGGTGTTACCTATAAAAAGATTGCAAAAAATGGTATTTACATCTCTATTAATGATGAGGATCAGTTTATTGAATGCGATAACATTATTGTTTGTGCTGGACAGGAGCCAGACCGTTCATTTTTTAACTCGGCAAATAATACTGAATTTCGCATGCACCTGGTCGGGGGTGCTTATGAGGCTAGAGAATTAGATGCAAAGGTGGCAATTAAGCAAGCTTCGGAATTAGCAGCAGTTATTTAGTTTTTAAAGTATAATTTTTACAATTATGAAAGGAAGCAGATGGGTAACGAACAAAATTTTGATGCTATCATTATTGGGGCTGGTGTTATCGGCAACGCCGTTGCCTTTGAGTTATCTAAACAAGGTTTGAAGACTCTAAACATAGATAGAAATCACGTTTCAGGTTATGGCTCTACTTCGGCATCCTGTGCAATTATTAGAGTACATTACTCGACGTTTGATGGCTGCGCTCTTGCTTATGAGAGCTATCACTTTTGGAAAGATTGGATGGCATATTTAGAGGCATCAGAACACGATAATCTGGCTACGTTTATTGAGTGTGGGTGTATGATTTACCAAACTGAGCAAAATAACTATCTAGATAAAGTAATTAAAAGAGCTGAAGAACTGAATATACCCCATGAGCTATGGGATCCAAAAAAAATCAAAGAAAAATTAAGAATTGTTGATACCAATAAATATGGACCTGTAAAGTCAACAAGCGATAAAAGCTTTGGGTCAAAAACCGGAGATGATTTAAGGGGATCTGTTTTCTTTCCCACAGCAGGTTATATAAATGATCCTCAGCTTTCTGCGCAAAATCTACAAATGGCAGCTTCAAAGAAAGGAGCAAAATTTCTATTTAAATCAAGCGTTAAAGAGATAATTCAGGAAAAGGGGAGAGTCAGTGGCGTTGTTTTAGAAAATGGTGAGAAAATTAACGCAAAAATTGTTGTGAATGTTGCTGGGCCACACTCTATGAAGGTCAACCAAATGGCAGGCGTAGAAAATGATATGAATATAAAAACAAAAGCTTTAAAGGTCGAGGTTTGTCATGTGCCTTCTCCATCTGGATTTAATTATGAGAAAGAAGGTTTTGTAATTTCTGATAGCGATATAGGGTGTTATAGCCGACCTGAAATTGGAAACAATGTGCTTATCGGTAGTGAAGACCCGGAATGTGATGAAAGGTTGTTCGTAGATCCTGATATATGGGACGAAAGCTTTTCTGAGCAATGGAGAACCCAAGTTTTAAGACAGGCACAGAGGTACCCAGATTTGCCAATACCATCAAATTCAAAGGGTGTGGTGGCTTTATATGACGTATCTGATGATTGGATCCCCATTTACGATAAATCCTCTTTGCCAGGATTTTATATGGCGGTTGGCTCGAGTGGAAATCAATATAAGAATGCTCCGATGGCTGGAAAAATTATGGCTGAATTGATAGTGAAGTGCGAAGATGGGCATGATCATGATAAGGATCCTATCAAACTTCAATTAAATTATATTGATAGAGAAATTGATCTGGGCTTTTATTCACGTAACCGCATAATTAATGAAGAAAGCAGCATGTCCGTTTTAGGCTAATAACGCTATAAACGGCTTTAAAGTTTTATATTTTTCCAAGAGACTTTTTGTGCGCTCAAAGCCATTGAGGATCAATTCTCCACCTTCCATCATAGTATGTCATCGATTGGCATGGTAAACAATTGACCTTCTCTAAATCCATTTCTTATATCTAAGAGTTACTCTTCACAATTCCTAATTTGATAATTGGTCAAAGGCCTCCAATGCCTTTGCGCTATAAGTTAAAGAAGGCCCGCCACCCATATATGAGCTCATGCTTAAAGCTTCAACTAATTCCTCTCTTGTTGCCCCTAAATGAACTAAATGTTCGACGTGTAGTCCGATACAACTCTCACACCTCACAGCAACTGAGATACCAAGCGCAATGAATTCCTTGGTTTTCGTACTCAAGTGTCCATCCTTCTTTGCATCTTTACCCATAACTTCAAAACCTTCAAACGTAACTGGGGTTGCCTTTTTGAATTTAGAAAACGATTGTTTGGTATCGGTGGTTAATTTTTTCCAGTCCATATCCTATCCTTCTTTATTTTCTATACTTAAAGATTAAATTTTCTGAAATTTTATTCAACAGTTCATTAATTTAAAAATTTTAGTTATTGGCACTTTAATTGGAAAAATGCTAAATTTTTTGTCAAGGATAAAGGGAAAGTTAAATGTTTAGTTCTCATATGGTAGGAAATCACAAGATTACTTTACTGGATTTGAACTTGCTTTGTTACAGTATGCAATGAAACTGACTGAAGGACTATGCCATGTGCAACAAGTTCATGTAGATTATTTAACATATGCAGGTATGGATGACGAATAGATACTGAAGGCTCGTCCAATTATTTTTTATTTTAACTATTTAAATAGAAGTATAAATGAGTCAGGGGTTACCATGAAAGCGACATTATAGGATATTACAAAAATGATTAACGCAATTACAATTATTAAGAAAAAACAAGGTCTAACATATGAAAAGTTCCAGAATTACTGGAAAAATGAACATGCTGAAATTGTAACTAGATCTCCACTTGTGGGAACCTATGTTCAATCTCATCCAATCTATAATGACAAATTGACTTTTGAAGATACTATCGATGGTATTGCAGAAATTTGGTTTGATGACACAAACGCAATGCGTTCTTTAGCTGCCACAAAAGAATATAAAGATATCCAAGATGATGAAAAAGTCTTTATAGATGGCAGTGCTGTAAGGTTAATCATTGCCGAGGATATAATAACCGTCGAAGGTAACGTTTCAGACTACAAGCTTATAATTTTTATGAATAAATCTAGTAATGTTGAACTAACCGACTTCAGGAAAGAATTAGTTGATATGGCCTCTCAGTACTCCAAAAAAAATGTAAATAGGATGAAAGTAAGTTTGCCAAAAACAGCAGGTTATAAGGGCGATAAAAGTCCAGCTTGGGATGCTATTTTAACTGTTTGGTTAGACTTAAAAGTCGATCAACAATACATAGACGACACAGTAAATTATTTTTCCAATTCAGCGCCAAATATTATTGCAAAATTATGTAGCTCAGTAGTGGTACAGGAAAAATAACTGAAGAAGCTACTCGGGCATACCCGCTAGGCGCATTCCCTCAATCATTAATTCTTGTATCTCCTTATTAAGGTCAGGAGCAACGCTTTTGTAATCCTCAATAGTTTTTATTTCAGGACGTTCTTCTTGATATTTCAAGAGCCATTCCTTGCTTTCTCCAACTTTTCCTTGGTGAGCTAAAACAGCTGCTTTGAATCCAAAATATCTACTATGATTATTTTCCCTCATTTCGCGTTCTAAAGATTGAATCGCGTTTTCCCAATCTTTGTTACCAAAATGACATAGAAATATTACCGTCTCTCCATAATTTTCAGCTAAGTCATCTATTTCAGCAGATCTAGTAAAGGCATCAATTGCAGCTGTGAAAGAACTCTCCTCCAATAAATTCATCCCCTTCGCCATCAGAGTTCTTGAATGATGGGGGTTGACTTCTAGAGCTTTATTAACATAGTCAGCAAACCTCTGCTTATCTTCGTCAATAAACGCGATAAAACCCATATTCATTATTGAGTCCGGATTTTTAGGATCTAGTTGAAATGCTTTTTCTGTATACTCTCTAAATTTTTTATCGTTTTCTTCTCTTTTATCCTGAACTGAGGATTCAAAAATCAAAAAATTATAGGCTTGGGCCAACAAATTGAATGCAGAGCTATGATTTGGATCTAACGCTGTTGCTTTTTCCCCATGTTCCAAAGATTTATAAATGTGCATAAGTTTTTCTTCAGTAGTCTTCGAAGAATTCATAAGTGCGTAAGAATTCACGGCTTGTAAATACTCATCCCAGCTACTAAGCGCATTCATCTCTCGATCAGATAACTTTTTTCTTTCATTATTAATGATTGCTGGACTGATTAACGCTGCGGATTTTTGTGACACTTCATCCTGAACTTCAAAGACATCATCTAATGATCGATCCCATGTTTGTGACCAAATTTGTGTATCTTCAACGGCGTCCGTAAGCTTTGCCATTATTCTAACTTTATTGCCACCTTTTCTAATACTTCCTTGAACTAAATAACTTACACCTAACTCAGAAGCTATTTTTTGAGTGGGATCCTTTGTATCTTTGTAAGAGATTACTGAATTAATTGAAATAATTGGGAATGTTTTTAACTTAGACAGATATGAAATAATGTCCTCAGTGATCCCATCAACGAAGAAATCTTGCTCGGGATCATTGCTTAGATTCAAAAATGGAAGTACCGCTACTGATGGCGCTTTACTTGTTTTTGTAATTTTTTCCGCTGCAGCCTCTGCAAGTTTTTTGTCATTTTTTTCTCTAACTTTAAGATCAGGATCAGCAATATCATAGGCATGGACCTCAGTGTTTTTAACCTTTTGTTCACCAAGATCATTGAATAGCAGTTCTGTCTTCTTATTTACAAAGTCAACTATGCTTTTTGATACACATATCCCATTGGCTTGTGAGAGAGCCTCAAGTCTCGCGGCTACATTTACACCCTCACCGTAAAGATTATCTCCTTCAATTATCACATCACCCATATTCAAACCTATCCGGAAGCTCATTTGGGATTCTTCAGAAACTGACTTATTTCTCTCCTTAATTAATTTTTGAAATTCATTAGCACAAACCACAGCAGAGACGGCACTTTGAAATTCAGCTAATACAGAATCTCCTGCCGTATTAAAAATTCTTCCACCATGTTCGTCAAACAGTTTATCTAAGATTTCCTGGCAAGCTCTAAAGCTACGTAAGGTTTCTTCTTCATTTATTTCCATAGATTTGCTGAAACCAACAACGTCAGTAACAAAAATAACTGCGATTTTTCTGTCTATGTCTTGCTGAGAAGATTTATTTAATTGAACGACGTTCTCTGCCATATTTAGTCCTTAAATTATACCTTTAATACATTAATCTTTTTTCTCTCAAAGTCACGAACTTAGAATACATTTTTATAATTAAGTTTGAGAAATATCATATCTTTAGACGTTCCAAAGTAGATTTTTTTTCACCCTTAATTTTAACAAATCTAAAAAAAAGAAGGATAGAACAAACTAATAAACCTAGTCCAATGCCGTAATAAACTCCTGAGCCGGCCAATGAAGTTTTTTGAGAAAGAAAATATGCAGCAGGGATACCTATAGTCCAATAAGAAAAAAAAGAAATTATGAAGGGTTTCTTTGTATCTGAGAATCCTCTCAATAGTGCAGCAAAAAGTATTTGTCCACTGTCAGCTAAATGGAAAAAACAACCAACGAAGAGAAAAATTCCTGCATAAAACGCAACCTTTTCAACATTTAAATCATTACTATTCAAAAATAAAGAGATTATAAAATCACCAAAAAATATTATTAGGAAGGTATTGAGAAGTGCCCACCCAAGGCCAAGAAAATAGACAGAGGAAGCTGCTTGGTCCAACTTGCTTAACTCATTGGCTCCTATTGTTTTGGCAATAATGACCGTGCCAGCTTGGGAGATTCCTAGTGGTATCATGAAAAAAAGTGCGAATACCGTTATGGAAATACCGTGGGCTGCTAATTCTACGTCTCCAATCCAACCCATTAAAATAGAAGCAAATGAAAACATTCCACTTTCGGCCATTATTGTCAAACATATCGGCCAACCGAGCTTGAAAAGATTTTTAAAGATCTCAGGATCAAAATCAAAAAAATCTTTGAAGATTTGCTTTTCTTTCAACTCAGAAAAGTGAATGTATAATAACCCAGATAACATCATGGCAACACTTGTTAAAAGTGAAGAACAAGCAACTCCACTTATCCCCAACTCTGGAAATCCAAAGTTGCCAAAGATAAATAGATAGTTAAATACAAAGTTTGTGATTAATCCCAATATAGAAATGGCAAGCACAACTTGTTGCTTTTTCACAGATATCAGAAATGCCTTTATAACGTATGTGAGAAGTAAAAAAGGCATCATCCACTGAACTACTTGAATATATTGAGACACTATTTCGACAATATATTCATCCTGTTCTAAAAATGTAAGAAATGCTGAGGTGTTGCTCACCAAAACCAAGCCAAATAGTGAAAAGGCAAAAACTAGCCATAGACCCATTCTGAAATTAATTCTAAGTGCTTCCGTATCTTCCTTACCAAAAGCTCTTGATACATTTGTAATGACAGCTAGTGAAAAACCAGTAAGTGTTATATAAATAAAGAAAAGACATGTATGCCCTAGAGTTAAGGCAGCTAATTCACTGGTCCCATACCAACCAATCATCGCAACGTCGGTTAGCCCTAAGCCTAACTGTGCTATTTGTGCTATTATTAATGGTAGAGAAAGCTTAAAAGTTGATAGCAGATGTTCTCTCAATTGCGTATCACAATTGTATTATGAAATTGATTAAGAAAATGACCTACTCTGCCGCCTCGACATACCTAAATTCACGAATGGCTGCCCCGTCCAAAGCTCTTAGTGCTTCTTGGTATCCTTTGCTATTATAGCCATTTTCTGCGTCTTCTAAGCTTTCCCACTCCAAAACAACTGTTCTCGTTTTTTCACCACTTTCTTTTGTCATAACAGGAATTCCTCTTGCTAGAAACCTGCCCCCAGCCCCTTTGATTGCTGGACCTGCCAAAGCTGCGTAGTTTGCCAACTTTTCTTCGTCAGAAATTGATTTATAGATAACTACTTGATAGATTTTTTTTGACATTTTATCCTCTTAAAAATTGTTTGTTTAAATTTATGAACAATATCGAACTTTGTACACTAATACTTTAATATAAAGTTGAACAAACAATTTTTTAGTTTACAATTTACACTGTTATAAAGGAGAGAACAATGTCAGTAGGATTAGCGCCGAGACCTGCAAATGAAGAGCAGCGAGCAAAGGCAGTCGTGAAAACGGGTTTAATCGAAAGCCCCAATCCAGATTTATTTCAGGTATATTGTGATTTGGCAAAAGACATCACAGGTTTTACAGATGCAACTTTTAGCTTGTACGATGGAGAAATGCAGTGTGCAATTGCAATGACTGGAAGAGATCCATCAGAAAAAAAACCAGGAGATAAAGGTCTTAGGACCGAGCACAATATTTGCTCATACGTTTTGCTCGATACTGAACCATTATTAATGCACGATATATCTAAAGACCCTGTTTGGAAAGCTCATCCTAATGCCGAATCTTGGGGGTATGCAGGATTTCCTGTAATTAATAAAGATAATTATGCGCTTGGAACACTTTGTATGCTCGATAGAAGTGGGCCCAAGTCTCTAAACGAAGGACAGGTTAAACTCATTAAGAAAATCAGTAGCAGCATTGCTCATTTACTGGATTTAAAAACCGAACAAAAGCAAATGACATCGCAAAATGTGGTAGAAGCAGTAGCAAAGTTCAAGAAATTCGATGAAGCTTTAAAC
>CACBBC010000013.1 GCA_902537415.1 uncultured Alphaproteobacteria bacterium | reverse complement strand
TTATAATAATGATAATCTGATTTATTTCTGTTTAACTTCAGACATTGACACTCTCCCGATGGCTGCTTTGGAGGCGTATTTTTTTGGAATACCGGTAATTACAAATGATAGGCCGGGCTTGAGTGATTACTTCAATGATCAGGAGTCAGGTTATCTGTGTTCTTGCCCAAGTATGCTAAAAGAGTTGAAGGAAATGTTATTTTCACACTCTCAATATAAAGCTTTATCTTCGTCAACAAAAGAATATAGCCTAAGAAATTTTCCATCTTATGAGTCATGGTTGAGTTTTCATAGTGAAATATATGGGATTATAAAAGTTCTTGGCAGAAGGGTGTAAGTTCAGTTATTAACAATGAAAGAGAGATTGAAATTTGACTAGTTTACCTTTAAGAATTGCAAAACTAATATCTGTCGAAATTTTAAATTATTTCCTAGGGTGGATAGTAAGACCTTTAAAGTTAGTTGCATGGTACCTAAGGACTGGCTGCTCTTATCCTATTCCACCATTTATAAAGCACAAATTGCTCCTTAGGCATGGTACTATTGGTTCAACCTGGGTAGAAACTGGAACATTTGTTGGTCAAACAACCCGGTACTTGGCTAGAAATTTTCCTTTGGTACATACTATAGAAGCATCTAACGAATGCACTATTATTTCAAAAATTCTTTCAAAGAGGTATTCAAAGAAAATAAGGTTTCACGAAGGCACCTCCGAAAAGTGCCTTGATGGAGTGTGTAGTTTATTGGGTGGGAACGTTTGTTTTTGGCTCGATGCTCACTACTCTTCTGGAATCACCTATAGGGGAGAAGAAAAAACATCGATTAGCTCAGAGCTAAAAATAATAGAAAAGAATTTAAAAAGATTTGACACAATTGTTGTGATGATCGATGACATTCTTGCATGTCATCTTGACTCAAATTATCCAAGCCTCGATACTTATGTTGATTGGGCCCGGAAAAACAACCTGCACTGGCATATAGAGCATGATATATTTATTGCAAAGAGTAGGCAATTAAACATCTACAAAGAAAGCACTTTGCCAAATTAGGCACATTATTTTCAAAGTAGAACGTCTTTTGTTTCTTACTTTTTTTTTGGGTCTTATGTGTTTTTAGAAATTTGAACCTCTGATGAGGAACTTCTCTGTCCACTAAAAAGCTTATATTTCTTTGGCTCATATGAAATTCAGGAATTATGGGCTAGTCCTATTTAGACTGATGGCCTTTAATCTGCTATATAATGATTTACCAGGATAGTCATGATGGTACTGGCAAAAATATTGCAACTCGCTAAAACTGACTGTTTCAAACCATTTGGTGGAAAGCCGGTAACTGTTCAAATCTTTTAAAACGCTGGTGTGGATAAATAGATGAAAATCAATCAACTCTATCAAAGTTACAGTGTTATGATTAAAAATTTTTCATACATATCAAGTGTAAAGTTTGTATCTATTATTTTGCCGTTAGTGACGTTTCCTTATCTTATAAGGACATTGGGTGCAGAACTGTATGGAATAGTCATGTGGGTTTGGGCAGTGGCTCAGATTTTGATAGCTTTTATTCAGTTGGGTTTCGATACACTTGGTACTAAATTGGTTTCTGAGAACAGAAAAGATAAGAAAATTATATCAAAAATATTAGTACAAATAACCATCATTAAGTTGATACTGTTTGCTTTAGTTGTTTGTATCATTTTTTTTCTTTTATTGTTTGCAAAATTTAATGATCACAAGATACTTTTTTTCACTTTTATGATTTTTATATTTTTTGAGTCAATGCTTCCAATGTGGTACTTTCAAGGAATTGAAGAAATGAAATTTGTAGCAATTTCAAATTTATTAACAAAATTATTTTTTGCTTGTAGTATATTCATTTTTGTAAATGGTTCAGCTGATTATTTGGTAGTGCCTACTTTGTATGGTCTAGGATCAATGCTTTCACTACTGTTTAGCATATTGATCATATCAAAACACAAACTAAAACCAGTTGAGTTAAATTTAGAAGAAATAATAAATCTTACTAAAGAAAGCTTTATAATATCATTTTCAACAATTGGAACGGTTCTAAGGGACAAAGTAACAATAATTTTAATCCAAATATACTTGGGGCCAGTGAGTGTAGCTTATTTTGACCTAGCGTGTAGGGTAATCAATATTTTATTAACTCCCTTCCATGTAGTGGGTAATGTTATCTACCCACATATTGCAAAAACACGGGACATAAAATTTCTGATTAGGGTTATCGCAATTTCACTTGTCATCAGCAGTTCAATAAGTGCCATATTTACTGTAAATATTAAAACAATAAGTTTTTTATTATTAGGTTCTTATAATCCAATACTGATAAATATTTTTAAATTTTTGATTTTAGTCATTCCAATTGGAACTTTGTCTTCACTGCTGGGTAAAAATATTTTAATAGTATTTGGTGCTTCAAAATATTACGCTTACGCAATGTTTTGGTCATCGATAGCGTACTTTGCCGTATTTACTGTAGGATATGCAGCCGATATTTTAAATTTGCATTTATTTGTGAGTCTATTCACGTTGTATTTTATAGTACAGGCTACCATTTATCTAACAAAGTCAGTTAGTATTATCAAAGCACATAAAGACCGGATCCGCTTGAATGGCACCATTTAGAATTAATTGCAAATAAAGTAGGTAAAAAGATAAAGAAGTTAGTTTTCGTCACACAGTCCTTGGTCGTATTAGGCGGGGTTGTCCGAGTCATTACAAATTGGAGTAATTATTTTGCAACTAAGCAATATGAGGTAGAAAACGTATCAGTTGAGCAAGGTGAACCATATTTTCACTTGGACAAGAGAGTTATTTTTACAACGATTAATGTAAAATTTAGATATAAAATACTAAAAATTATTGATATCTTACCCAATACAATAAAGCTTTATAAATTTCTTCATCAACGATCTGGTTCAAATGTGATTTTTAATAAATCACTTTATATCGAACCAATTTGGATACTAAGAAAGCTAGGCTTATTTAAAGACACTAACCTCATATACATGCATCACGGTGGCAGTAGCTCATTTAGAACTTTCTATTTAAGTAAAAAAAGCACAGAACATAGAGTTTCAATGATATTTACTGCTTTTGATAAAATTGTATGTCTTTTCGATAATGAAGTAACGTACCCTGAGCAAGTCGATCCGAATAGGCTCCATTTTATTCCCAATCCTTTGACTTTTTCTAGAAGTGATATTGCTTTTGAGAATAAAGAAAATATTGTCTTATCGCTTGGTAGAGTAACAAAAGAAAAAGGTATAGATACTCTACTGCATGCATGGAACTTGATTGAGAAAAGCGTCGCTTCCGAGTGGAGTTTATTGATAGTAGGGGACGGCGAGGATAAAAATAGCTTTGTTAAACTTGTAAAAAAATTAAACCTAGCCAATGTCTCATTTATAGATAGTACAGCTGACGTTAAGCCAATTTATGAAAAATCAAAAATATTTGTAATTCCCTCGATAGCTGAAGGGTTTCCTATGACTATTTTGGAGGCAATGGCTTGTAAGTGCTGTGTGCTTTCATCAAAAACCTTTGGCGGTATTGAACTAGTTGGCAAAAAAAATGGTATGCTTTTTGATATTGGTGATAAATTAGAATTAGCAGAGAAATTATTGAGACTAATGAGCGATCAATTATTACGTGAAGAACTTGCTTTGCAGTCTTACAAAAACGTAAAGCAATATGAGATAGAAGGCATAGCAAAATTTTGGGACCAAGTTTTTGAATAGATTTCTGCGCAGAGGTGTGGCCTTCTATACCTGCTTGTTCCTTTCTTTAATCGCACGACACATTGTCTTTCGGGTGTTGGATGGCTTTTCATTTACCTTTAAACCTTCAACTTTGTAGGGGTGTGATCCTTAGGAGCCAAGCTTGAATAACGATAAGAAACTTATAATTCTAGGAGCAGGGCGTCCCCATATAGGTGAACAACCTAATGCCGTTTATCGTGGAAAACTTGAAAAAGCATTGCTGCAGTGGCAGTTAGAGGCTTCTGGAGTTTCAATTTGCGATGTTATCTATGTTGGGGGCTATAAAGTATCTGAAATAAAGGCTCAGTTCCCAAATTTAACAGTTGTTGAAAACTTAGATTGGTCACAAACTGGTAGTGGGGGTTCTTTGTTTAAAGCACCATTTCAAAATCAGGATAGTATAATGGTCTGCTATGGTGATATTTTATTTCGCCCACAAACTTTCTCTGAGTTACAAAAGTTGGATAGTGATGTCGCGATAGCGTTCGATACGACTAGTGTTTCTTATAACGCGACACTACAAAATGAAAGCAGAAATGTTTCCGAAAAAGTTATCGTGCTTGCAACGAATGCCCTAGGACTTGATAAGAATGTACAAACTGATTGGGCAAATGGCAGATTCATTGGTTTGGTCCATTTTAAAAAAAACGCAATAAAACTTTTGAACCGCTTATGGGTAGATAATCCCAAAAGAGTGGAGCAGTTAACATTAGTAGATCTAATTGAGTTATTAAGAGTTAATGGCCTTTCGGTCAGTGGAGTTGATGTAAAAGGCAACTGGTGTGAACTCTCAGATGGACATGAGATCGCAAACTTCGTTCTAGGTACAAAAGCTGAAAGTCTTTCTCGAATTCGTGGCTTGATTAAATCCGCGAAAATTCAAGAACAGGTTGATTTTACAGTCGGTGAATGGCAATCAAACAACCAAAAAATAATAGATATTGTTACTGATAAGTTTGGAACCAAAAAATTAATAGTAAGGTCTAGCGCTATAAGCGAAGATACTTTTGAGAGTTCGAATGCTGGGAGCTATGATACTGTTCAAAATGTTGATCCGCAAAATGGATTGAGGGATGCAATAGAGCGTGTTGTTCATTCTTATGGCACTTCAATAAATTCATTAGACCAAATTTTAGTTCAACCAATGGTGGAAAGCGTAACTTTGAGTGGAGTTGTTTTTACACAAGTGTTGGAGTTTGGTGCGCCTTGGTACGTTGTGAATTTTGAACAAAAAGGTGATACCTCTTCTATAACAAGTGGTCTGAGCACCGATCATCAAACCCTCTATATCAGACGAGGCTATTTTGAAATTGAAAATTTGGGGTCTCCATTCAGTGAAATTATTTCAGCAGTCCGCGAAATTGAAACTTTACTTAGTTTCGAATCTTTAGATATCGAATTTGCTTTAGACTCAGATAAAGTTATACACATTCTGCAGGTTCGTCCTTTGGTAATTGACAGAGAAAATAAAGAAAGCTTTTCACAAGCAGATTACGATTTAGTCATTGATGAGATTAGAGCACACATAAAAAAAATGGTTAGGCCCGCTCCTCATATACCAGGTTCAGCTTTGCCGTTATATGGTAATATGCCAGACTGGAACCCTGCAGAGATAATTGGAACATCACCAAGTCTTCTTGCACTTAGTTTGTACCAATATCTAATATTGGAAGATACGTGGGCAAAACAGAGAGCCGAATATGGGTATCGTGATGTCAGACCTTCACCATTGCTTTTTGATTTTGGTGGTAAGCCCTACGTAGATGTGCGCGCGAGTTTTACTTCATTCATTCCCGCTTCGGTTTCTGATAAGTTAGCCGCAAAGTTGCTAGATTTCTATCTAAACTGGTTGCGGGTTCATCCTGAGTTACACGATAAAGTTGAATTTTCTGTGGTACCAACTTGTTTCACCGCTAACATGAATAAATGGGCTGAGCGCTTAACCACGGACGGGCATCTCACAGACAAAGAGGTCAAGGAACTTTTTAATGGCTTACACGAGATAACCTGTTCATCTTTTGAAAGAGTCAAGTCTGATTTAGCAGAGGTGGAAAAACTTGACGCTCGATTTAAGCATATACAGGAGACCCCTGGTCTAAGCCCTATGGTAAAAATAACATGCTTGCTAGAAGATTGTAGGCGTTTTGGTACTTTACCCTTTGCTCATTTAGCAAGGAGTAGTTTTGTAGCCCTGACATTATTAAAAGATGCGGTATCGGTAGGTGTAATAACGAACTTAGCTCTAGAAAGTTTTCTTTCTACAATTTCCACTGTTAGTCGTGATTTTTATATCGATGCTCAAAAAGTTGCAAAGGGCGAATTGCCTTGGGAAGAATTTGTATCAGTATTTGGGCATCTCAGACCTGGTACCTATGACATAAACTCATATAGATATGATACAGACCCTGAACTCTTTCTACGACCAGCCGTCGAATCATCTCTAACGACTGATGCCAGAGATAATTTAAACTCAGATGCTTGGGAGAAAGAAAAATCTAGATTTTTTAAGTCGCTCAAAAAAATTGGCTTACCTAGTGATCCGAGTGTTGTTGAAGAGTTTTTACGCGACTCAATTCAAGGCCGCGAGTACGCAAAATTTACATTTAGTAGAAACTTGTCTGACGCGCTAGAAAATTTGGTAGCATTTGGAGCTTGCTATGGATTATCGCGAGAAGACATAGCTGAGACAACTATTAATGAAATTTTGGCTCTTAGCAATTATTCCCATGATGCAAAGCAGATCAAAGATATTTACAAGTTAAAAATTAAAAAACAAAAAAGAAAGCGACTACTTGCATCGAGAATACAGTTGCCCAATTTAATTACAAAAGAAATGGATTTAGATTTTTTTATAGTTGGATCGGAGGTTCCAAACTTTATTGGGTCAGTGTCCGTTATATCGGAATGTGTAGCAATATCCGATAGAGAAAGTATGGGTTTGGATACCGAAAACAAGATTGTATTGATTCCGCAGGCCGACCCAGGATATGATTGGTTATTTAGTAAAGGTATTGCCGGTCTAATAACGATGTACGGCGGCGCAAACTCTCATATGGCAATACGGTGCGCTGAATTTGGTTTGCCTGCTGCTGTGGGCGTAGGTGAACAGAAGTACCAAAAACTGGCCAAAGCACGTCTAATAGAGCTATCACCACTTCAATCGACGATAAAGGTATTACGTTGAAACGATTAAAGATCGCAGTTAGCCAAAATGTATGTCAAATTCCGGACAGAGCTGAAGTAAGAGAGGGACTAGATACCCGTCTAAGCACTTTATTGTGGGAGTTGGGATTTAATCCATTACCTTTATCGTCAAACATTAAAGACACATCGAGTTATCTTTATGAAATAAACCCAGACGGTTTTATTCTTTCTGGTGGTAATGACATTGGGTCAATACCAGAGCGTGATCAGTTGGAAACGGCAATATTAGATTTCTCCAAAAGTTTTAAACGCCCTTTATTGGGAATCTGTCGTGGTATGCAAATGATAAATCACTTTCAAAAAGGAACATGTATAAAGGTAAATGGGCATGCTTCTTCTAATCACTTCATTACGGGATTAATCACAGGGTATTCTAATCGTACTGTGAATAGCTACCATAATTATGGAATTAAATCGAAAAACCTAGGTCGAAATCTAAAGATACTTGCAAGCAGTAAGGATGGTGTAGTTGAATCTCTTTGCCACACCACATATCCTTGGCTGGGAATCATGTGGCATCCTGAGCGTGCCAAAAAGGTCTCCGTATGGGATAAAAGGATTATATATGAGCATTTAAAGGAAATGAAATGAAAGCCATTATATTGGCAGCTGGAATGGGTACTCGCTTAAAACCATTAACCAACTCAAAACCTAAATGTCTTGTGGAACTCGCAGGAAAATCGCTGTTAGAGCACCAACTAGATACACTCTCAGATTGTGGCATTTCTGATATCCATGTGGTTGGTGGGTATATGGCAGATCAACTTATAAGCAAAAAATATAAGCTGCACCAAAACCATAATTACGATAATACTAATATGGTTTATTCATTGTTTGTAGCAACGGAGGAATTAACTGGTAGAGAGGATATAATTATATCTTATGGTGATATTGTTTATCAGAAAAATGTTCTACAAAGTTTGATTGCCTTTGATGCACCAATCTCAGTTGTCGTTGATCAATCTTGGCTTTCTTATTGGAAAACTAGGATGGAAGATCCTCTTACAGACGTAGAAACACTTAAACTAGAGAGTACAAATAAAATTGTAGAAATTGGAAAGAAACCACAAAGTCTTTCAGAAATTGATGGCCAATATATAGGACTTATAAAAGTAAATTCTCAGTTCGTAACCAGACTTAAACTAGCATGGCAAAATATGGATAAGAATATCATATATGATGGTAAAGATTACGATAATATGCAGATGACTAGTTACCTACAAATGCTTATAAATCTTGGATGGGATATTCGTGCTACTTTTATTGAAAATGGATGGGCAGAGGTAGACTGTCCCGGTGACTTAGACGCGGCGTTGGCAAATTGGAAACCCTAAACATTGGACTTTTACCTAAATCAACATTTAGTTAAGCAGGTTATAAAGTAATGACGGCTTTTTAATTTACTGAAAAACATTGAAATAACTGAGACCTGACAATGAATGATTTTATTATATATAGCGAAGTAAGAAAGCATAGCTTGTCTGGTAATAAGTCCGCCACAATTTCAGTATTGGACAGGGTATTTTATCGAAAAATAGCAGCCTGCACTACTGTGATATTAATAAATCACACTAATATAAAACCAAATTTAATTACAAAGATATCAATTATAATTTCGATATTGGGTGGAATAATATAAGCACAGAGTAACTCCATACAATCCTATGTGTTCGCTGCACTTATGTTCAATATTTATTTGTTGCTTGATGTAGTGGATGGATCTCTAGCACGTGTCCTAACATAACGAGAAAGTTTTCCTCATACATCATCCGATAAAATAGGTAAATTTTATGATGCGCTTGGAGAATACATATTTTGCTCAATCTTTTGGTGTTGTCTATGTATAAATGTGTTTTTGAACAATAATGGTGATATTATAATTTTTGCAGGTATACTAACTTTAAATTGTGCTCTCTTGGGGAGATTGATACAAGCTAAATATATTGCAACAGTGAATGAAATACCTCCCAATAAAGCACTCCCTAGGACCCAAGGGGAGCGAAGTGTTATTTATAAAATATTTAAAAATCTAGAATTTGGTGGTTTCTTTGGGATATTTTTGTTTTTCCTGTGGATTCCGTTATTTAAATATGGCTTCGTAATATTTTATATGTTATTTTTGATCATTGCATTCTCGAAAAAGCAATAAAGAACTCTTGGTTTGAGAACTATGACTTATCACGAGGTGAAAGCTTAAATGGGAGCAATTCAGAAACATCAGCTCGAGGCTAAGAAGAACGAACGTCCCAACGCACAGAAAGTAGTAAAGCTTATCTGCAAAAAGTTTGGTAATGAAGAAACAGCGCTTTGCTAAAGGCAGAAAAAAATAATGAGAAAGCATGTAGGCATTATTGTTGACTCTACCAGCGTATCAAAACAGTTAGGTGACCTAATTTCGCTCTCGAGGCAATCTGTTAATTATGAAATTACTACGTTAGTTATTAACAGAATTGATCGCAAGAATAGCAATCTTGCAGTGCAAATTTTTTCATATATCAAGCGAAGAGGCCTTAAAAAATTCTTAAATAATGGTTTCTTCAGGATTGTAAGTAAAATTGAATCATATTTAGTGAAACGTATAAGTAGATTCAATAACTTCTACACCAAAAAAAAATTAAACAAAGAGGATTTTGTTACTATTTATGTCAAGCCGCAAATATCCAAGAGTGGTTTAGTTTTCCGTTATGATGAAGCCGACATTGAATGCATAAAAAAATTAAATTTAGATCTACTAATTCGTGGCGGCAGTGGAATCTTGAGAGGGGATATTTTAGATGTTTGTCCCAATGGGGTAATTTCTTTTCACCATGCAGATAACAAAATTAAAAGAGGAAGCCCTGCAGGATTTTGGGAAGTATATGAGAAGAATCCAAGGACCGGTTTCATTATTCAAAGACTAAAAAATGAATTAGATGGTGGAGATGTTATTTACAAAGGATTTATCGCAACTAGTTGGTTATATAGTTTAAATCGTGCTAAACTTTATGAGGTAGCTAACCCTTTTTTCCACCATGTACTCGAAGACATTACCTCTATAAAGCCAAAACTCAAATTGCTTGAAAAAAGCCCATATAGTTATCCTTTGTACACAACTCCAACAATCCTTCAAACGCTCATTTACTTGTTAAAGACTTCTTATATTCTAGGATCTAAAATATCCCAAAAGATACAAGGTAAAAGGCGTCGTTGGGGAGTTGCCTATCAGTTTTCAGAAAAATGGAACGACGCTACGCTATGGCGTTCGCAAAAAATTATAAACCCAAGAAATAGATTCTTAGCAGATCCCTTTGTAATTAAGAAGAATGGATCTCACTTCTGTTTTGTTGAAGATCTAGATTACAACTTTAACAAAGGAAGAATTTCAGCATATAAGATTACTCCTTCAAGTTGTGATTCTTTAGGTATCGTTTTGGAAGAGGACTTCCATCTATCTTTTCCGTTTATCTTTGAATATAAAAACGAGATATTTATGTGCCCAGAGACCAATAAGAAGCAAGAAATTAGAGTGTATAAGTGTATTGATTTCCCAACTAAATGGGAATTTCATAAAACCCTTATGAAAGATGTCTCTGCCGCTGACACTACAATATTTAAACGCGACAATAGATGGTGGCTATTTACTAATATTGATAAAAGCTGCGTTGGTGATTACGGTTGCCAGCTACATATCTTTAGTGCTGATAATCCGTTGAGTGACCAATGGGTAGCGCATAAAAATAATCCAGTAATATTTGATTCATTGGTTGCTCGCAATGGAGGTTTGATAATAAGTGAAAACGAAGTGTATCGAGTTTTTCAGCGTCAAGGCTTTGACATGTACGGAGAGGCATGTGGAATAGCTCGCATTGCAACCCTTACTCCTTCTGAGTATTGTGAAGAAATACACTCTGTGATAGAACCTCAGTTTTTTAACGGTATAAGAGGTACGCATACTTACAACTTTGAATCTGATCTGATAGTTTTTGATTACGTGGAGGTCTCTTAGACAGATAAGGGCGTGTGATAGCTGCTCATGAGAGAGTTGTGGGACAACCAAAAAAAGAATGCAGTAACTTCCTTAAGTTACTTCAAGAACCAATAGACAAAGCCAATCCACGTTGCAAACTAATCTCAGAAGAACGCAAACGTCTCGCTCTCGAACTGAAGCTAGCGATATATTTATAATTGAGTATTACAAATTGGTCTAAACTTTGACAATGGAAGTTTTTGTGGAAAATAACAAAGAAAAAACATCTGTGACTTTTTTATATAATGGATCAGACAAAAAATGGTCCAACACGGGCGCTATACTCGCACGGCATCGTAAGTCAAATTTAATATATTTATTTCCTAAAAATACAGATAATTTAAAGATACTTAAAATATTAAGATTGTGTTTTGGAAGCCTAGAGAGAGGAAGATTTGCGGACGTACCAAACACCTTGATTACGGATGGCCCTTTTCCGACATATAACCCATTTATATTACTCCGTATGAGAATTATCATTATATCACATGGGCATTTAATGAAAAAGCAGGGTTTACATGGTTACCGAGGATGGAAAAAGATCTATAAATATCTAGTAATACGATATCGAAGTTGGTTCGCTGACGAATATTGGACCACAGGATCCTCCCAAATACCTAACGTCGAGAAGTCATTTTTAGTCTCGAAAAGAAAAGTAAAAGTCTTAAAACTGCCAAAATATTGTCTTCCAAACTATAGTCGGCATAAAATACTAGAACTTTTAGGTATCGAAAATACCCCAAAAAAACTCGTATTAATAGCTCCCACATGGAGACGTTCTAGGTTCGGTAACACTCAAGCAGGATTAGACGTGGTTGCGTTTGTAAATTGGTTGAAGCAAGGGCGTCTTAATGCATTATTGGATAATAACGTTCACCTTGTTATTCGACCCCACCCAATAACATTTGATTATCTCGATACATCGTTAAAAAATGTTTCTGTAGCAGATGTATCATTAATAGAAATTATCGAGCCCTATCTTTCTGCATTTGATTTAGTAATAAGCGACTATTCAGGAATTTTAGCGGATGCCGCTTTCGTCAATGTGCCCGCTTTAGCTTATATTGAGAGTATCGAAATATTCAAAACGAATAAAGGTCTTTATGATGGTGTTCAGGAATTACTTGAAGGCATCGGTGTAGATTCATTTTCAGATTTATACGATCATTTGATTTTTAATAAGTGTGTGGATCAGATCGCATTAAAGAAATTAGCGAATTTCTTTTTCGATGAGCGGTTACAAAGCTATGAAAATCAACTATTTCGTGGTTAATAAACATCTACAAATTGGTTAATTTTGATTTTCATCTGCTAGTTTACATTAGGGCATGGAGCTCTTTATAGAAGTTTTTAACGGCTATCTTCCAATTGTCTTACCAAAGCAGTAGTTGTGATAACTCATAAGTTTTGAGCAAAGCTTAAGGGGGGTTATGCATTACTTAAGCCCTGTGATGCTTAGTGCGACGATACAGAAAGCCAATCCCAATTCCAACTAAGACGCCGAGTGTATCTGCGATCCAGTCACTTAACTCCGCGCTGCGGTTGAAGGTAGGCTGTATAAGCTCGATAATAGCGCCAAAGGCGCTCCCACCTACTAGTACGGGAATCAATCCGAACATATCATTGCGTGCCAATGGAAAGGAAAGAGCAGCGAAGGCAATCAGGTGTACGAATTTGTCAGATCCCTGTGGCCCTGGAGGTAACGCCTCTAGAGGCCAGAGCATTGCTACTGTTATGACGATCGCTATAGCAATGGTAAGATAGACATCAAGATCTATGCGCATAAACAATATGTAACTGCACTTCGCGTAAAATTCAAGCCTACTTTTTTATATGGATTTTCCTGCCCGACTATAAATCAGGGGATGAATAACTATTGGGGCTTCTAACAAGCCAAACCATAAGTTTTATCTATACCACTTAAAATTATGACTACGACTAAACAATCCTGGGAAAGAGCCTATAGAAATATTAGGATTTTGACTAAGTATAAGGAAGAAGTAGAATATAATTTTAAAAAGTAGTAAATTTAACTCTTTATAGTGTTCTACCAAAAACGAAAGAATCTTTTAATGGTTCGCCTTGTTCTTTTTTTAGTTTTAATTTTAACTAGTTTAGCATTTATCTACAAAATTTTGCGGAGATAACATCACAATGGAAATTAGTCATAAAGACTTAATTAAATATGGTATAGGTGATGAGAAAAAACGGACACTTACCGTTGCCGATAGATATATATTCCGACCTATTGGGTTTCTTGTTTTACCGATAGCATTTCATTACTTTAGATTGACACCTAATAAAATCTCGATTTTGTCGTTTTTTTTTGCAGCAGGAGGCTTTTGTCTATTTTTTCTAAGCACTAATATCGTCACAATAATTTTTGGTTGCCTCTTGTGTATCATTTTCATGATTATGGATTGTATGGATGGAACATTAGCGCGAGTTCTTAAGAAAAAGTATCAAATAGAAAATCCACTAGGAGAATTTTTTGATGCCTTTGTTGGATACTTTTTTATAGTCGGTCTTTGGACATCTCTGGGTTATTATTTAACTCAAATAAACGATGATATTTCTTGGTATATACTTGGAACCTTTTCTTCCTTTGCCGGAATTTATGCAAGAGCTGCGTACTTAAAGATAAGTTTAGTGAAATTAGAACAAGGCATCGTAGAAAAAGATATGAAGCAATATGGAAGCTATTTAAAAATTTATAAAAACCTCGATTGGGGTGGGTTTTTATTGTTTCTAATCCCACTAGCAATTTTATTTACGGTTTTGGAACTGCTCTTGATCATAATGCTTATCGTAAATTTCGGCATGTTTGGTTGGTTGTTACGGTATGTTTATTTGCAATCAGCAAAACACCCAATGCATAAGCAAGTGTCTGACTGATGTGTGGTTTAGCTGGATACGTAAGTTACAAAGGTGGTGCTGGGCACTCAATAGACAAGATGTTAGAATCTATCAAACATCGAGGTCCAGATGCTAGAGCCTCTAAATCATTTAAAATTCTGGACCACAAAATAGTTCTTGGTCATGTAAGATTATCGATTTTAGATCTTAGTGAAAACGCTAATCAACCTATGGTGGATTATACCGAGAGGTTTACAATTGTTTACAATGGTGAAATCTACAACTTTGCAGAAATTAAAAAGCAATTAAAAAGCAAATATAAGTTCAAAACAGACTCTGATACAGAAGTAATCTTATATGCTTTTATAGAATGGGGTAGTAAATGTGTTAAGCGTTTTGTTGGAATGTTCTCAATCGTCATCTTTGATAATATAAAGCTCCGACTGACCTTTTTAAATGATCGCTTAGGTGTAAAACCACTTTATTTTTATCAGGGTAAAAACTTTTTAAGCTTTGCTTCAGAAATCAAAGCGCTGATGACATATTCTTATTTTGATAAGAGTATAAATCCATCTGCGCTAACGCAGTTTATGCAATTTGGATATATTCAACCTCCGTTAACAATATTTTCAAGCGTTAATAAAATCGAACCGGGTATGATCTTAGAATATGATATATCCAATCAGTTGATGAAGTATGAAAAATATTGGGATGTATTAGATATTTTGAAAGAGTATAGGAATAATACTTCTAATGTTGACCAACTTGAAACGTATCTCGAAACAGCATGCACTTTGAGGCTCACTTCAGATGTACCTGTTTGTACTTTTTTGAGTGGAGGAGTTGATAGTGCACTGGTTACCTCAGTTTTGGCGAAGACAACTCAGGTGTGTACTATTTCATTGGGAGTAGAAGATACTCGTTACGATGAGGCACCTAGCGCAAAAGAAACTGCCGCTAATATCGGGACAGAGCATATAGAGACATATATCCGAGAAGAGGAGATTAAAGATTTAATCAGAAAACTACCCTATTATTATGATGAACCTTTTTCTGATACATCAATGTTCCCTACTTTTTTGCTAAGCCAATTTGCTAGTGAGAGGTTTAAAGTTGCTTTATCTGCAGATGGTGGCGATGAAGCGTTTTGCGGCTACTATAGATATACGTTTTTTAATAAGTGGTATTGGGTGCATTTCTTACCCACTACCTTAAAAAGAGTGTTTAAGTTCCTTATTCGTAACCTAACAAACTTGGTAGGCACACGGTACTTTAAACTCCAACTTCTATCAATCAAACTTACAAAAATATGCAACATACTAGATTCAAAATCAGAGAGCCAAGTCTACAAAAATTTGAATAAGTACGTTTCTGATGAAAGGGTCACAAAAATTTTGCGTCACCCATCTATTGATGAAGGTTATTTTACAGAGCTTGATAGTTTAATTATGGATAAAAATCTTCATCGTTTACAAGCTGCGATGTTAATTGATTATAAAACTTATGTTTATCAAATTTTGACAAAGGTAGACCGAGCTTCAATGGCAAATTCTTTGGAGGTGCGTGAGCCATTACTTGATCACAAATTAATCGAGTTTTGTGCTGCGCTGGACATCAAAGAAAAGTTCAGAAATGGCAAGACAAAAGTAGCGCTGCGTAGGATACTTAAAAAGTTTGTTAATTCAAATATTATGACCAAGGGTAAAAAAGGTTTTTCTATTCCCATGGATATATGGTTAAAAAATGATCTTAGGGATTTAGTAGACGAAGTGACTTCGGAGAAAGCTATTCAGGAGAGCGCAGTATTTAACCTTAAAGAGGTGTCAAACATAAAAGATAATTTTTACAAGAATGGTTCCAGTTACATTGAACTCTGGCATTTAGTAGTGTTCCAATTGTGGTTTTCTCGTTGGTGCTCAGTAAAGTAGAAATGATCAACTATGAGTGAGTTTGAAAAATTCTCAGTCCTCATGTCCATTTATGAAGCAGATAACCCAGATCACTTTAATATTGCATTTGAAAGCATTTGGAACTACCAACGTTTAAAACCTGACCAAATTGTGCTTGTCTGTGATGGTAAACTGACTACTGAATTAGATTTTGTTATATCTAAATGGGATAAGAGGTTAAGTAC
The DNA here is from genome assembly GCA_902537415.1 of uncultured Alphaproteobacteria bacterium. Classification (GTDB taxonomy): domain Bacteria; phylum Pseudomonadota; class Alphaproteobacteria; order Rhodobacterales; family Rhodobacteraceae; genus CACIJG01. Next base: position 29,669 of record CACBBC010000013.1, on the reverse strand, counting down.
CAAGCTTACAGTTGTGCGATTAAAATCAAATTTAGGATTGGCGAATGCTCTTAACTACGGTCTTGATTTCTGTCAAAATGACTTGGTCATTAGGATGGATAGCGATGATGTTAGCCTACCAAACCGGTTTAGTTCTCAAGTTAGATTTTTAATGAGCCATAAACATGTATCAGCAAGCAGTGGACACGTGTTAATGTTTGACGACACAGGTGAGAAAAATACTCGTAAGGTCCCAATTGGGCATAAAGAAATTGCTAATTATGGTGTTTTTCGGAACCCTATGAACCATCCATCAGTTGCCTTTAGAAAATCCAAAATAAAAGAATTGGGAGGGTACCCATTATTTAGAAAAGGGCAAGATTATGCTCTTTGGAGTTTACTTTTAGTTCGTGGGCATGAACTTGCAAATCAAGACGAGACTTTTGTAAAGATGCGCGGCGGTGCTGCGTTGTTAAATCGTCGGTCCTGGAGTTATTTTTTGCACGAATTACAAGTTTTGCACTATCAAAAAAAAATTGGTTTTATCTCAGGGTTTCAATTTACCATAAACGTTATTGTGCGATTATTTTTTCGTATTACACCGAATATCTTAAAGAAGGTTTTTTACCGTTATATATAATAAATCTTAAGTTATTATTGGAAAGATGTTATGCTGAGAAAACTTAAAGTGCCACGATACGGCACTTAAATTTGGTGAGCCGGCTACGCTAAACTTTTAACCTAAAACGAAGCTCCTCTCTGTGTGATTATAAACGTTCCTTACACTAATTATGTAGCCTTTATGGCGTCCGTGAATTCTCGTGAAAACATACTCAGTTCATGATACAAGTGACCAGCAAAATTTTCTGGCAAAGTTACGAACTGCCCAAAAAATAAGACATTGGTTACTGAAACAAACTCAGTGGGACCGGAGTCGCCGATAAATAAGGCCACAGATAATACCAATAGCAACACCCATTACGTCGGCAACCCAGTCATTCATATCTGCACTACGGTTAAAGCCTGGCTGTATGAGTTCAATCATTCCTCCGAAGGTACATGCAGGTACAAACACAGGAAGCAATCCAAAGCGGCCAGTTCTGGAAAGTGGGAAAGATAGTGTTGCAAAAGCAATGAGTTGTACTACCTTGTCGTTTAATGTTGGCGGCAGTGCTTCTAATGGCCAGAGCATGGCCACCGTTAGGATGGTAGTAAAAATGAGCGTGAGGAGGATACCAAGATAACGGCGCATCTAGCAAGGCTACTGGTCGATTTTACTAAAAGCAACAGCTCGTTATGAAAAAGACGCTTATTGCCAAAACTAGATAGCCGTTTAAAATCAGGATTTTTTTGGTTCCGAAAAGCTGTTAATTTGATAGCCCAAAATAATTGAGCTCCTGCATCAGATTATCACTCCTGCCCTATCAAGTTTGTTATTTTTTATTCTTTCTATAGAAAATATACCCATGGCTACTGTTTTTGTCAGGTACCATATGTTGGAAGTTACACATAACCCAATTTTTATATTTTCACCATAAAAAGTTACATATATACTTTTTCTGGTTAACAAATGAGAATTTATAAAGAATATTGTTGCAAATAATTTTTTCCAGGAGAAATAAGAAAAAATATTGTCGAATTTTACTAAAATGAACAGTAAGAAGAGCCTTGGCTTAATTGCTAAAAATGTGAAAATTTTATCAAAGAGTGAAAATGAAAGATAGATATCCAAATAGCTGGAAAGAGATGGTGGCGATAGCAATGTTTTTAACACTTTAGGAAAAAATGACAAACCCCGGTAAAGAAAAAATTGTCATATCTCATTTAAAGGACCAGGCTTGGAATGAGAATAAAGACCAAGGTAAACTTAGATGGAAGTATATTGCTGACAGCACACAATTAATGAGCCATGGACTTTCATGTGGAGTATTGGTTTTACCACCTGGAGAAGAGCTACCCCTTCATCACCACTCACCTCAGGAAGTATACATCATTCGACAAGGGGAAGGACTACTTCTATCTTCTTTAAGTTCAAAGAAGGTTTATAAGGATAGCTTTGTGTATATTCCTAAAAATGTTGATCACGGATTGAAGAATACTGGTGAGGAAGATTTAGAAATATTATGGATTTTTCCTACTGACTGTTGGGAAGAAGTAGAATATATTTTTCAAAAGTAGTAAGTTTAACTTCCTGTAGTGTTCTACCAAAAATAGAAAGTATATTTTCATGGTTCGCCTTATTCTTATTTTAGTTTTTATTTTATTCATAATATGGATATTACGGCCGTATATAAAAACAAAAAATGGAAATAAAAAAAACAACAAATTAGAAGATATTATGAACTCTGATAAAAGTACCTTTATGCAGCCAAATACTTTTTTTATAATTATTTCACTTGTGCTTTTATTTTCTTTATTTTTGTGGCTTTTACCAAAACTTGGGATAAACCTTTTTTCATTATTTCAAAAGATCATTCCATTGCTTTCGACTTTGCGCGGAATTTTACCGTTTTAAAAGTTATTCTGGAGCAAGTTAATTACTAGAGCTTTTGTTTTCAGTTTCTAATTGATCAATAATTTTTTTTATAACTAGTGAATCTGATATCTCTGCTAATAAAAGTAAAATTACTCTCGCATTGAACTGATGAATTTTCTCATCATCTAGACCCTGGTAAAGATTTACAAGTCTTGAGTAAAGTTGATCGTTTAGCGTCATAGGTAATTTTCTCTCCAAACTTAAATATCTAAAGCATACATTTTTCTAATACACTGATATTTATCTCTTTAAATATTCCCACTATATACCCATCCGGTCTGATTAAGTAGTTTAGACCCGCTCTGTATCTTTCCAGCCCCTTACCTTCAAAATCAAAGAAATCAACATCTTCATTATTTTCTTCACCAACACTTATTATGTTTAAATTGAAAGGAAACTCGATTTTTATTTTTGAAAATGACAGCAAATTATAGCTGTTAGCAATCATATCAGTAAGAAATAGTTGGTTCCCTTTTCTATCAAGAATTGGAAAATCTACATAAATCAATCCAAGCAGAGGATCATCTCTATACTCATTATCTAGCTTTAAACCGCTCAGCTTAGATGGAACAGAGAGCCTACCTGAATTAATTATATTTCTAAAAAATTTATTGTTTACCGATAAATCGAGAACCTGATTACGAAAGGCTTTAGCCATCTTATTTTTTGGAGTCATAAAATTAGTTGCTCTGGAGGAATTAGCTATATTCTCTTTTGCGGCTTCAATTCGTTCCTCATTATAAGTATTTAAGATATTGTTTGAGGTATTATCTTTCAAGATAGAAGCCAGTTTCCATCCTAAATTATCGACATCATGTATCCCACCATTACCTCCCCTAGCACCAAAAGGACTGACTACGTGTGCGCTATCTCCAACAAAAATAACTCTATCAAATACCATTCTATCCAAAGAGGCACATTTAAATTTATAAATACTCACCCAGTCAATTTCAAAACTGTTAGACTTGACAACCTTCTTTATTCTCTTTCTAACCTTCTCCGGATCAAGCTCACTTTTTCTGTCAATATTCTCACCAAGCTGTAAGTCTATTCTATAAATATTCTCTGCTTGTTTATGCAACAAGGCAGATTGCCCATCATGGAAAGTAGGTGTAAACCAAAACCACCGCTCAGGCCTATCGCTCTCAAAAGGAGGCTTTTCCATAAAAATATCAACTATCAAAAAATGCTCATCGAAAATCTCACCTTCAAAAGAAAGATTCATACGTTTCCTAGTTGGCGACTCTGCACCATCGCAAGCTACCATGTAGCGCGATTTCAACCCATAATCGCCTTCAGGACATCTGACAGTGATATTGACTGTTTCTTTATTTTGTTCATGATCAATAACTTCGCTACTAAACCTGAGATCGATATAGTCTTTCAGCTCAAAGCATCTTTCAATTAAATATTCCTCCACATAATACTGCTGTAAATTTATAAATGCTGGAAATTTTTGGCCTTTGTCTGGAAGCAAATTGAAAGAGAAAACTTCTTCATCTCCATTGAATAGTCTGCCCGTTTCCCAGGTAATACCCTTTGCCATCATTTTTGTGGCAACACCCAGTCGATCGAAAATTTCTAAAGTTCTCTTTGCCCAACAAATTGCCCTAGAGCCGGTTGAAACAATATTGTTATCATCCAGAAGGATGCTTTTGATACCCCTTTGCGCTAAATCAATTGCTAAAGATAAACCAATGGGCCCTGCACCTACTATGACTATGGGATATGTTTTTTGAATTCCCTCCAAAATCTCTGGAGGTATTTTAAAGGGAAATTCTTTATAGTTATAGTTTTTTGAAAAGTTCGCTGCACGACTCACTGTAATAAGTTCCACATTTCTTTATCTCGCTCAGCTGTCCATATTCGAGGATTATCGATACCTTTTGCTTCATCAAAAGCCCTTGAGACATTAAAAGGCAAACAATGTTCATATATAGCATAATTGGAAAACTTTTTATCACACTCATCTCTACATGATGACATGGCTTCTTTTAAGTCGCCACCTGCATAAGCTATTCTTGAGACTGATTTAAACGTTGACATAACAAAGTCTTCTGTTAGTGCAAGTGCATCTTCTACTTTTTTAGGATCGATCAATGCATCCCCTCTACCCGGAACCAAAGACAAAGCCTGAAATTTTGATATGTTTTTTAACGTTTCGGGCCAATCCTGTAAATGGGCATCCCCACAATAACAAGCCGACTCATATTCAACAATATCACCAGTAAATAACACATTCGAATCCGGAACATGAATTACTATGTCTCCAGCGGTATGTGCCCTACCCAAAAAATATAAATCAACCCTTCTTTTACCTAAAAAAACCGACATTTTGTTTTCAAATGTTGTGGTTGGCCACGTGAGCCCAGGTATCTCTTGATATCCTTTAAATAATCGAGGAAACCTATCAAATTCACTATCCCAATCCTCTTTTCCCCTTTCAACTACCATAGATCTTGCTTTACTACTCATAATAATATCTTTTGCCTTATATTCAGATGCACCTAATACCCTAACAGCATGATAGTGAGATAATACTAAATGAGAAATTGGTTTATCGGTGACTGACCTAACTTTCTCAATTACTTGTCTGGCTAAAGTTGGTGTCGCTTGTGCGTCAATAACCATAACGCTTTCATCACCAATTATTATACCGGAATTTGGATCTCCCTCCGCAGTGAAGGCATAAAGATTCTTACCTATTTCTTCAAATGAAACATTTTTCTCATCTAAATCATTTTGCGATGCAAATTTCTTCATTATTTCCCTATTAATTAATAATTCTTCCAGAGCATGAACTAAATCCAATTTTAAACTTTTCTTCTGTTGCAGTTCCATTCAATACAACGGTATCGTTATCTTGTAGGAAATCACGTTTTTTCCCAGAGCTCAAAGCTATTTTTTCTCTTCCACCCCACGACAACTCTAACATGCAACCAAAACTTCCTTTTTCTATTCCAGATATTGTTCCTGAACCCATTAAGTCTCCTATCGATATACCACAACCAGCTGATGCGTGGTGTATAAGTTGTTGAACTGGAGAGTAATAAAGCTCTTTTGCATTGGTTTGCAATATATCGGTCTCAGTACCACCTTGCTCGACTAAGGTTACTTTTAGATCTATATCGAAAACAAACGCTTTATCGTCCTCAAAATGTGGAAGCAATTGAAAAACCCTCTTGGGAGGAGTGGTTTTAAATGGTTCAAGAGCTTCTGGAGTAACTATCCAGGGGCTAATGCTTGTTCCAAATGACTTTGAAAGGAATGGGCCTAACGGTTGGTATTCCCAAGCCTGTATGTCCCTGGCAGACCAATCATTGAGCAAGACATACCCAAAAATCAAATTTTCTGCTTCTTCAAAGTCTAATGTATCACCAATTGGCAAACTTCCACCTATCACTGTGCCCATCTCAAGTTCAAAATCAAGCTTCTTTGTTGGTTCAAATTTTACAATACCATTATTTTGGTCACAAATTTGTCCGGATGGTCTTCGAATATCACTTCCGGTTATCACTATAGATGAAGCGCGTCCATTGTAAGCAACTGGTAAGTTATACCAATTTTTGGATAGCTCAGCATTTTCGCCTCTAATAATTTTACTTGCATTGAGAGCATGATTTTTACAGGAGTAAAAGTCAGTATATTCTGAAACTTCAAACGCTTTACTATTTGTACAACTGTTTAGAGGTATAAGGCATCTCCCAACTGCACTCATTTTTTTTGAGTTTTCTGCTAATAACTCCTGCAAGATTTTACGAATCTCTTTTCGAGCGCTTGACCCCTTTGACATAAAGGAGTTCAATAAAACGTTTTTAAATCCAAGGTCGGGTATAAGATCTAATTCCTCAGCGAAAGTTAGGTTAAGAACCTGATCGCCAATTACAGTAGCGGAAAAGCACTTCTGTTTACTTTTTTCAAAACAAACACCAAAAGGAAGATTGTTTAGAGGAAAATCACAATCTCTATTATTCGCTGTCTCAACGAATGACTTGATTAAATCAAGCGACACTACCAGTTGCCTTCTGGGGTTCCATTAAATTTTTTCTCAAGTCTAGTCCAACATTCTGCATAGTCATCCTGCAGTGGCGCTTCTTTTGCTGCGAATTCGGTAAGATGCTGAGGAAACCGTGACTCGAACATGAAAGTCATAGTATTTTCTAATTTTTGAGGCTTTAAATCAGCGTTTGAAGCTCCTTCAAAAGCATCTTTGTCCGGACCATGGGGTAGCATCATATTATGAAGACTTATACCCCCAGGTATAAAGCCAGTTGGCTTTGCATCATATTTACCTTCAATATTTCCCATCAATTCGGACATAACATTTTTATGATACCAAGGTGGTCTAAATGTATTTTCAGCAATATTCCATCTGTCCCTAAATAAAATAAAGTCGATGTTCGCTGTCCCTTCAATTCCTGAAGGCGATGTTAGGACTGTATAAATAGATGGATCGGGATGGTCGAATAATACAGCACTTACAGGAGAAAAATTCCTAAGATCATATTTCCATGGCGTATAATTTCCGTGCCAGGCAACAATATCCAAAGGTGACCTCTCTATACGACACGAGTGAAACGACCCACACCATTTTACGATTAGAGTACCTTCTTCCTCTTTATCTTCAAAATAAGCATGTGGAACTTTAAAATCTCTCGAGTTCGCAAGACAATTAGCCCCAATGGGGCCTCTGTTGGGGAGGATAAACTTTTGACCATAATTTTCGCAAACAAAACCACGACATATCTCATTTTGAAGTAATACTGAAAAAACAAGCCCGCGTGGGATTAATGCTACTTCGCCTGGCGCTATGTCAATTAAGCCCAGCTCCGTTTTAAATACCAAACTGCCTAATTGGGGAACAACTAGTAACTCACTATCAGCTGAATAAAAATAGTCTCTATCCATCGATTTATCAGCAACATATACATGTGATGCCATTCCCGTTTGCATAGTGACATCACCTGTCGTTGTAATAGTACGCATCCCAGTAATGAAGGTATTTCCTGTTTTAGTAATAGGAATCGGATCCCATCGATATTGACCAAGGCTTATAACCTCGTCATTTATATTGGGCGCACTTTTCCAATATGTGAGACTAATTTTTTCTAGTTTATTAAGATGCTTTACCGAAGGTTGTATCCTATAACACCATGTTCTCTCATTTCGAGCACGAGGTGCAGTAAAAGGAGTTCCTGATAATTGTTCAGCATACAAACCATAAGCACACTTTTGTGGACTATTCATGCCCTGTGGTAATGAGCCAGCTAGAGCTTCAGTTTCAAAGTCATTGCCAAAACCTGGCATATATTTAAATTTTAAATTAGTTTCTAATGATTTATTTTTAGATTTTACACTACCATCTGGCATTATTATCTCGATCTGATATTTTAAATGAGTGATCTACAGTTTAACCATAACATAACTCGTTAAAAATATAAAATATTATGCATTCGTACCACCCAACAATCGAAAGTTTTTTTGTCGCTATAAAATCGAATAACTTGGATCAGCTTGAATCTATTTTTGATGAAAATATACTTTTCAAGCCACCAACATACTGGAAGGAATGGCAAGGAAAAAAAGTTGTAGCGAGGATCCTAAGTCACGTAGGTTCAGTATTTAAAAATTTAGAATATAAGCGCGTATTATGTAACGACTCGGACTATTTTCTAGAGTTTAGTTGCAAAATTGGTCATCTTGATGCAACTGGGGTGGATATGATTACTCTAAATAAACAAGGCTTGATTGAAAAATTTGAGGTTGTAATGAGACCATACAAGTCGGTAGGAGAATTAAGAAGATTTATGAATCTTCTTACCTCCAATGATCCTTTTTTCAAGAGATTACAAGTAAAAAAATAGTAAGTTTTAGATAACTTTTTTCTTTGTATCTAATAGCATTTTCTGTGCGAGGTGACTCACCAAAACTGAGCGCATCGAAACAGCCCTGTCTCTGTTGGTAAAGGAATATTCTCTAACATCATCTCCTGCCACTCTCAAAGAGAATACATAGAAAGCGCCTGCTTTGGTAATTGGCGATGCAGATCCCTCTGAAATTCTTTGCAGATCAACTTTTTTACCAAGGCTCGTCTCAATAATATTATTGCTCATGTCATATGCTCCATAGTTTATAATGAATAGTAACACACTATTACGTAGCGTAAAGCTAATTGTTATAAAAAATTGACAAACTGCAAAATTTGACAAATATCGGATTTATGGGAAGAAAACCGCGCCCGCAGTCCCCCCACGGACGCAGCCGACCTATCCAGAGGATGTAATCTGAATAAAGGTATCTTCACTATATAGTGAATAAAGTGAAAAACAATCTTTAATTACAAAAAAATGCTTAAAAATCAGTTACTTAATGTAATAAAATATTTACATATTGTAATATTTTATTTACATTCTAAGAATTAGATTAATGGGATTTTTTAAACAGTTGAATTATTTCTCTAATAAGTTCTTGACAGGCCAAAGATACTATTTTTGCCTCTAATTAATAATAGACAGATTAGAAATAACCAATAATAATCATATAAAATATCTTTACAAAATATATAAAACTGTCTTGGGAGCTCAAAAATGCATGGAATGATGATGAATCGGCCTTTAAGAATTGCCGACATAATAACATTAGCCGAAAAAATTCATCCAAATGAAGAAATAATTTCCAAAACGCTACAAGGATCCCTCCATACCACCAATTATGCGGAGATAGCGCTAAGATCGAGGCAAATGTCTAAGGCACTAACATCACTAGGTGTAAAAATGGGTGATAGAATTGCTACATTAGCCTGGAATGGCTTTAGACATTTAGAATTATATTTCGCTATCTCAGGAATTGGTGCTATCTGTCATACTATTAATCCCCGCCTTTCAAGCGAACAGATGACTTATGTAGTTAATCACGCAGAGGATAAACTAATTTTCCTAGATTTAACATTTATTCCAATAATTGAGGCGCATTTAGATAAATTTCCATCCTCAACAAAATATGTTTTGATGGCTGATAAAGAACATATGCCTGAATGTAAAATACCAAATGTTATTTGCTATGAAGATCTAATCGAAAAAGAAAGTTCAGACTTTGAATGGCCTGAATTTGATGAAAATACCGCTTCAGGCCTTTGCTACACATCAGGCACTACTGGAAACCCCAAAGGTGTACTCTATTCTCACAGATCAACCGTTTTACATGCCCTAATACAGTGCTTTTATAACGCAGGCTCATTTTCACCAAAAAAGAAAATCTTACCAATAGTACCTCTTTTCCATGCAAACGCTTGGGGAATACCTTACAGCGCGCCAATAAGTGGTACGTCGCTTGTTTTTCCAGGTGCCAACCTCGATGGGAAAAGCGTCTACGATTTGCTGGAAAAGTACTCTGTTAATTCGGCTTGGGGTGTTCCAACGGTTTGGATGGGTTTACTCGAAGAAATTTCACAACGAGGGGGAAAAAAGCCAGATGGCTTAGAGGAAATGCTCGTTGGTGGTTCGGCTGCCGCCAAATCGCTCATTGAAGCTTTTGAAAATATGGGAGTAAGAGTGATCCACGCATGGGGTATGACCGAAACAAGCCCATTAGGTACCTCTGGTCGCCTTATATCACCGTTTTCTGAGCTACCTGTTGAAGAACAAAGACATCTTCAGACATCACAAGGGAGAAAGATTTTTATGGTTGACCTAAAAATCGTAGATGATGATGGAAAAAGATTACCTGAAGATGGGAAGAGCATAGGAAACCTGTATATTCGTGGAAATACCATCGCAGGAGGTTATTATAATAATGAAGAAGCGAGTAAAGCAGCTATAGACGAGGAAGGTTACTTTGGGACGGGGGACGTTGCCTCGATTGATGAGCAAGGCTTTTTGAGACTAACTGACCGTGCTAAAGATTTAATTAAATCGGGTGGAGAGTGGATTAGTTCAATTGATTTAGAAAATAGAGCTATGTCTCATCCTGATGTAGAAAATTGTGCTGTAATTGCTATTCCTCACGAAAAATGGGACGAAAGACCATTATTAGTTGTCGTTCCCGCGGAGGGCAAAAAACCGTCAAAAGAAGAGTTAATTAAACATTTGGAAGGTCATTTTGCTAAGTGGCAAATGCCTGACGATGTGGTGTATGAAGATGACCTGCCTCTCACAGCTACAGGTAAAGTATCAAAGCTTACACTTAGACAAAAATACAAAAATTACACTCTAGCTTCATAGGATAAAGCGATGCCAAAGAATGACTATTGGAAACTTAGTGCTTGTGAAAGCGCTAAGTTAATGAGGGACGGCAGCATATTAGCAGAAGATCTTATTTCCAGTTGTATTGAAAGAGTTAATCAAACGAACAATAAAATAAATGCAATAGTTGATGATTTAAGTTCTTCTGCACTAGAAAAAGCACATGAATTGGACAAGCTCACAAAAAAAGGGAAGTCTAAAGGACCGTTACATGGAGTCCCAATTACAATCAAAGAAAATATAGATCAGAAGGGATATGCAACACCCAATGGACTGGAAGCTCTAAAAGACTTAATTGCACCGGGTAATGCTCCTGTGGTTGATAATTTAGAAAAAGATGGAGCAATTGTTATTGGAAGAACAAATACCCCTGAGTTTTCCATGAGAGGGACAACCGACAATGTAATACATGGAAGAACTTTTAACCCGTGGAATGATTGGGCAAGCCCGGGTGGGTCATCGGGAGGCGCTTCAGCAGCCGTAATGAGTGGTATGGGAAGCTTAGCCCACGGAAATGATATCGCAGGCTCATTAAGAATTCCTTCTACTGCAACCGGTGCCTGCACCGTAAAGCCGGGGTTAGGGCGCGTGCCTGCGTATAATCCCAGCCAAACGCAAGAGAGAGGTCTCATTGCTCAACTTATGTCGGTACAAGGATTAATAGCGAGGGAAATAAAGGATGTCCGTTTAGGAATGCAGTCGCTAATCAATTATGATCCTCGCGATCCTTGGATGGTAGATATGCCTTTCCAAAGCCAGGAAATAAAGGCCCCAATAAAAGTTGGCTTTACAAAGGAAACACTTGGTGAACCTATGCATCCGGCAATTAATAAAGCTCTAGAAAATGCAATTGATGCATTAAAGGATGCTGGTTATATCCTTGAAGAAGTTCAATTGCCCGAATTTGAAGATGCAGCGAAATTTTCTGCTAAAACTCTTTTTGGAGAAATAAAAGCTCTGCATGAAAAAGATTACAAAAAACTAGGAAGTGAAAACTTTAACTTAGTAGCAAAAAATTATTTTAAAATTATCTCACCGTTTGAGGGAGAAGATTTACTTCTTGGGATGGCAAAAAGGTCATATTTCTTCCGAGAGTGGAACCTCTTTTTTAGAAAATACCCACTCGTCCTAACACCTTTTCTTCTCTACCCAACCTACGAGTGGGATCGAGATACTCAAGGAATTGAAGGCGCTAAGGAGGTTCTCGCAGGGATGTTTTATGCACATACAATGAACTACATGGGAATTCCTGCGGGTGTTGTAAGTGCGAACTACAATGATGGAGTTCCTGTAGGTGTTCAAATAATTTCTAGTAGGTTTCGTGAAGATGTTATTTTGGATGCTTGTGAAGAAATAGAAAAAAGAATAGGAATTATGGCTAAAAAGTTATTCGAAAGAAGTTAATAGTAACTCAACTCTTATTGCTTTCTCGATCATATAACTTGAAAATACTTCTACCTGAAGCAATAAGTGTTTTTTCCTCATCAAAAATTTCTGCAGTACAATAAGCTATTGACTTGCCCTTCTTTGTAACCTTCCCTTTAGCCACAAGAATTCTTGATGCTGGTGGCGAAATATAATCAACCGACAAATTTAAAGTAACCGAGTCTACCTCTCTGCCTGAATTATCTGGAAAGCTTGCCGCCGTTCCCATAGAAATGTCCAATAGAGTGGCGTGAACTCCCCCATGTGGAATTCCATACAAATTAAAATGATGGTCCTTAAGTTCAAGTTGTAAAATAGAACTACCATTGCCCAAGCTTATTACTTCTATCCCAACGTAATGTTGGAAAGGATTGTTACGAAGGTTTTTTACATTCATTTTTTCTATTTCATCTGACATACGATGCTATTATCTATATATATAGAGAAATAAAGACAAGGAAATATTTAGTGGATCAATTTTCTAAAATAGCAAAGTCATATATAGATATGGGACAAATCGCAGGGCTTGAGTGGGAAATAAGGCATTTCAATAAAATTGTATCAAAGGGCGTTGAGGGTTTCAGTGATATTGAAAAGAAACTGATACTGAAGCCGGACCAAATATATCGTATTTATTCAATGACAAAACCGATAGTGTCTGTTGCCGCAATAAGGCTAATAGAAGCAAATAAGTTAAGCCTCTACTCAAATATTCAAGATTTTATTCCTTCTTTTAAATACCTAAAGATAATGAGACCAAACGGAGAGTTAGAGAGGTTAAAAAGACCAATAAACATAGCTGATCTTTTGACCCATACGTCCGGTCTTTCCTACAATTTTAATATGGGTTGTTCAGTTGCTCAATTTTATCAGGAGAAAAACATTTTAAATGACCCAAACATTTCTTTGGAAGAAATGGTGGAACAAATCGCGACCTTACCATTAGCATTTCAGCCTGGAGAGTCTTGGAGATACTCTGTTGCAACAGATGTTATTGGACGGGTCTTGGAGGTTATTGAGAATAAAAGACTAAACGATATTTTAGATGAACAAATATTATATCCCTTAGAGATGAAGGATACAGCATTTACTGTTAGTAAAAACAATACTAAAAAAGTTATGCCGATGCATGGTGATACTGACGCAAACAAACTAATATCATTCCAGCAAGCTCCTTTAAAGATAGTTGATGCAGAAAAAAGTCACCCTTCACAAGCTGACGTTATTAATCTAAGGGGCGGAACTGGTCTTTTTTCGACAATAAATGATTACCAACTTTTTTGTAATTTCCTTTTAAATGGAAAAAATAAGAGAGGCTCCACTGTAATTTCAAAAGCTATGCATGACTTTATGTTAACGAATAGGATCCCATACCAAATACTACCATTAAGATTAGGGCCAATCGCTTTATCTGGCTATGGATGGAACCTCATTGGCAGAGTAATGATTAACAAAGGCTTAGCTATGAGTTTAACAGAAGATGGAGAGTTTGGTTGGTCTGGAGCAGCGAGCACCTATTATTGGATTGACAGAAAAAACCAATTAACCGGGATTATTATGACGCAATATATAGGCGGTTACTTAACACTATCAGATGATTTTAGAGCTGCGTCATACGCAATGATTTAAATAATTATACCTCTAACCACTCTTTTCTTACATCTTCTCTTTTATTTAGTTCGGCTGGCGTACCTTCAAAAACAATTTGACCATGTCCCATTACATAGACCCTATGACTAATCTTCATAGCAATAGCTAGCTTTTGTTCAACAAGTAATATAGACACTCCTCTGCTACTTATTTCGTTAAGCAACTCAGCTACTCTAGTTGTCATTTGAGGGCTTAATCCCTCAGTCGGCTCATCAATCATTATAACTTCGGGATCACCCATCAATGTTCGACACATCGTAAGCATTTGTTGCTCACCTCCCGAGAGAAATGAAGCTTCAACATCAGCGCGATTCTTGAGGTTTTCAAAAAGATTAAACATATCATCAATTGACCAGCGCGACTTAGTCATATCCTGACCAGACTTCGTACCAAGCTCCAGATTTTGCCGAGTAGTTAATCCAGGAAAAATATCTCTATTTTCTGGTACATATCCGAGACCTGCGTTCGCTATTTCAAAGGCTTTTTTCCCTGCTAGCTCGGTACCGTTAAATTTTACTGATCCAAGCGGCTCAACTTCGCCCATGATTGCTTTGCACGTAGTTGATCGACCTACACCATTTCTTCCAAGCAAAGAAACAATTTCCCCATTTTCAATTTTTAAGTTTACCCCCCTGAGGATATGACTTTTTCCATAATATGCATTTAAATCAGTTACTTCTAACATTAGTGCTCTTCCATTGCTGCGCCTAAATAAGCTTCTTGTACTGCTTGGTTTTCTTTTACCTCTGTAGGTGTTCCCGTAGCTATTATTTCTCCATAAACTAGCACCGAAATTCTATCAGCGAGGTCAAAAACAACACCCATATCATGCTCTACCACTAATAATGTTTTACCTTCTGTTACTTTTCGTATCAGCCCGACAATATACTCTGTTTCTGAAACACTCATTCCAGCTGTTGGTTCGTCTAACAATATAACTTCTGATCCACCAGCTATCGTAATACCAATTTCTAGAGCTCTCTGCTCTGCATAACTGAGAACTCCAGCCAAGGTGTTTCGCCTATCTTTTAAATTCAGCTCTTCAATTATTTTTTCAGCATCCTCGTTAAGTTTAGACTGTCCTCCAACCATATGCCAAAAAGAATATTTGTATCCCATCGCCCAAAGCAATGAACAACGAACATTCTCAAAAACAGACATTTTGGGAAATATGTTAGTAATTTGGAATGAACGACTAAGCCCTTTCCTCTTAACCTCATATGGCTGAAGGTTTGTGATATCTTCTCCCTTTAGATACACCCGGCCTGATGAAAGCTCATATCTTCCTGTTATTAAATTATAACATGTAGACTTCCCTGCACCGTTTGGGCCAATGACAGCATGTCTTTCATTTTGCGCCACAGATAGATTTAGACCTCTAATTATCTCGGTTCCAGCAAAATTCTTTTTTACATTATCTAACTTGAGAGCTTCAACTGCCATCTTTACCTCCTTTCACCTTCCACAAAGGTCGCTTCACCCCAAGCTTCTGTTACTTCTCTCGCAATAATTCTTGAAATATAAAAACCAACAACCACCATCAAGGTAAAAACTATCCAAGGCAAAAAGGACTTCGTATCAAACTCTATCCAGAATAAAGTCATAAATTGCTCTTCTCCATGATGTCGAGCATGATTGATCAATTCAATAAGAGCAATTGATCCAATTAGAAAGGCTAACCCGGGTATAAAAATTTTTGCATAGGGCCTCACCAACATTCCTAGTCTTCCCAACTGCATTGGTATCAAATGCATAGCGAATAAACCCGTCAATCCGGCAGGCAGAAACATTACCATTAATATGAACACTATACCCGTATATAAAGCCCATAGGTCCGTTTGGAGTCCAATAACTGTTTGCAACAGGGTAAACAAAATTGCACCAAAAATAGGACCCAAGAAAAAACCAACACCTCCAATGTAGGTAGCTAAGAGAACCTGGAAAGACATATTCAAGTTTAGATTTTGCTCGGTTAATATTTCATAGTTTATTGCAAATAGTGCACCCGCTATTCCCGCAAAAAACCCAGCGGCACAAAAGGATACGAAACGAACCCAACGCATTGAGTAACCCACAAACTCTGCCCTTTCAGGATTATCTCTGACGGCATTTGCCATTTTACCCACGGGCGTTTGTGTAAAGAGATACATACAAAAAACGGAAATAAGGACCCAAAAAGCTATAAGAAAATATACTTCTTTTTGAGTTATAAATTCAATCCCAAAAGTTGGTGGAGCCATTGTCCTATCTCCCGAAATTCCTTCTTCACCACCAAAGAACACCGTAATTATGATACAGCATGCGGCTATAAGTTCGCCAATCCCGAGGCTTATCATCGCAAAAACCGTTCCAGCTTTCCTAGTTGAAAAGCTTCCAATGATAGTAGCAAAGCCTAATCCTACCAGTCCACCGACTAATGGAAGGAGCGGTAATGGAAGCCACAGAGACTCGTTCTCCACTATATTCATAACATGTACAGCAACAAAACCCCCTATACCCATATATACCGCATGCCCAAAACTCAGCATTCCGCCCTGACCCAGTAACATGTTGTAGCTCATGGCCAAGACTATTGTTATACCTATTTGGTTCATTATCGTAATGGCACCACCTCCAGTAAAAATAAATGGAAGTATACTTAAAACAATTGCCGAAACAACCCAGGGAACATAAGCTGATAGAGCACTTTTTTGGATAATGTTATTCATAATTTTTCGTTTAAGACTCCCTCTTACCAAACAAGCCATTGGGTCTAAACACTAAAACAAGTACCAATAAAATATAGGGTAATATTGGGCCAATTTGTGGAAGAGTGAGAGTCCAAAGGTCTCGCCATGGATGATAATAAATGTCTTTGGGATACTCATAACCCAAAGCAATCAAAATGTCGCCTGCCCCTACATTATAAGATGCCGCAAACGTTTGCAACCATCCAATTAATAATGAAGCTATGAAAGCACCGGAAAGTGATCCTAGCCCACCAACAACAACACACACAAAAACTATTGAACCCAAAAGAAACGCCATACCTGGAAAGGTGGTCAAAGAGGGGCCAGCAATTACCCCTGCCAAACCTGCGAGACCTGTACCTACCCCAAAAACTCCCATGAATACTAAAGGAACATTATGTCCTAAAGCCTCGACGGTTTTGGGGTAACTAAGTGCTGCCTGTATTATCATTCCAACTCGCGTCCGCGCCAAAACGTAATATAATGCCACAAAAATCCCAACAGATACTAACAACATGAAGACTTTGTAAGCAGGGATCGATCCTCCTGCCAAATTAAAGGCAATAAAATCCAGTGACTCAGGGCTATTGTAATTAACCATACTTCTCCCCCAAATATACTGGACCAGTTCCTCTATCACAAAAAATAACCCAAAAGTGAAGATAAGTTCGGGTACATGTCCATACTGGTGCACTCTCCTCAAGCCATATCTTTCTACAGCAGCACCAAGAATTGTTACTAATAATGGTGCCACGATCAACCCAACCCAAAAGCCAGTGATAATACTAATTTGGTAGGCAAGATAAGCACCAAGCATATAAAACGCTGCATGAGACAAGTTTAGAACACCCATCATGGAAAAAATAAGCGTCAAACCGCTTGATAACATAAATAATAGCAATCCGTATATTAACCCGTCTATTACGTTAATAATAAATAAATCCATTTTGCTGCCTTGAATTTTTTAAAAAATGCCCCACCTCTGACAGCAGGGCATTCCCATAATTTAGTTTACGGTCTTTTCATTTTGCATGTAGTAGGACTGTCCATAGACGCCATTTCTACAGTCTTGAAAATCTTCATCCCATAACCAGAATTATCGTAGTCAATATCTACATCGTCGGTGTGGATAGCAACGTGCATATTCTGAATAGCTTGATGATCCTTAGCACGCATGATTACCTTAGTATTTAGGATTTTTGAATCAAATTCCATTCCTTCTAAGGCATTTGCTACGGCTACCATATCAGTTGCACTACCTGCTTCTTCAATGGCTTTCGCAAGCATTTGAGTAGCATTTATAATTCTAGGTTGTGATAAGTCCCACTTTGGATACTTTGCTTTGAATCCTTTGTGGTATTCAGTGAATGCAGCTGAAGGTGAAGGATTATGAAGCCCTTCTCCAACTAAATGAAGCATTCCATTACCAGCAGCACCAAATGTACCTGTGATACCTACAGCAGCACAATAATAGCAGTAAACTGGCTTATCAAATCCTGACTCTTTCAGTGATTTACCTAAGTTTACCATGTCGGCGCCCCAATTACCTGTTATAACGGCATCGGCGCCAGACGCGAGTATTTTACGCGCGTAAGGGGTGAAATCTTTCACTTTCCCGATTGGATGCAACTCGTTACCTACAATTTCAATTGAGGTTTTCTCGGCAAGATATTTCTCAGCGGCAGCAGCGACGGCTTTACCGAAAGAGTAGTCTTGTCCAATTAAATACATCTTCTTAATTGAAGGCACTTGAGCAATAACATCTGTTATAGCATCCATTTTTATATCAGCATTCGCGTCGAACCTGAAATGCCAAAAGTTGCACTTGTCATTTGTTAATGCTGGGTCAACCGCAGAATAATTTAAGAAGATTACCCTTTTATCAGGGTTTCTTTTATTGTGCTTTTTAACCATATCAGTGATAGCATTTGCGATACCTGATGAGTTACCTTGCGCTATAAATCGTATTCCTTGGTCAATAGCAACTTGTACTTGCACTAGAGATTCTTTCCCGTCCATCTTATTATCTAGAGCAACAACTTCCATTTTCTTTCCGCCAAGAACGCCGCCGTTCTCGTTAACCAATGTTTCGACTGCATATTTCCACTCAGCCAAACCATTGCTTCCCTGTGTAGCAAATGGACCAGATAATGGATCGATAAATGCGATTTTCACAGTATCAGCAAAAGCCGAAGAGCCGATAAACACCCCCGTGGCCATTACCATAGCAGTTAATTTTTTAAATATTTTCATAAACATATTCCTCCCAAAGTTTATGTAGTTTTACAAACAAAACCGTTCAGTAATCAAATGATAGTTTAAATTTTTTTAAGAGGTCAACCCTAAAATAACGCAATGGTATAACATAGCGTCAATTAATCACATAACGTTACGTCAACTTTGCATTACGTATAAAAAAAACCTCCTTCTAGCCAAAAAAAGGAGTAAATCAGGCGTTAATCCCATTATTATGGAGCCAAACCGAATCGTGGAGGGTAAAAGATGAACAAGGTAAACAATGATGGAGCTCTTACAAAATTAACTTTCGACAAGGTATCCGACAAACTAGGAAAACTAGTGGGAAAATCAGAGTGGTATTCTATCGATCAAGCCATGATTGACAGTTTTGCTGACCTAACTAAAGATCATTTCTTTATTCACGTGGATCCTGAAAGAGTAAAGAGAGAAACACCATTAAATTCGACAATAGCGCATGGATTTCTATCCGTATCACTACTTTCTGCAATGTCCTACGATTGTGTCCCAGGAATAGAAGGGGCACACTTCGGCCTCAATTATGGATTTAATAAGCTACGGTTTGTATCGCCTGTACCAGTAAACTCAAGAGTAAGGGGGCATTTTACTTTAAAAGATATCGATAAGAAAGATACCGGCGAAATAACAATGATTTACGACGTTATCGTAGAACTCGAAAATCAAGAAAAACCTGTTCTGGCTGCAGAGTGGATTACAAAAGCCTTTGTTAAACCTTAAAAGTCTTAAGTTTAAAGATTGTACGAAAAAATTTGTGTGATAGAGTTGTAAGCACTTAACACAAAAGTTTTCATTTAATTATCGGAGAAAAGAAATGCGAGAAGCCGTAATAGTATCAACTGCGAGAACACCTATAGGAAAAGCTTACAGGGGAGCTTTTAACGACACATCCGCCCAAGAGTTGGCCGGACATGCAATTGAAAAAGCAGTTGAGAGGGCTGGAATAGAGACTGATGAGGTAGGTGACGTTATTATGGGAGCTGCCCTACAGCAAGGATCTAGTGGAGGTAATATTGCACGACAAGCGGCCATACGAGCAGGGTTACCCGTCACAGTTCCAGGAATGTCTATAGATCGTCAATGCGCTAGCGGAATGATGGCAATTGCGACAGCAGCAAAACAAATTATTAACGACGGCATGGATATCACGGTCGGTGGGGGAGTAGAATCCATAAGCCTTGTTCAAAACGATAAAATGAATGGATACAGAGCGAACGATCCATGGTTTAAGGATCATCAACCAGATATGTATATGACTATGATCGAGACCGCAGAGACCGTCGCCTCTCGATATAATATTAGTCGAGAGTATCAGGATGAATATTCTCTTCAATCTCAACGGAGAACTGCATCTGGGCAACAAAGAGGAGCATTTGATGATGAAATTGTACCCCTTAAAACGACTATGAAAGTGCAAGATAAAGAAACAGGTGAAATAAGTGATAGAGAAGTAACGCTCGAGAAAGATGAAGGAAATAGACCAAGCACAAACATCGAAGGGCTATCTTCGTTGTCACCAGTTTTTAAAAATGGTCTGACTATGTCTGAAGGTGGGTACATAACTGCAGGCAATGCAAGTCAGCTGTCGGATGGCGCATCAGCATCTGTGTTAATGGAAGCCAAAATTGCAGAAAAAAAGGGATTAGAACCGTTAGGACGATATGTAGGAATGATGGCTGCTGGTTGCGCTCCTGATGAAATGGGTATCGGACCTGTTTTCGCAGTTCCAAAACTACTTGAAAAACATAACTTAAAAATGGATGATATTGATCTTTGGGAGTTAAATGAAGCCTTCGCTGTACAAGTTCTATATTGTAAAGCCAAGCTAGGTATTCCGGATGAAAATCTTAATGTAAATGGAGGGGCAATCTCTATTGGTCATCCTTATGGAATGTCTGGAGCTCGTATGGTTGGTCACGCGCTAATTGAAGGAAAGCGAAGAGGTGCGAAATATGTCGTATGCACCATGTGCATTGGAGGAGGAATGGGAGGCGCGGGCCTTTTTGAGGTTCTCTGATGAATATGCATAGTAGCACAAATCTTCCGGCAGTATTGACAGCAGGAAAGATTCCAGTAGTAGCAGCTCCACTATTTATTATATCAGTACCAGATTTGGTAATTGCACAGTGTAAATCTGGGGTCATTGGAAGCTTCCCAGCCTTAAATGCACGTGAGAAAGAGGGTGAACCCATCGAGCTGGAGAGATGGCTCAAACGCATAACGGAGGAACTTGACCGACATAACCAAGAAAATCCAGATAATCCTGCGGCTCCATTTGCGGTAAATCAAATAGTGCATAGATCAAATCCACGATTGATGCGAGATATCGAAATATGTGTGAAATGGAATGTACCTGTTTGGATTACATCCCTTGGAGCTCGACCAGAGGTTAATGAAGCGGCTCATTCATGCGGTGGCATTGTTTTACATGATATTATCAATAATACTTTCGCTAGAAAAGCTATCGAAAAAGGTGCCGACGGGCTTATCGCGGTGGCGGCCGGTGCCGGCGGGCATGCTGGACCTCAATCACCCTTTGCTCTGATTCAAGAAATTAGAGAATGGTTTAAGGGGCCGTTATTGCTTTCAGGCTCTATCGCAACAGGACGAGCTTTGCTTGCTTCACTCGTGATGGGAGCAGACATGGGGTACATCGGTTCACCATTCATTGCAACAAAAGAGGCAAATGCCACCGATGCATATAAAAACATGATCGTCGCTTCCTCTGCCGAAGATATACTTCTTTCATCGCTTTTCACTGGAGTTTCTGGAAACTACTTAAAACCATCCGTTATTAATGCAGGTATGGACCCAGACAACCTTCAGGAAGGATCGGTCAAAGATATGAATTTTGACCCTTCATCTGAAAAGCCGAAGGCGTGGTCACAAATTTTTGGATGTGGGCAAGGCATTGCGTCAATTAAAGCAATTGAAACTGTTTCGGAGTTTGTTCATAATTTAGATTCAGAATTCAAGGCAGCTGTTTCAGAGTTTAAATTAAAATATAGTTAGTTAGGAGAAAGACATGGATTTAGGCGTTACCGACAAAGTAAAACCGTTAATTGATAAAGTAAGGCAGATGGTTTCAGATGACATAGAACCACTTGACCAAGAGTTTCATGAAGAAGTTGGAAAGCATCCATCCGGAAGCAGATGGCAGTTTACCGAACGACAAATGGAAATATTAACCCATTTGAAGTCTCTTGCTAAAGAGAGAGGCCTTTGGAACTTTTGGCTTACGGATTCAGAGAAAGGCTACGGTTTATCAACTGTTGAGTATGCTTATCTGGCAGAAGAAATGGGAAAAGTTGGTATTGCAGCTGAAGTATTTAACTGCAGCGCACCGGACACAGGAAATATGGAAGTAATTGAGCGCTATGGTAATGAAAACCACAAAAAGAAATGGTTATCAAAGTTACTAGAAGGAGAAATCCGATCTGCTTATTTAATGACGGAGCCTGACGTTGCTTCTTCAGACGCTACAAATATATCTCTCGAAGCAAAAAAAGATGGAGATCATTGGGTATTGAATGGTCAAAAATGGTGGTCTTCTGGTGTTGGAGATCCCAGATGTAAAGTTTTTATTGTTATGGCGCTAACTGACCCAGACGCGGCAAAGCATTCTAGGCATTCAATGTTTTTTGTAGATGCCGATTCTGAAGGATTTGAAGTACTCAGATATATGAATGTCTTTGGAGCAGACGATGCTCCGCATGGGCACGGCCACTGCAAATTCACGAATGTGAGGGTTCCGGCAGAGAATCTGATTCTTGGTGAGGGGCGTGGATTCGAGGTATCACAAGGAAGACTAGGGCCAGGAAGAATCCATCATTGTATGAGAGCCATTGGGCAAGCAGAGAAAGCCCTTGAGTTGATGATAAGACGCTCTAAAACACGAACAGCCTTCGGAAAAGAATTGACAGAGCTCGGAGCTAACTACGATATAATTGCAAATTGTCGGATGGAAATAGAGCAGAGCCGGTTACTTTGCTTGAAAGCAGCCTGGATGATGGACACTGCAGGTGTGAAAGCAGCACAGCCATGGATTAGTCAAATAAAAGTTGTAGCACCTCTTATGGCATTGAAGGTCATCGATGAGGCAATACAAATGCACGGTGGAATGGGGATCAGTCAAGATACGCCTCTTGCTCATATGTGGACACACGTTAGGACATTACGACTTGCTGATGGTCCAGATGCCGTTCACAGAAGACAGGTCGCTAGAGCTGAACTAAGACGATACTCAAACTAAGTGTTCTAAATCTTAATGAGTGAGCTAATTCTAATTAGACATGCTCAGGCATCTTTTGGTCATGAAAATTACGATAACTTATCCGAGTTAGGTCATGACCAAGCAGCGCTTTTGGGTTCCTATTTCGACAAATTAAATATAGCACCTGATAGAGTTGTTATAGGGACCCAAAAGAGACATCAGCAAACACTGGAAAATTTTAATTTGAAATGCCAAGTTGATAAGCACCCTGGCTGGAACGAATATGACTTTAGAGACTTATTATTAGCAGAGTTTGGCCCAAATATCCCAGAAGAGATTTTTACTGACAGAAAGACCCACTTTAAAACTCTTCGATCAACTGTAACCAACTGGATGAATGCAAAACTACCAAATGCGACTGAAAGCTGGGAAGACTTTTCTTCAAGAATTGGTAGTGCGCTCGAGTATAGTTGTGATCTTAACTGTAAACAAGTAGTCGTTGTCACATCAGGAGGACCAATAAGTAGAGTGGTAGCAACAACCCTCAACGCTCCTAAAGAAGAAATGATGACATTAAACTTACAAATAAAAAATACATCAATTTCAAAGTTCATTTACACTCCCAAAGCCTTTTACCTTCACAGCTTCAACTACGCACCGCAATTCGATGGAGACAACGCTCATTTGCTGACCTATAGTTAGGAAGATGTCTATAGATCCATTAAACAAAGAAAAACTTATCCCCTATTTAGCAAATAACATTGACGGGTTTTCACATTTAAAAAATGTAAAAAAATTTTCTATTGGCCAATCGAACCCAACCTTTTTACTAGAGACAGATACGGCTAGCTATGTTATTAGGCGAAAACCAGATGGGCCCTTATTAAAATCGGCACACGCCATAGACCGAGAATATAGAGTGCAAAAGGCTTTATATGATACACCCGTACCCGTCGCGAAAATGCTTCATTATTGTGATGATCAATCTATTTTAGGCGTTGATTTTTATATAATGGAATTCGTTGATGGAGTAGTTTATGAAGACCCTGCTTTACCAAGTTTAGCTAATGATGATAGAGCAAAGGTTTATAGCGAAATAAGTAGAGGATTGTCTTCGTTACATAAAGTAAATATTGATGCGGTGGGTTTAACGGATTTTGGTGCGGACGGAAACTACTATGAAAGGCAGATAAGCAGGTGGGCAAAACAATATTTGTCATCTGAAACGGAAAAAATTAGTGAAATGAACGAAATGATGGAAGACCTTCCGAAAAGGATACCTATAGATAATTCTCCGCGTTCACTAGTTCATGGTGATTTTCGACTTGATAATATGATATTTGATAAAAATGAGCCAAAACTACTGGCAATTATAGACTGGGAGATTTGTACAACTGGACATCCCATTGCTGACCTCGCATCTTTAATCATGCAGTGGGAACAAACAGCAGGAAAAATTAGCAGAGGGCTAAAAGGTGTTGAAAGAGGACCTCTCGGAATACCAAGCGATGAAGATTTTATTAAAGAATATTGCGAGTTAAGAAACATCGATTATATAAGAGATTTTAATTTTTATCTAGCGTTCTGTTTTTTTCGAATGGCATGTGTTATTCAGGGCGTAAAAAAAAGAGCTTTGTCTGGAATTGCCGCTAATCCTGAACGCTCAAATAGGGAAACATTATCTGTTCCAAAGCTAGCTCAGCGTGCGTATGAACTAATGAAGGCACTATGAAGGAAAAAATAGAAAAGCTTCTTGATATCGAGACTTTGGACCGCAATCTTTTTCGAGGGGAAGGCGAAGGTGGAGAGGTAGCATCACGAGTGTTTGGCGGTCATGTTATTGCACAGGCACTAGCGGCGGCCTACAAAACTGTTGAGGAACGGCTTTGCCATTCTCTTCATGCTTATTTTATACGACCTGGAGATCCATCAACACCCATTATTTATGAGGTTGACAGAGCACGAGATGGTGGAAGCTTCACCACGAGAAGAGTGGTTGCTATACAAAATGGCAAACAAATATTCAATATGGCTGCGTCATTTCATATTGAAGAAGACGGTTGGTCTCATCAGCATAAAATGAAAGAAGTAAAAGGGCCTTCGGGAGTTCTTAATAGAAATGAACAGAGAAAACTAATTGCGGATAAAGTTCCTGAGAAAAGGCGCGCAAATTTTTTAAACCCCAAGCCGATTGAAATAAGAGATGTTGATCCACCTGATTTGTTTAACCCTGAACCAACTTCAGACAAAAATTTTTTGTGGTTTAAAGTGGATGGGACCCTTGATGCCAAAGATCAATGGATACATCATTGCTTTCTTGCATACGCCTCTGACGTATCCTTGTTGGGCTCTGGTAATCGTCCTCACGGTGTATCAGCTTATTCGGGAGACGTTATGCTAGCAAGTTTGGATCACGCAATGTGGTTTCATGAAAAAATAGATTTTAATAATTGGTACTTATATGAAATGGATAGTCCATTCTCTGGAGCTGCAAGAAGCCTAAACAGAGGAAAAGTTTTTTCACAGGATGGAACTCTCGTTGCTAGTGTAGCTCAAGAAGGACTTATGAGACCTTTAAAACGAAAGCCTAATACCTAAATCTCTCATTTAATTTCGCCATGCCAGCAAGCCATCCGTCATAATCGGACGTCTTATATTGAATATATTTTTCAACTACGGGGTGTGGCAGTACTAAGAAACGCTCTTCATTAATAGTTTTAACACACTCCTCGGCGACATCATCAGGTTCAAGCATTCCATCTTTCATAGCGACAGCAAGCTCTGGATCTAATCCATCAGTCATTGCAGTTCGTACCCCCTGGGGACACAACATAGAAACCTTTATCCCCTTTTTCGCGTATGAAAAAGCAAGCCATTCTCCTAAACCAATTGCAGCATGTTTGGTAGTTGAATAGGAGGCATCACCAACTTGTGACAAAAGACCAGCAGCGGATGCCGTATTTAGCAAGTATCCCTCTCCTCGTTTCTCCATTAAAGGGACCAAGTGCCTGGCTGCCCATACATGTGACATTAGATTAATTTCCCAAATTTTTTGCCAATCATCATTCGGAACCTCGATCCCTCCTAGATGACCAATGCCTGCATTTGAACAAAAAATTGATATTGGACCAATTTCTCTTTCTGTTGTTCTTATAACTTTTGCAATATCCCCTTCTCGACTAACATCACATTCCATCGCAGTGCCGCCATATTCCTTTGCGACCTTGCTTATTCCGTCCATATTTACATCTGCACTCACAACATGCTTTGCGCCATGTTTGTAGAAGATTTTGACAAGAGATCTACCTATTCCACTGGCTGCTCCAGTTACCACGATTACTCTATCTTTAATATCCATATCTTTTTCCCTTTTATTAACGCCACATATAGCCACCGCCACATACAGTCATCGCCTGACCTGTGATATAACTACTCGCATTAGATGCCAGAAATACCGCAAGCCCTTGTAGATCCTCCGGTTCTCCTAAACGACCAAGCGGTATTTTAGAGATGGCTTCCTTAGCCTTTGTATCATCGTCCCATAATGCCTTGGCAAAATCCGTTTTAATTATTGCAGGACATATTGCATTGACTCTAATATTTTTAGGCCCATATTCTGCAGCTAAATTTCTAACTAGCCCTATAACAGCTAACTTTGAAATTGCATAGGTGCCGAGATGTAAAGAAGGCTCGAAGGCCCCAACGCTTGAGGTAATCATAATTGAACCCCCTCCCCTTGAAATCATATCTGGTGCAACCATTTGGCACAGCCAATGATTTGATTTTACGTTCGTTGCCATTGTTTTGTCATATGCTTCATCGGATATATCTGACATAGGTCCATAGTGCGGATTAACTCCAGCGTTTCCTATTAAGACATCTATCTTGCCAATGACCTTATTGGTCTCTTGAACGAGCTGATTCAGGTCTTCTTTACGCCCAGCATTAGCAGCTATAGGCAAAATATTTTGACCTCCAACTTGCTTATTTATTTCATTAGCTGTTTCCTCCAACTGATCTTGCTTCCGGCTTGATATCACAACATTTGCTCCATGTTCAGCTAAGGCTAAGGCCATAGCTTTGCCCATACCCTTTGAAGCTCCTGTAACTAAGCAATTTTTTCCTTGAAGACTAAACAGTGTAGACATTGAATTTCCTTTCTTTAAACACGATTACTTATTCCTCCATTGGGGAGCGCGCTTTTCAACAAATGCGGACACTCCCTCTTTGTGATCCTCTGTTTGCCTCAATAAGTCTATTAGCTCATAACTTTTTTCAAGCGCAGATGACATTTCTTCTAACTGATCCATGTGATTTAAAGCTTCCAGAGAATACTTTATAGACGATGGACAATTGCCAGCTATTACATTAGCCTTTTCAATTGCTTTATCTAATAATTCTGACTGAGAAAAAACCTCATTTACGATACCGAGCTTTAGTGCTTCTTTAGCATCCACACTGCGCCCTGTTAGTATCATTTCGAGCGCCGCCTTTTTGCCTATTTGTCTACTAAGTCGTTGAACCCCGCCAGCCGCTGCGAAAAAACCCACTTTTACTTCAGGAAGCGCAAGTTTAGCGTTCTCTGACGCCAATATAATATCACACGAGAGAGCTGTTTCCATTCCGCCACCCATAGCAAACCCATTTACAGCTGCTATGATAGGTTTGGTGCGATCAAACCTATTTGTCAGCCCCGCAAACCCACTTTTCGGTTGCTGAACTTTATATTTTCCTGGTTGCGCTGAGTATTTCAGATCATTCCCAGCTGAAAAAGCTTTGTCCCCAGCTCCAGTTAAAACAGCAACCCATTGCTCACTGTCTTTAAGAAACTCATTCCAGACTTGATCCAGTTCTAAGCTTAGTGGAGGATGGACGGCATTATACACCTCAGGTCTATTTATTGTTACTATTGAGATGTGGTCTTTTTTCTCAACTTTTACAAATTCATACTCCATTTAAACACCTCCTATACTCTAATTTTTTGATCTTGTTTATCAAAAATGTTTTCATTCTTTTTGACCATATCTTTTAGCATTCTAGATATGTTAATCTCCAAGCCACTATCTTCCATTTTCTTAAGGCCCTCCAAAATTTGAGCACTACCAATTTTGTTTGCCCAAAACAATAGACCTCCTTTATCTCTTGGAAATCCATAGCCATTCAGCCATACCACATCAATATCAGAGGGTCTTTGTGCCATTCCTTCTTCTAAAATTAACAGTGCTTCATTTACCATTGGGAAAATACAATGCTCAATTATCTCAGCACTTTCCATATTTTCTGACCTTTCTTTTCCGGTAATATCTTTTATCAACTCTTCGGTAATTTTGGATATTCTGGGAACTCTGTTCTCATCATAATCATAATACCCAGCACTGGTTTTCTGACCTCTTCTATCCAATTCACATAGCGCGTCTCTGATAGGATTTGACGTCTTTTCTCCTCTTTTCCAACCTATGTCTAACCCTGCCAAGTCAGACATTTGGAAAGGTCCCATTTTAAAACCAAATTCGTTTAACGCCTTATCAATATCCCAGGGCATTAAGCCATTATTAACCATATTCAAAGCTTGTTTTTGACGAGCAAATAAAATTCTATTACCAACAAATCCAGGGCAAACGCCAACAATTGTTGGTATTTTATTAATTTTCTTTACCAATGATAGACTAGTTGCTACAACGACATCACTGGTAAACTTAGCGCGTACAATTTCCACAAGTTTCATTACATTTGCCGGTGAAAAAAAATGAAGGCCAATTACGTCATCCGGTCTAAGTGTAGCCAAAGCAATCTTATTTATATCTAACGCTGATGTGTTTGTCGCCAAGATTGAGAAGGGCCTGGCAACTTTATCCAGCTCTTTAAATATGTTTTTTTTTAAATCTAAATCCTCATAAACAGCTTCAATAATCAAATCACAGTGCCCTAAATCAGTTAATTGTGTTGATGAAGAAATCAATTTTAAGCGATCAGTTACCTGTTCGTTTGAAATTTTACCTCTGTTAACTGATCTTTCATAATTATTGCTTATGTTACATATCCCTCTGTCTAGTTGATCTTGGCTTGTTTCAACAATATGAGCTGGAATTCCCACATTTGCGAAATTCATAGCTATACCACCACCCATCGTACCAGCTCCTATTATTCCGACACTATTAATTTCCCTTTTAGGCAAACTTTCCGGCAACCCTTTAATATCCACAACTTTTTTCTCTGCTTCCAAAATATAGTTCTGTTCATCCATCTTCATCACTCCAACTATTATTCAGACACATTTCTTTGATCTTTATCCTATCAAACTTATCGGTTGCACCCCTTGGCAAAGATCGATTTACGCACCAATAATGAACAGGTATCTTGAAATGTGCTAATTTATCTTTCAGAAAGGAAGATATTTCCTCATTTTTATCTTTCGTATCTCCAGACATATTTATACAAGCACCTACCTCTTCCCCAAATCTTTTTTCAGGAACAGAAAAAACAACAGACTCAATAACTCCTGGGAACTTCTGGAGAGCACCCTCTACCTCTAAACATGAGATGTTTTCTCCACCTCTAATTATTATGTTCTTCTTTCGATCAACTATTGTTACAAGTCCTTCATTATCTAAAACTCCCAAGTC
>CACBBC010000012.1 GCA_902537415.1 uncultured Alphaproteobacteria bacterium | reverse complement strand
CCAACCCATACTATAGACAGACGATTGAGGCTTTATCGAAACATTATAATTTTAATCCTAATGCGCCTTGGCAGCAACTTGATGAAAAAATTAAAAAGATTCTGCTATACGGTAATGAAGGAGAGAAAATCAACTTTAGGTTTGATGATGGAGGGCGTGTTTATAATACGAAAAAATCATTTGAAGGAGTAATTTCTAACTTAAAGCGTAGATTTGATGAAACTGTAGAGCCTTGGTTACTAGAGGAGTTTAAAAGATACAGAAGTGATAAACCTTGCTCAAAATGTAACGGTTACAGGCTTAGGCAAGAGGCTCTCTGCGTAAAAGTAGGGCAACAAAACATCGGAGAGTGTTGCGATCAGTCGATTAAGCAGTTGCTAACATGGATAGAGTCACTGAGAAAAACCCTTTCTAAGTCTCAATTGCAAATTGGCAGCGCTATTATTAAGGAGATCTCCAGTAGGCTTACTTTTTTAGATAATGTTGGTCTTGAATATTTAACTTTAAGTCGAGCCTCAGGTACATTGTCCGGGGGAGAAAGTCAGCGGATAAGACTGGCAAGTCAAATAGGTTCTGGCTTAACTGGTGTACTTTATGTGTTAGACGAACCATCGATTGGATTACACCAGAGAGATAACAGAAGGTTAATCAAAACGCTCAAAGATTTAAAAGCACAAGGTAATTCAGTTTTAGTGGTTGAGCATGATGAAGAAGCAATAAGAGAGGCTGATCATGTCATTGATCTTGGTCCTGGTGCAGGAGTTGAGGGCGGATATGTCATTGCAGAAGGCAAGCCTCTAGATGTTATTAAAAGTGAGAAGTCACTCACTGGTCTTTATCTTTCTGGAAAAAAGAGCATACCTGTGCCCGCAAAAAGAAGAATTAATTCTAAATCCGAGGTAAAATTAACAGGAGCAAATGGCAATAATCTCAAAAATGTAACTATTTCTTTCCCAACAGAATTATTTATATGCGTAACTGGTGTATCGGGGGGAGGAAAGTCGACTTTAATAATAGAAACTCTCTTTAAAGCGGCAGCCTCAAAGCTTAACGGCTCTAGACAAACTCCCGCAAAGTTTGAAAAAATTGAAGGTTTAGAGAATTTTGAGAAGGTAATAGATATAGATCAATCTCCAATAGGAAGAACTCCAAGATCTAATCCCGCTACTTACACAGGTGCTTTTACACATATAAGGGATTGGTTTACGGGCTTGCCAGAGTCAAAAGCTAGAGGATACATGCCGGGACGTTTCTCTTTTAACGTAAAAGGTGGCCGTTGCGAGGCTTGTCAAGGTGATGGTTTAATCAAAATAGAGATGCATTTTCTTGCTGATGTTTATGTGGAATGCGACCAATGTCTTGGCAAGAGGTATAATAGAGAAACGCTTGAAATAAAATTCAAGGATAAAAACATTTCAGATGTCTTGGAAATGACAGTAAACGAAGCTGAAGATTTTTTCAAAGCGGTGCCTTCGATAAGAGAAAAAATGTCAACTCTTAAAAGAGTTGGTCTAGGTTATATTAAGGTTGGTCAACAGGCGACAACCTTGTCAGGTGGAGAGGCACAGAGGGTAAAGCTTGCAAAAGAGCTCGCAAGAAGAAGCTCGGGATCGACTTTGTATATATTGGACGAGCCTACAACTGGGTTACATTTTCATGATATTAAAAAACTTCTTGAAATTCTGCATGAGCTCGTAGAGAAAGGTAACACAGTAATTGTTATAGAACACAATTTGGATGTGATCAAAACAGCTGACTATGTAATTGATATTGGACCAGAAGGTGGAGATAAAGGTGGTGAAGTAGTGTGTTATGGTACACCTGAACATATAGCGACTGTGAAAGAAAGTTTTACAGGAGCATTTTTAAGTCCTATTGT
Source organism: uncultured Alphaproteobacteria bacterium (assembly GCA_902537415.1). Classification (GTDB taxonomy): domain Bacteria; phylum Pseudomonadota; class Alphaproteobacteria; order Rhodobacterales; family Rhodobacteraceae; genus CACIJG01. The sequence continues at coordinate 44,069 of CACBBC010000012.1, read as the reverse complement.
TTGAAAATCGTCCGAAAAAAGCTTAAGAAAGAAGGAAAATATCATGCGAGTAGGATTGTACCCAGGTACTTTTGACCCTTTAACACTTGGACATATAGATATAATAAGTAGGGCTTCAACACTCGTTGATAAGTTAGTAATAGGAGTTGCCATAAACAATGATAAAAGTCCTTTATTTTCATTAGAAGAAAGAGTGCAGCTTGTAGAAAAAGAAATAGCTAATTTAAAGTCATTGAAAGTTGATATTGTGGTACATCCATTTAAAAATTTACTAATAGAGTGCGCAAAAGACGTAGGTGCCTCAATTTTGATAAGAGGGTTACGGGCGGTATCAGATTTTGAGTATGAGTTCCAGATGGTTGGGATGAATAGAGTTTTAGATAATAAAATAGAGACAGTTTTCTTGATGGCAGATGCAGGTTGTCAAGCCATTGCATCTAGATTGGTGAAAGAAATTGCTAAGCTTGGTGGTAACATAGATAAATTTGTAACTGAAGACATCGCGTTTGCAATTAATAGTAAATTTAAAAACTAAAAAAAGGATAAGAAATGGCATTAAAGAAAAAAAAGGTAACAAAAAAAGGTGCCGAACAACATATAGTGTTAGAGACAAATAAAGGAAATGTTACAATAGAACTGTTAAATGATCTCGCTCCAAATCATTGCAAGAGAATATTACAGCTATCAAAAGATAAATTTTTTGATGATGTTGTGTTTCACAGAGTGATTGACGGCTTTATGGCTCAAACAGGTGATGGTCAGTTTGGTTCCTTGAAAAATGGCCTCCAAGGTGATCGTGTCGGAATGGGAGGCTCAGACTTGCCTGATTTAGAAGCTGAATTCACTTCTGAGCCGTTTGTCAGAGGTATTGTGGGTATGGCTCGCTCACAAAACCCAAATTCTGCTAACAGCCAGTTTTTTATAATGCTTGAAGATAGTATGCATTTAAACAATCAATATACGGTTTGGGGAAAAGTTTTGAAAGGCATGGACGTGGTAGATAAAATAAAAAAAGGTGATCAATTGGATAATGGAAAAGTTGATGACCCAGATTTCATAAAGACAGTTAAAAATGCTTAGATATCTTTTTTCAAAAAAAATTCTTGTAAATATATTTTTTTGCATGCTCATCTGTAGATGTGCTTTTGCAGAAAATAATCTTGTAATTGAAGTAGGAGGTGAAGCTAGTGGAAAAATTGAAATAACACTGCTGCCTGAGTTAGCTCCATTGCATGTCGAAAGAATAAAAACTTTGGTTAATCTAGGTGCATACAATGGCGTAGTTTTCCATAGAGTGATTGAAGGCTTTATGGCCCAGACTGGTGATGTGAAGTTTGGCAAAATACAAGCATTTAACCCAGAGCTAGTTGGTAGAGGAGGCTCGTCATTGCCGGACTTGCCATCTGAATTTTCTGATATGGCCTTTGTCGAAGGTACTGTTGGCATGGCACGATCAAACAATCCGGATTCTGCTAACAGTCAATTTTTTATCATGTTCCAGCCTGCTCCTCATTTAGATAATAATTATACAGTTTTTGGCAAGGTTAGTTCTGGAATGGATGTTTTATCAAACATTAAGAGAGGTGATTTGAAAAGAAATGGTGCTGTAGACAATCCGGACTTTATGAAAAAGGTTTACCTTGACAGGTAAGATTAGAAAATGACGATGTTGAAATGTTTCTTTTTCCCTATTGAAAGTTGCTGAGGATCAGAAAAATTAATTTTTTCAAACTTCTCAGTAATGTCTTTTACCATCCTTCCTTCTAGCTTTACTGCGTTTTCATTTACTAATCGCTTCGCTTCTTTTCCAGACTTCACCATTCCTGAAAGTGTCATCAGTTGAGTGATGGAAATACGTTCGGGACAATCTTTAGCATTGATCTCGATTGTAGGTAGTTTAGAAGACCCACTATTTTCACCAAATACTGCTTTTGATGTTTCAAATGCTTCATCTGCTTTTATATTTCCATGACATAGTGTGGTAACCTCGTTTGCTAAAACTATTTTTGCTTCATTCAGGCGATGACCCTTTCTAGAAGTCAGTTCTTTAATTTTGTCAATCGAAAATTCAGTGAAAAGTAGAAGGAATTTCTCTATATCATCATCATCACAATTCCGCCAAAACTGCCAAAATTCATAAGGAGAGAGATTCTCTTCGTTTAGCCAGACAGCGCCGGCAGACGATTTTCCCATCTTTTGCCCAGACGAGTTTGTTAACAATGGCGAAGTCAAACCAAAAAGTTTATTGCTGTTCATACGCCTAGTCAACTCAATGCCATTGACTATATTACCCCATTGATCAGATCCGCCCATTTGAAGAATGCATTGATAGTCGTGGTTCAGTTTGTAAAAGTCGTAGCCTTGTAATATCATGTAATTGAATTCTAGAAAGCTTAAAGGGTCATTTTTTTGAAGTCTGCTTTTAACTGATTCGAAGCTAAGCATTCTGTTAATCGAAAAGTGCTTTCCAGTATCTCTTAGAAAATCTAAGTAGTTTAGCTTACTTAACCACTCATCATTATTCAGCATAAGCGCACCGGGAAAATCAGATGAAAAATTTAGGTATTTGGAAAAAATTGATTTGAGACTAAGCAGATTAGCATTTATTGTTTCGTCGGTTATCAATGGTCTCTCTGTTTTCCTAAAGGAAGGGTCTCCTATTTTCGTTGTACCGCCTCCTAACAGAGTGATTACCCTGTGACCATCTTTTTGAAACCATCTTAGCATCATTATATTCATCAGATGGCCTACATGAAGGGAGGAAGCAGTAGCGTCGTACCCAATATAACATGTTACTTTTGAAGTGCTCAATAAGTTATCGAGGCCTATTAAATCAGTGCAGTCATTAATAAAACCACGGGTTTTTAAATTATTCAGAATATTACTTTTTAACATTAACTCACAATAATTTATAAATCTGTCCGAGTTGCAAGATACTCATTAACTGCCTTTGTCATTTCTTCTTCAAAGTTGGTGAAAAAATGATCAGCACCTTCGACCTCTTTGTGAGAAACTTTGATCCCTTTTTGTAATTTAAGTCTGTCTGATAAATTTTTTATATCAGATGGAGGCACGAGGCGATCTAAACTACCATTTATAATCAGGCCTGACGAAGGGCAAGGAGCTAAGAAACTAAAGTCATATGTATTGGCAGGAGGTGATACTGATATAAAACCACTTATTTCCGGTCTTCTCATCAAAAGCTGCATACCTATCCAAGAGCCAAAGGAAAAACCAACTACCCAGCAAGCGCTTGAATTTGGTGAATTTGCTTGTAGAAAATCTAGAGCTGACGCTGCATCTGCCAATTCTCCCAACCCATCATCAAATTCTCCTTCGCTTTTGCCGACACCTCTAAAATTGAACCTTAAACATGAAAACCCAAGATTAAAGAAGCAGTAGTGAAGATTGTAAACAACTCTGTTGTTCATAGTACCGCCAAACTTTGGATGCGGGTGTAATATTATAGCCAAGGGAGCATCTGTATTTTTTTGAGGGTGGAATCGACCTTCGAGCCTACCGCTTGGACCGGATATGTTTACTTCGGGCATTGAAGTTCCTCTATCAATCAATGACATACAGTTACTAATTGCTTGACCTCTAAGTCAAGCTATTTTAAATATAATTTAGATTTTATTTGTTATTTTTAAGCATGAGACTAAGCACAAAAGGTAAATACGCTTTGATAGCGATGGCATATATTGCTAGAAAAGATTTCAACTCGAATGTATCTGTGTCTGAGATTTCTAATGAAACCGGCATTTCACAAACGTATCTTGAACAACTTTTTATGAAATTGCGTAAAGCAAGTTTAGTGAAAGCTGTAAGAGGGGCATCAGGCGGGTTTAGCTTAAATTCTCATCCCAAAAATATAAGAATCCATGACATTATGGAAGCCGTTGACGAGAATTTTGCTGCAATTTCCATTAACGATAAAATCGAAACAAAGATTTTACCAAAACCTTTTGAGCTAGTTTTAACTGAAAAGTTTTGGGAACAATTTTCATCTCAAGTTTACCTATTTTTACATAATATCTCACTAGAAGACGTTGCCTCTGACTCTATGGAGCCATGTCAAGCAGTATCAAGTTTTGCACAAGCTTAATGACACTTTTACAAAATGGCAGACGTTACTTTGATTGGAATGCGAGCGCCTTATTGTGCGAAAATTCTCGAAAAAGCCTTATTTCAAATCTGGATTTGATAGGTAACGCGAGCTCAGTTCACTTTGAAGGAAGAGAGGCGCGAAATATTATTGAGCGTTCAAGAGATAATGTGATGGACCTTCTAGGCCTCCATAGGGGTACAATAATTTTTACATCTGGCGCATCAGAGTCCGCGGCGCTATTTTTACATAATAAAAGATTAGAATGTTCAGCTATTGAACACGATTGTGTAAAAAGGTGGTGTGATGTGTCTATACCCGTGAAGAAAACTGGCCTAGTTTCTTCAAAAACCTCTAAAAACAGCCAGGCTTTGCAAATTGCTAACTCTGAGACCGGTATATTACAGAATGTTCCCAAAGATATAGCGTGCACTGATGCAGTTCAAGCTATTGGAAAAATAGATTTTAATTTTAACGAGATCCAGCCTCAAGCTTTTTTCTTGGCTTCGCATAAAGTTTGTGGACCAAAAGGGGTAGGGGTACTTTTCGTAAAACACGAGGATTTAATTGAATCCACAATTTTAGGTGGAAATCAAGAATTTGGATTAAGAGCAGGAACCGAAAATTTTATGCTTATAGCTGCATTTTCTGAAGCCTTAGCCTACTCTATTAAACTAGTTAAAGATGGTGTTTGGCAAGAAATTGAGATTTTACGAGATATGTTAGAGAATGAAGTAAGAGAAATCTCAAAAAAATCGATAATAGTGGGCGAAAAAGAAAAGAGACTACCGAATACATCCTGCATTATAACCCCAGGTTGGAAAGGCGAAAGCCAAGTAATTGCTTTAGACCTTGAAGGTTTCAGTGTTTCATCGGGCACAGCATGTTCGTCTGGAAAATTAAGTGAAATAAGTCTATTAAAGGAGATGAAATATAGTGAAGATCTCGCAAGCTCCTCAATAAGGGTATCATTGGGACCCAATACAAAAAAAAGTGATATTGAAGCCTTTATTTTCTCATGGAAACAATTATATTCAAGACAACAAAATATACAGGGACTCTACATAAATGACAGATAATTATCAGGTAAGGGACGCAATTGATAAGGAAACCCTTTCCACGGTTAGGTCCGTTGGAGATACATATAAATATGGGTTTTCAACAGATATAGAGACGGAGTATGCTCCTTTAGGCTTAAATGAAGATATTGTTAAGCTTATATCAAAAAAGAATAATGAACCTAAGTGGATGCTCGATTGGAGACTAAAGGCATTCAATAGATGGAAGAAACTCAAACAGCCCGATTGGGCGCTGTTAAAAATTCCTGAAATCGACTTTCAAGATCAGTATTATTATGCTCGGCCTGCCAATATGAAAGAAAAGCCAAAAAGCTTGGATGAAGTAGATCCAAAACTTCTTGAAACCTACTCAAAGCTGGGAATTCCGTTAACCGAGCAAAAGAAACTCGCTGGTGTAATTGAAGAAAATCATGAAGATAAGTCAGAAAATCGTAAGGTAGCAGTAGATGCGGTTTTTGATAGTGTTTCGGTTGGGACAACCTTTAAAGAAGAGTTAAAATCTGCTGGGGTTATATTTTGTTCAATATCAGAAGCCATAAAGGAATATCCTGAGTTAGTTAAGAAATACCTAGGATCTGTTGTACCAATATCAGATAACTTTTTTGCTTGCCTAAATGCTGCTGTTTTTTCTGATGGATCATTTGTGTACATTCCTAAAGGAGTAAGATGTCCTATGGAGTTGTCGACCTACTTCAGAATAAACGCCGAAAACACTGGACAATTCGAGCGCACTTTGATTATAGCGGACGATAACTCATACGTAAGTTATTTGGAAGGGTGTACTGCGCCACAAAGGGATGAGAGCCAGTTGCATGCTGCCGTTGTAGAGCTAGTGATCCTTGACGATGCTGAAATTAAATATTCTACAGTACAAAATTGGTTTCCAGGCGATGAGAACGGGGTTGGTGGTATATACAACTTTGTTACTAAACGTGCTGATTGTAGGGGTAGAAATTCCAAAGTCATGTGGACACAGGTAGAGACAGGATCTGCAATAACCTGGAAATATCCGTCTTGTGTTTTAAAAGGTGATAACTCGTCTGGTGAGTTCTACTCAATAGCTATCACCAATAACATGCAACAGGCCGATACCGGCACTAAGATGATACATCTTGGAAAAAACACAAATAGCAGAATTGTGTCCAAGGGAATTAGTGCTGGAAAAGCTCAAAACACCTATAGAGGACTCGTACAAATTGGGGGTAGATCACAAAACTCGAGAAATTTTACCCAATGTGATAGTCTACTCATCGGCAATAAATGTGGAGCGCATACTGTGCCTTACATTGAGGTAAATAATAGTAGCGCGAGAGCGGAACATGAAGCCACAACGTCAAAGGTAGACGAAGATCAGCTCTTTTATTGTATGCAAAGGGGGATTGGAGAAGAAGATGCTGTAGCATTGATCGTGAATGGGTTTTGTAAGGAGGTATTACAAGCACTCCCAATGGAGTTTGCAATGGAGGCGCAAAAATTAGTTGCAATCTCTTTAGAGGGTTCCGTTGGCTAATATGTTAAACATCGATGATTTAAAAGTTTCTTTGGAAGAGGAAGAAAAGCAGATAATTAGGGGTTTATCACTTTCCATTAAACCAGGTGAAGTTCATGCTATAATGGGACCGAATGGGTCAGGCAAATCCACACTCTCAAGTGTTCTGGCAGGGAAAGATGGATACGTCATTGATAGTGGTACTGTTAAGTTTGACGGAAGTGATTTGTTGGAGGCTGAGGTAGAGGAACGAGCGGCGCTTGGAATTTTTATGGCATTTCAATATCCAATAGAAATACCTGGAGTTGGTAATATGAATTTTCTCAGAACCGCTTTAAATTCACAAAGAAAAACAAGAGGTCAAGAGGAACTTAATGCAGCAGACTTTTTGAAGCTTGTACGTGGCATAGCAAAAGATTTAGAAATTAGTGAAGAAATGATGAGACGACCGGTAAATGTTGGTGCATCGGGAGGAGAAAAGAAACGCAATGAAATTTTACAAATGTGTTTGCTCGAGCCCAGATTCGTAATCCTCGATGAAACAGATAGCGGATTGGACGTTGACGCTATGAAGTTAGTCTCTAAAGGAGTAAATAACTTTTCATCATCTTCTCGTTCGTTTCTGGTTATTACCCATTATCAAAGACTTCTGAATTATATAGTGCCTGATTTTGTTCACATTATGGTAGATGGAAGAATAGTAAAAACTGGTGACAAAACTCTCGCTCTTCATGTTGAGGAGACAGGATATAAAGATTTCTTACAATTAGGTAAGGAAAAAAATTGATCCATGCAAATATAAGTAGTTGGTATGATTCTTTAAGCCAAGAACTAGAACGTAGTAGCGCAAGTATTGAGAAAGTAAATCGTAGATCAGAATATTGGAGAAAGAGTAACTTGGATATTGTTTCCGATCTTGATCAAGAAATTTCTGAAACGGACTTAATTAATCTGAAAGGAACCCATCTGTATGAACCTGCACTGACTATTAATGGTGAAATCATGGAATTCGCTAGTGACAAAAGCTATAAAATTTCAAGCATTATGGACGAAATTGCTGATGAAGATTCCTTCACAAAAAACTACTTTGGGCGGCTTGAAGAAAAGTCCCAAAAACTTGTTCCCAGACCTTTAGCCAGAGATAATAGTCTCAATCTCAAAGTTGGTTATGCTCTAAGTTTATCAGAGAGTTCTAAAAAGCCACTTATAATACATAATAAAACTAATAAGTCTGCACGCAATTGCTTTCAAAGAAACCTAATTATTGTTAAAAAAGGCGTAGAAGCTACCATTATAGAAACAGGAAATAATCTCTCTGTTTTCAATTCAGTAACCGAAATTTATTTAGATGAAAATGCTAAGTTAAATTACCTAGATTTAACTGGAGAAAATAATATTTTTCCTAAAATTTCGCATAAATTTTGTGATATGGCTGAAAAATCAACCTTTAATCACTTTGGACTGAGATTAAATACTAAGTCGACAAGAAATGAGATTGAATTGCATCTAAATGGACCAAGTATAAACACTTCAATTGCAAACGTCAGTCTAATAAATAAAAAACATCATTTTAGTGACGAAAATGTGTTAATAAATCATAATGCTTATGAATGTAAAAGTAGGCAAGTATTTAAATCAGTGCTAGAAAATGATTGCACTTCAATAGTTCGAGGTAAAATCTATGTTGCGCCGGAAGCACAAAAGACGGACGGCTATCAATCTAGTAGATCTCTTTTGCTTAACGAAAACTCTAAGTTTTTATGTAAGCCAGAACTCGAGATTTATGCCGATGATGTAATTTGTTCTCATGGATCGACGTCCAGTTCCCTTGATAGAGAAAGCTTATTTTATTTACTGAGTAGAGGTGTACATAGGAATAAAGCTAAAGAAATGCTAATAACTGCGTTTATTTCGGAAGCCTTAGATGAGATCGAAGATGAAAGCATTAAATCAGAGCTGAGTAACTATATTGATGTTTGGACCTCAAGCTTTTTTCATGAATAAACAGTTAAAAATTAATAAAGGTTTCTTTACAGCTATAATCTCAGCATTCAGTGACCTTGATGCTTCTATTGATCAGCAATTTGAACTACGCGATAAAGAAAGCCAATTGCTACCCCTTCTATATTTTACTTGTTTAATGTTGCTACTGTCACAATTAATAGAAGTTACCAGTCAAGTTCAGGAGGATCCTTACCTATCTGTTATAACAGCTGTGGTTGTCTCCTACCTTTTTTTTCTTCCTATATTTATGTATCTCTTAGGCTTTATTCTTCACTTGATATTGAAAATGTTTGGATCCGTTTCCTCGGGTTTTCAAACTAGATTAGCTTTATTTTGGTCTCTTTCTGTATCAACTTTAGTAATTCTAGTTGCTAGCATTGCAAAAATATTCACAACTGGAGCTATAGAGCTCGTGCTTGTCATTCTTTCAGAGCTAATTATAGTGTATATTTTTTCGCGAATTGTCAGTTTTGTTTCAAACTTTAAGGATAGAAACCTTTTCACTTTGATTATGACCAGTTTGTATTTTGTGCCCGTTGTTCTCACAAATTTTAGCTCAGGAACTTGAAAGCTAATGGACTTGAAACATCAACTCAAGATAGCTCTCAGAAGGCCGGCAGATTTGCCAGATGCATTGAGCCCAACAAAATTAAAGTTAAGTTCCGTACTAGAGGGCGCTGTTTTTATTGCAGCCATAACCTCTCTCTTAAACTCCTTGTTAGAAAGGCTATTCTTTAAGTCATCTGAGAATGCCTCAAAGTTACTTGAAAATAATTCATTATCGTTCATCTTCAATCCCTTTAGTATGTTCGCGTTTGAATTAATTTTTATAATAACTGTGTTTGCCTCTATTTTATTTTTTAGTAACTTTTCTAATAAAAAAATAGGTATCGAGGAATTAGGAAAAAATGTCTTGTTTTTGTTTTTAGTAACATTTGTCTTCAAATTTATGCAGGTATTATTTCTATTCATTTCATTTGACTTATACTATCTTTGCAGGTTTTTTGAATTAGTGTGGTTTATTTGGGCATTGTCTTCTGTAGTGTCAACACTATATAAATTCAAAAGCGTGTTATTAACAGCATTTCTGGGTGCGATCACCGTATCATTAACAATGGGATTACTTTTCATGATATTCATATCAATTATGCAATTTTTATTAGTTGGTAACTTGCCAAATGTTTGATGTTTTAGAATTCAGAAAAGAATTTCCAATACTTTCTAAGAGAGTAAATAATAAGCCTTTAGTTTACTTAGATAACGGAGCGTCGTCACAAAAACCAATTAAAGTCATAGAAGCTATAAAAAAATGTTATGAAAGCGAGTATTCAAATGTTCATAGAGGATTGCATTATTTATCGAATCTAGCGACTGAAAAATATGAAGCAGTAAGAGACAAGGTTGTTGCTTTCTTAGGAGCTTCTTTTCAGGAGGAAATTATATTCACATCGGGTTCTACTGAGGCATTAAATCTTGTTTCATACGGGTGGGCTAACCAAAACCTGAAGTCTGGAGATGAGATTATTTTGTCAACGTTGGAGCATCACGCTAATATCGTTCCCTGGCATTTTTTAAGATCTAGAAAAGGTATTGAGCTTGTTTGGATTGATCCAGATGAGAACGGCCAGATATCGTTAGATATGATAGAAAAAAAGATTTCTTCAAAAACAAAAATGGCATGCATAACACACATGTCCAATGTTTTTGGTTCCATCCTTGATGTCAAGAAAATTTGTAAAACACTCAAAGAGAGAGGGATTGTGACTGTATTGGATGGTTCTCAAGCTATTGTTCACTTGGAAATCAATGTCAAGGATATTGGGTGTGATTTTTATACATTTACAGGCCATAAGCTTTTTGGGCCAACTGGTACGGGAGTACTTTACGTTAATAAAAAAAGAATAGATGAAATGGTTCCATTCAATGGTGGCGGAGAGATGATAAGAAGTGTTACTAAAGACGATGTGATTTATAATAAATCTCCATTTTTATTTGAGGCTGGTACACCGGGAATTGCCGAGATAATCGGTCTTGGCGCTGCGATAGACTTTATCCAAAATCTAGACAGAAAATCAGTTTTAGAGTATGAAATATCGATTTCAGATTATACGCGAACCGAGTTAGAAAAGTTAGATTGGTTGGTTAGACACTGTTTTCATAAGGATAATCTTGCTATATTTTCTTTTTCTATGAAGGGGAGTGTGCATGCTCACGATATGGCTACAATATTAGATGCAAATGGTGTTGCAGTTAGGTCTGGTCATCATTGCGCGCAACCTTTAATGGACTTTATTGGAGTGCCTGCCACTTGCAGAGCAAGTCTTGCTCTTTACAACACTGAACATGAAATTAATACCCTTGTTGGATCATTAATGAAATGTAAAAAACTATTCGATTGAAAAAGGGTGTATAGTAATCTCACCCTTAGCCCCGCCTAGTATTAAATCCTTAACCCCAGACAAGTATATATAATTTCCACTTTTCCAAAGACTTGTTTGATCATCATAATGCCTCGATATTAAATGACCACTTTGCCCAGAAGGAATAATGAACATATTTTTAGTTGGTGAAGAAAAGTCAATTATCATTTTGAAAGAGCTACCCTTTGCTACTTTATAATTAAATAAGTCCCTTAACATTGTTGAATTTAATGTGTGTTCGCTTCCGGAAATCTCACTCGATATTTCTTGCAAGAACTTTGGGATTAAAACGCCATTAACTGAAAAAGAAGGATGGTTTATTCTTCTTTCATCACCCCATCTCCAATTGTTTATATCGGATCCATATACTTCCTTTAATTTTCGAAGACTTTTTGTTAGTGATTTTTTTGATAACTCTACACATGTTTCAATTTTATCCGAATGTTTTATATCACACCATGCTTCAGCATTTTTGTAGTTTCTAAGTACTTTTTCCAAAAATAGCGGGCTCGCCATATTAGCAGATGAAGGATTGAAACTCAGTTCATCTTCGAGAAGCATTTTTATGAATGTGTCAACCCATGTTGCATAAATAAGTGGCTCTGGTGAGCCAGCCTTCATATTTCCATTCCAGTTTGTTAAAAGTTCTAAACTACGGGTTTTGATCTCATTGATGTCATCTGGATCTTTATTATCATACTGAAACCAAAGTTCTTTGCCCATAAGTGGTAATAAAGTACGAGCAGGCTCCGAAATAAAATCATTTTGTAGCTCTTTAAAGCTTTCAGTGCTATGAAACTCTCTCTTGCTAACCATTTTTGTTGCTCTTAGAAGTCTCTGTTCATCACCCCAATTGAAACTCATATGATCTGGAAAAGGGCTTTCTGAAAAGCTATTATTTGTATTAAGAATGAGTCCGTTTTTTTTAGAACTACCAAAAGGTTTGGGGTCCTCTTTTTCATCTAAGCGCCATTGATTCTCTATCTTCCAGCCAGGCGTAATTACCTGCCCCTTTGTCTCGTTTTCCTTTTTTCTTTTAGGCGAATTCCCAATAAATACAGAATTAACTTCCGTTTCATCAGCAACTACCAAAATCAAATTGAAGCTGTTGCCTCGTGACATATTAGTTTTAAATTCATCTAAGCTTTTTGCAGACATTAGGTTCATGAAAGTTTCAAGGGTCTTATCGTTATTTTTAAATCCCGTCCAAGCCAAAGAAATAAGAAAACCATCAGGAACTATAGATTGCATTTCATATAGTTGGTGAGGTATTATAATTCGATTTTCAGTTCGCCTGACCGTGAAACTGATCGTTGCATTATTTTTTACCTTTATTAACTTTTTCTGATTTGAAAATCGTTTGTATCCCGAAGGTGAAAGATATTCGTCTTTGTTTGCCGAGTTTATTTTTTCAAAATAAAGATCTTGGTCGTCAACAAATGAAAAAGACGTCCCCCATGCCAATTGACTGTTTTTTCCAGAAAATATAATCGGTATGCCAGGAACTGTTGCACCTAATACTGAAGTTTCTTTTAAATCAAGATGAGCAAGCATCCATAATGATGGTGAAGACAAAGGGAGAAATAAATTTGTTGATAGTAGCGATTTTTTTGAGGCAGTCCGGCTACCATCGGCTGCAAACACGTTCGAATAAAATCCAGCATTTGGAGGAGTAAAAAAGCCATTGTAGCTTCTGTATTTATTTTTTTTGTGCTCATTAAATTGTTGTTCTCTTAAATCTGAGATAACTTCATCAAGTTTGGAACGAAGAAGGCCTGGATCACTTATTAAATGCTTTATTTTATCATCTATCGCACTCGAGAATATTAAAGACGTGAGCTCTATTTCCGTTAAAGCTTTGTTAGATGACATAAATTCAATAAATTTAAATATCGTTAAACTGTCTACAGGGCTCCATGGGGTGACCTCTGGTGATTGAAAAAAAAATTCAGGAGATCCACGACCTAAACCCTGGTCTTGAATTTCTTTCAACCTGAAATTAACGCCTTTGGAATAAGATGATAAAAATTTTCTAAAGTCTGGCGATAAATTTTGAAAAATCTGCTTTGCTAGGGTTTGTAGATCCAGAGATTTCATAAACGTGTCTAGGAGCACTGTTTCTGGCCCACTAATTTCAGATAAACGACCTTGGGATATGCGTTTAAGATAATTCATTTGCCATAGGCGCTCTTGTGCATGGACATATCCTAAACCAAAAAAAGTCTCTTCATCGCTTTGTCCTGTGATGTGTGGAACTGCGTATAAATCTGTTTTTATTGAGATCTTTGATTGAATATCAGAAGAAAATACGTCCTTTCTATATTTTGGTAAGGATTGGTAACTTAAATAAAAGAAAAATCCTAAGATTAGGAGAGAAAATAAGATCAATACCATGAAAATATAAGGCATTGTTTTTAATAGTATTTTCATTATATCAACTTTTTTAAAAAATCAGATTATATTATACTAATAAGAATGTTCAATTAATTAGGATTAAGTTATGAAAAAAATTACCTTTATTGGATTAGGCGTAATGGGCTTCCCAATGGCAGGGCATCTTTCAAACGAGGGTTACAACGTGACTGTTTACAATAGGTCAGAAGAGAAATCAAAGTTGTGGATTAAAAACCATGTTGGAAGCTATTCTACTTCAATTAAAGAAGCGGTTTCAGATAGCGATTTTGTCTTTAGTTGTGTTGGTAACGACACGGATTTGAGAGAAATAACTTTAGGAACAAATAAAGCCTTTTCTTCTATGAAACCTGGAAGTGTTTTTATTGATCACACTACGACATCCTCTGACATTGCTGTTGAGCTTTCTGAAAAAGCTAAAGAGCTTAATATAAATTTTTTAGATGCTCCCGTCTCAGGAGGAGAAGTTGGTGCGGTAAAAGGGGAATTAACCGTGATGATTGGCGGTGAAAATTCAATTTTTGAAAAAATAAAATCCATAATTGCAGCCTATGCAAAAAATATCACTTTAATTGGAGGTCCTGGAAAAGGACAAATAGCGAAAATGGTTAATCAAATTTGTATTGCAGGACTTATCCAAGCTCTTTCAGAAGCAATTTCATTTTCTGAAAAAAGCGGGTTGGATACTAAGAAGGTTTTAGATGCAATTTCGCAAGGCGCAGCTGGAAGTTGGCAGCTCAGTAATAGAGGTGAGACTATGGTTGATCGTAAATTTGATTTCGGTTTCGCTGTAAAATTGATGAGAAAGGATCTCGGTATTTGCCTTGACCACGCAGGCAATAATAATATCTCACTCCCAATAACCTCAATAGTCAACCAATTCTATGCAGAGATTCAACGAAATGGAGGCTCAAAATTTGATACTTCTAGTCTTTTAACGAGGTTTGATAACTGAATAGGCTACCTAATTAATCTCGAATATTTCGCACCAACTAACGAAGTTCCTGCTAATAGACCCTTTTGATCAAAAACTACAGCATAGACGGGTTTAGACATAGTTTTTGAACTTACGCCTAATGAGTAGCCTTTATCTCTAAATACCACTTCAGCATCAGCTCCGAGCTCCCATCCATCTGTAACTCTGAATTTTTGTAATGCTTCTTCTGTCATAAAAAAAATGATATTTGAATATTGTTGAGCTCCTATCTGTAATCCATATGAAGCAGATGCCAATGAATAAAAATCAACTGGTGCTTCATTTATTCTTAATACTCCCTCTCCATATGCTCCGCCTAGCATAAGTCCCGCTTTTGTAATTCTTGGAATAATTAGAGTTGCTGGAGCATTTTTGTATATGCTTACTGTGTCCGGATCAATTTCGAATAAATTTTGTAAAACTAGCTCTGCATCTCTGTTGATCACGCTGCCACTATTCCTCTGGCCTACATTCTGACATGATAAGATTAGGAAAGTAATTATAGATAAAAAAATACAATTCTTTATTTTTTCAAATGGTAAAATTAACCACATTTTCAACCACCACTACTCTTATTTAATATGTCTGCAGCTTCAGGTGCAAAATATGTTAATATTCCATCGCATCCAGCTCTTTTAAAGCAAGTAAGACTTTCGATTATTGTAATATCTTTATCGAGCCAATTATTTTCAATTGCTCCTCTAATCATTGAGTATTCTCCTGAAACTTGGTAAGCAAAAGTTGGAAAGCTAAACTTTCGTTTTACTTCCGAAATAATATCAAGGTAAGGCATTCCGGGCTTTACCATAACCATATCAGCCCCTTCATTTATATCCTCTCCAACTTCCCTAATAGCTTCATGAATGTTAGGAGGATCAATTTGATAGGTTTTTTTATCACCTTTTAGTAATCCTTGTGCTCCAACTGCTTCTCTAAATGGCCCGTAATAAGCTGACGCAAATTTTGCCGCGTATGACATAATTAGTGTATCCTTGAAACCTTTTTCTTCAAGGGCAACTCTTATTTTTTTAATTCTGCCGTCCATCATATCAGATGGACCAAGTATATCCGCTCCAGATTCAGCTTGAACCAAGGCCTGTCTTTCTAGTGCTACCAAGGTTTCATCATTAATTATTTTCCCATCTACTAGAAGACCATCATGACCATCAATGTTATAGGGATCGAGCGCCACATCGAGCATCACAATCAGTTCAGGAAATTTTTTTTTCAATTGCCTCGTAGCGATATTCACTAAGTTTTTTGGATTCCAGGCTTCCTCACAATCAGAGGATTTTTTATTGGAAGGTGTTAGTGGGAATAAAGCCACTGCCAATATTCCTGAACTGATTAACTTCTCTACATAGGGAATTAGTGTATCTATTGAATACCTATTTACTCCAGGCATAGAGGGAATATTTTCAATAATCTTCGTACCTTCTCTTAAGAATATAGGGCAAATCAAATCAGACTTACTTAGGATCGTTTCTCTAACTAAGGCTCTTATTCCACTATTCTGTCTTAATCTTCTTCCCCTTCTGTTGGGAAAGCTACTAAACATCGTAATTGTCCTAACTGTTAATAAAAATATAAATTTATTGTAGTTTTTATTAATTTAATCAGCAATAACTTTTATAGAGAAATTTGCATGAAAAAAAACTTAACAGAATATTATAACAAGGAATTTAAAGCTTTTGCTTTGTCAAAGATATTTGAAAGCTCTGATAAATCCACCCATATACACATCCTTAAGCGTGAAGGAGAGCTGAAACAATTTTCGGATATGCTTAAATTTTTTAACGATAAAGTAGAGGTGATTGTTTGTCCAGCATGGGACTGCTTGCCATACAGTAATATTTCTCCCAGAAAAGAGATCATATCTAAAAGGTACAGTGCTCTAAAAGCATTAGAAGGAGTTGGAAAATCTTATAAAATCGTTTTGTTGTCGGTTGACAGTGTTATTCAAAAAATTGTTCCTATTCATGAAATCCTTAAAAAGAGCTTTTCTCTAAAGATTAACCAAAGAGTAATTTTGTCCAACCTAATTGAATGGCTTGAAAAAATGGGTTATTCAAGGCAAACAAATGTATATTCAATAGGCGAATATGCTTTAAGAGGGGGTATATTGGATGTTTTTGTTCCTGAAATAAAATATCCTATCAGACTAGATTTTTTCGGCACCAAATTAGAAAAAATAAGAACCTTTGATCCATCGAGTCAAAGGTCAAATGGGTCTATAAAAGATGTGAACATATTTCCTGTATCTGAAATAATATTAGATGAAGAAGCTATAAATATATTCAGGCAGAATTATCGAAGAACTATTGGGACGGTTAAGACTGACGATAGAGTTTATAACTCAATATCGGAAAACATATTGATTGAAGGAATAGAGCACTGGTTACCTTTATTTAATCCAAACCTTGTGCCTATATTTTCATTTTTAAAAAGAGCTTCTCTTTCATATGATAGTGATCTGCAAGTAATGATTGAGAATAAATGGGAACAGATTGTTGAGAGTAGAAGCTTTGATTTGAAGACTGTCTCTAGCAATCCAAATAAACTTTCTTTATTGGAGCCCTCCTCGCATTATTTGTCACCGTTAGAATTTACTAAAGCTATTAGCTTCTATAATATTAAAAAAACTGATCAGCTTTTTACAGATAAAATAAAAACAACATATGCCTCTACAAAAGATTTCGCAGTAGAACGAAATAAGGAAGATATTTCTCTTTTTAGCGAAGTTGCCAAGTACTTGAGACAGAAAGTAAAAAAGCACCCAATAATCTTGTCTGGTCATTCCGAGGGGTCAATAAAAAGACTTATTAATGTCTTGAAAGAACACGACTTGAGTGTTTTAAGAAAAATTGAAAACATTAACGAGATATACGATGCTCCTAGGCAACTATATTATACTGTATCTCGCTTAGATGTAGGGTTTTCAACTCCTTTATTTGAGATCATAACTGAAAAATCAATTTTTGGAGGTAACCTGAGAAGTGGCAAAGCAGCAAAGCTTCGAAACCTAACTGCTGTTTTTGAGGATCTAAATTCATTAAGCATAGAAGATCTCGTTGTTCACATAGACTATGGAATTGGAATGTTTATGGGGCTAAAGAGTTTTGAAATAAACGGAGTGAACAATGATTTTCTTCAAATTGACTATGCAGGCTCTGATAAAATATTTCTACCTGTAGAAAATATAGAACTTATATCGCCATTAGGTTTTTCTGATGCAAAGCTAGATAGGCTCGGTTCTGCGAATTGGCAGATGAGAAAAGCAACAGTCAAAAATAAAATCAAGTTGATCGCAGAGAAGCTGATTAAGGTTGCCGCGGAAAGAAAACTTATAAATACAAAAAAGATTAATCTGCAGAAAGATCTTTTCCAAGATTTTTGTGATAGGTTTCCTTATGAAGAAACTCCTGATCAGATGCAAGCAATAAGTGACGTTATTAAAGATTTGTCTGCTGGAAACCCTATGGACAGGCTAATTTGTGGCGATGTGGGGTTTGGAAAAACGGAGGTTGCAATAAGAGCAGCTTTTATAATGGTAACAGAGAATAGACAAGTTGTCTTAGCAGCGCCTACAACGCTTCTAGCCAAACAGCATGCCGAAATTTTTAAAAAACGATTTGACGGTTACCCTATTAAAATAAAAATGTTTTCTCGATTAACTAAGCCAAAAGAGATAGCTCAAATAAAAGACGACCTCTCTGTTGGCGATGTTGATATACTGATTGGAACACATAGTGTTATCAATAGAAATCTAAAGTTTAATGATCTCAGTTTGGTTATTATAGATGAGGAGCAAAGCTTTGGTGTAGATCAAAAGGAGCAGCTAAAATCCTTATTCCCCAATGTTCATGTGTTAACTTTGTCGGCCACACCTATACCGAGGACCTTACAAATGGCTTTTTCAGGAATAAGAGACCTTTCATTGATAAATACACCTCCAAAAAATAGAATGCCTATTGAAACAAATGTGATTGATTTTGATCAGGGTACCATAAGATCTGCTATAATTCGCGAGATCAACAGAGATGGGCAAGTATTTTTTGTTGTTCCAAGAATAAAAGATATTCGTGCGATAGAGGAATTTCTTAACAATTTTTTACCTGAAGTTAAATATATGGTTGCCACTGGCAAAACCAGCAATAAAGAATTAGAAAAAACTATTTCAGCTTTTTACTATGGAGAGGTAGATCTTCTTGTTTCGACAAATATTATTGGGAGTGGTCTTGATGTGCAAAAAGCGAATACAATAATTATTTACAGAGCAGAGTTATTCGGTTTAAGCCAATTGTATCAAATAAGAGGGAGAGTTGGCCGTTCTAATAAGAGAGCCTTTGCATATTTGATTACCAAAGAAAACGCGTTGCTAACAGAAACTGCTAGGAAACGGCTCGATTTAATTAAAGAGTTGAATTCATTAGTATCTGGCTTCACCTTATCTTCTCAAGATCTTGAAATGAGGGGATCTGGAAATATCTTAGGAGAAGAACAAACTGGTCAAAATAATGAAATCGGAATATCGTTATATCAGGAGATGTTACAGAAAACTATTAATTCTTTAAAGTTAAATAAGAATGATAGCGATTATTTGAGTCTTGAAGAAAATTGGTCTCCAGTGATAAGAATTCCTGTCACAGCAAGGATCCCTGAAAACTATATAAAGGATTCGGCTTTAAGATTAAGTTTTTATCGTAGACTCTCAAATTTTGAAAGCCAACTGCAACTGGAGTCTTTACTTGCAGAATTGATAGATCGATTTGGAAAAATACCTAAGGATGTTATTAACTTAGCGAATATTCTTAAAATAAAAGAAAAGTGTAAGTCGCTTGCCATAGAGTCTTTAGAAGTTGGAACTAAAGGTATAACTTGTAAATTCAGAGAGGGAAAAGTTGAAAATATCTCCGGTTTATTAGCTTTTATAGAATCAGACAAGAGCAACATTAAGCCTTCTAATGAAAAATTATTCATCAAAACGAATAAAGGCGACGCTTTAAACTTATCTTATAATGTGTTGAAAAACATGGAGAAATTTATCAAAAAAGAGGCGCCTTCAAAAGAAGGCGCAAGTTATTGAGGCAGGTTTCATACAGGCAAGAAACCTATCGAGCAGTAAAAGCAAGTTTACTACAAAGACAAAAAAATCCAACTTTTTTTTTACTTTTTCTCTGGCATTACTAGTCCTGCTGAAATTATAAGTTTAGCCGCGTCTTCAACAGACATATCCAAGATAATTATGTCATCTTTGGGTACAAATAACATAAAGCCAGATGTGGGGTTTGGTGTGGTTGGTAAAAAAACTGTAACAAGAGAACCTTTATTAATTTTTTTCTTAATTTCACCATAAGTTTCCGTTGAAATAAAGGCTACCGCCCATATGCCTTTTCTAGGGTATTCAACAAGGCATGGCTGCTTAAAATTTGTACCATCAGGCTTGAAAACGGCTTGGATTATCTGTTTAATTGAGTTGTATACCGTATTTACTATTGGTGTTCTCGAAAGAATTTTTTCACCTAAATTAATCGCCTGTCTTCCTATAAACCCTGATGCTAGTGATCCAATGAGAGTAGTTACAATTAAGAATAAAAATACACCCAGCCCAGGAATATAAATTTCAAATAAGTCTAGGGGATTATATTTAGGTGGAATGATTGGAATTATTACTTTGTCAATAAAGGTTATAACACTCCAAACCAAATAAACTGTAAGAACGATAGGTATTAGAACAACCAATCCAGTTAGAAAATCCCGTCGTAATTTTTGAAAAAGTTTTCCCATATTAAAGCTCTCCTTTTACTTCTTATCAATGATCCAGAGCTTTAGCAACTTTTGCACCGAGCATTGCATTATTTTTTATGAGTTCAATATTTGAAAGAAGTGTTTTTCCATTTGTTTTCTCAACCAAATATTTCAATAGACTAGGAGTAAGTTCTTTTCCAGTTATGTTTGATTTTTTTAGTTTCATAACTCCATTCAATATTAATGGTTCTAAGTACATTTGATCCAGAGAATATTTTTTTGGTATTGGGTTGCAAAGCAATAATCCATTACAACAATTCATACTCCTTGCAATTGAGTAAATTTTTGCAATTGCTTCTGGGCTCTCTATTCGGTGGGTAGATTGCAATTTGGTGTCTCGATACCAAAAAGCGGGTAAATTATTTTGTCTGTATGAAAAAGCGGGGATTGATAGTGTTTCTAATAACTCATAAGTTTTTGAGATGTCTAAGATTGTTTTTGGGCCCGCACACACAGTTATTATTTCGGATTCTTTAATGGCTTGGAGGTCTGAGGATACATCCATACTTTCAGAGACGTCCCTATGAACTCCTCCAATCCCGCCCGTGACGAATACGCAGATAGAGGCTAATTTACATATTCTAAGCGAGCCTGAAACGGTAGTTCCACCTGGCTTTTTTGAAAAAATCGTGCTGTTTAGATTGCTGCTTGAGACTTTCTCTACATATCGAAGCTTTGCAAAAGCGTCTAGAATTTCAGGGTCGAGACCAATCTGAATTTTGCCGTCTAGTATAGCTAGTGTCGCCGGCTGAACACCCTCATCTTTTATTATTCCTTCAATTTCTTTCGCCATTTCTAGTGATTGAGGATAAGGCATTCCATGGGAAATTATTGAACTCTCTAACGCAACCAGAGGAATTTTGTTATCGATCGCCTTTAACACTTCCCGCGAGCATTTAATTAGATGTTTATTTTTATTTATAAATTTTTTAATCATTAGCATTTAAATAGTTCTGTGTTTTTCTATTTGCTGCGTACAAGCTTTTCTTGAGGCTCGCTGACGGATTCAATTCCTTATAGGATAAAAAATAAGCAAAGAATGCATCACCTGCTCCTAATCTTGATGTAGTACCTTTAATGACTTCTGGTTGAACTTTTGCAACTTCTTCATTAGAAACACCACATGCGATATTTGGACCATCGGTAACGATGATCAAACTGGTTTCAGTTCTTATTTTTTCGAAGATAGCGATTGACGCATCCATGGCATTTTTCAATTTTTTTGTATCTATTAATATGTTTGCTTCCTTAAGGTTAATAAAAAGATTAAAGCCTTTAAAATATATTGCATCATTTTTAAATTCTTCGAGTTTTAAAAAATTAGCAGGGATAAAATATTTTGTAAAAATTTTTTCACTTGCCTCTTTTTTTACGTAGTCTAAAAGCTCTCTTGTACAGTTGCCATCGAAAATAAAAATTGCATTACTATTTTCTTTTTTGTGTTCTAGACATATTTGAGTAAAATGTTCAATTATAGCACTTTGGCTTGATAAAAAAGTAGTTGAGGAGTTAATTGATCCAAATATTTCTCCATTTTTTGTTTCAATAGATAAATATTGGTCATTTTGATTTCCCTTTATTAAAAGATATTTCGTATTAATATTATTTTGTTTTAGGGCCGTCAGTATTAGGCTGGTTTTCTCATTTTTACCGATTGCGGAGACCAAATTTAATTCAAAATTCTGTTTATTAAGGATTTTTGAAAGGCCTAAAGTTATGTTGAAAGCTACTCCCCCGGGTTTTTCATTTATAAAACCAGAACAATCTTTCCCTTTGCTTATTGGCTCAAAAGGCTTTCCAACGATATCCCACATTGTGCAGCCAAATATGTAAATTTTTTTTTTATGTAAAGACATTCACTAATTGTAAAAAAAGTAGATTTAAAATAAATAAATAAATTCTTGATATTACCTTGATGATGCCTTAAAAAACAAAAAAAATTCGCAAACGCATAGAATGTTTCGGTCCATTATTTGGAAAGTGCGTTAAGGCAAAACCGAAAAGGATAATAAAATGAATCTACCAAGTTATAATATCAGGCAGCTGTTAGAGGCTGGAGTGCATTTCGGACATCAAACTCACCGATGGAACCCGTTGATGGATGAGTACATTTACGGCTCAAGAAACGGAATACACATTTTAGATCTTACTCAAACGCTCACGATGCTGGATACTGCTCTCAGTGAGATACATAAGTTAGTGTCCAAAGGCGGAAGTATTTTATTTGTCGGAACAAAGCGCCAAGCACAACAGTCTATTGCAGAGGCTGCATCAAAGTGCGCTCAGTATTATATAAATTACAGATGGCTCGGAGGCACGTTGACAAATTGGAATACAGTATCAAATTCAATTCTTAGGTTAAAGGACCTTGAGGCATTTGACGACAGTCAGCTTGCTCTTTTCACAAAAAAGGAGAGGCTAAATATAGAAAAGGAACATCAAAAGTTAAACTTATCACTTGGTGGTATAAAGGATATGAAAAATATACCTGATATGATCTTTGTCATAGATACCAATAAAGAGGCCATAGCAATAAAAGAAGCAAAAAAAATTGGCATTCCTGTTGTAGCAATACTAGATACGAACTCCTCCACTGATGGAGTTGATTTCCCGATACCTGGTAATGATGATGCTTCAAGAGCCATATCTCTGTATTGCGATTTAGTGAGTAAAACTATATTAGATGGTATGGAGTCGCAGTTAGGATCTGCTGGTATTGATTTAGGTGAAGCTCAAACGCCAATATCTGAAGACTTGCCTGAGGGAGAAGTGTTGGAGCAAGAAGTTGCTGACGAAGTTATAAAAGAAGATAAAAAAGAGTCTGATGAACCTAAACCACATCCTAGCGAAGCGAAAGCAGAACATAAAAGTTCTGATGGAACAGAAGACACATCGAAGGTTGATGTGTCAGAAAAAGCACAAGACATAGTTGAAGCAGATGCCAGTTCTAAGGCAGATACGGCCAGAGGTAAGTAAAACTGGTGAGCAATAATAATCAAAGGAGAATAAATTGATATCAGCTTTATTGGTTAAAGAACTAAGAGAGAAGTCGGGAGCAGGTATGATGGATGCGAAAAAAGCTCTCCTCGAAACAGACGGAGATTTAGAGGCTGCCCAAGATTGGCTAAGAACAAAAGGACTTCTTAAGGCAGAAAAAAAATCGTCTAGAGTTGCAGCAGATGGCTTGGTTGGAGTAAGAGTTCATGAAAATGTGGGTATGATAATTGAACTAAACTCAGAAACAGATTTTGTTGCAACAAATAAAGAGTTTACTGATTTGGTAGATCTAATTTTGGATGAAGGGTTTGGAATAGCGGACAAAGATAAACTTTTGAATAAGAGTGTTTCAGGAAAAAATATTCAAGAGATTATAAATAACAAAATAGCTACAATTGGAGAAAATATCAGTTTGAGGCGAGTAACTAGTATTAAAGGTTCAAATATCTATTCTTACTTGCATAATTCGGTTTCAAAGGATTGTGGAAAAATAGGTGTTTTAGTTTCTCTAGAGGGAAATAACGATGATGATTTTGGAAAAAAGTTAGCAATGCATATCGCTGCAACATCTCCATTAGCGATGTCTGAGGATGATTTAGATTCTGATTTAGTTGATAGAGAGAAAAAGATCATTAGTGACCAGCTTATTTCAGAAGGAAAGCCAGCCGATATTGCAGAAAAAATACTGTCAGGAAAACTTAAAAAATTCTATGAAGAAAACACTTTGCTAAACCAAAAATTTGTAATGGATCCTGACGCTACTATAAGACAAGTCCTAGAAAAAAATAATCAAGTGTTAATAAATTTTGTTAGATTTAAGGTTGGAGAGGGCATTGATAAGAAAGAAAGTGACTTTGCTTCCGAAGTTAAAGATATAGTTAATTAGTAGGCTAATTGAGATTGAAAAAAAAAAGTCAATATAAGCGAATATTGCTTAAAATATCCGGTGAAGCTTTAATGGGAGAACTGAAGGTTGGTTTACATCCACCAACAGTAAATAAAATAGCTTCTGAAATAAAAAAGGTTCATGAAAAGGGCATCGAGGTATGCCTTGTTATAGGCGGTGGTAACATTTTTCGTGGTCTACAAGGTAGTGCGCAAGGTATGGAACGAACAACCGCAGACTACATGGGCATGTTGGCGACTGTAATGAACTCTCTAGCTATGCAATCTGAATTAGAAAAGTTAAATGTCCATACAAGGGTTATATCGGCAATACCTATGGATCAAATTTGTGAGCCGTATATCCGAAGAAGAGCTGTTAGACATTTAGAAAAAAATAGAGTTTGTATATTTGCCGCTGGTACAGGAAATCCCTATTTTACCACCGATACGGCAGCAACTTTAAGAGCAATAGAGATGAAATGTGAAGCTATTTTTAAAGCGACAAAGGTCGATGGTATATATGATAAAGACCCAATTTTAAACCCTGAAGCAAAATACATTGAAAAGATTACCTACGATATTGCATTGCAAGAGAATTTGAAAGTAATGGATGCAAGTGCCATAGCACTCGCAAGAGACAACTGTATTCCCATAATTGTTTTTTCTTTGTTTGAAACTAATGATTTTTTGAGTATTGTTGAAGGTATGGGACGGTTTTCATTGGTAAGCTAACTAAATGAGTGAATTTAATTTAGACATTAGTGATATTGAAAAAAGAATGTCAGGAGCTTTAACTTCTTTAAAAAATGACTTTCTTTCTCTACGAACTGGTAGAGCGTCTTCTTCAATGCTTGATCCCGTGATGGTAGAGGTATATGGGTCGAAGCTGCCATTAAATCAGTGTGCTACAATAACTGTTCCTGAGTCTAGAGTACTGTCAGTTAACGTTTGGGACGTCAACAATGTGAATATGGTCGAGAAAGCACTTATTAACTCGGGACTTGGGCTAACACCTCAAACAGAAGGAAATTTAATTAGGCTAATAATTCCTGAGTTAAACGAGGAAAGAAGGAAAGAACTCGCGAAACTTGCAGCGACGTACGCTGAGAATGCAAAAATAGCAATAAGAAATGTCAGAAAAGATGGTATGGATAAAATCAAAAGACTTCGTGCTGAAGGCATGTCCGAAGACGAGGCTCAAATTTGGAGTGACGATATTCAAGATTTGACTGATAAAATGACTGTTTCAGTTGAGGAATTACAGAAAGAAAAACAGTCAGAGATTGTAACGTTTTGAAATATAAATTCATAGGCGTATATACTACACGTGTGGTTTGTGTTTGAGGATCTGAAATTACGAACTCTATCTGCCTTGATATTGTTGCTATTTCTTTTTCTTTTTGCAGGAATTGCCCCATTTTTACTCACGCCCTCTCTGTATATTTTAAATGTTTTGTTTCTACGAGAGCTATTTAGGCTTTACAAGTTTAAAAAAGAGCCAAATATTTTCAATTTAATCTTATTAGCTATTTGTATTTTTCCTCTATATTTCTCACAAGATTTTTTATCCATGACCTTTTTTTTGAATGGTTGTTTGTTCTTTTTAATTTTTTATTTATCTAAATCGGCGGGTCTAGGATTTTTTATAGTTTATGTAAACTTATCAATATCCTTTTTATTAAATTTGCTTGTGTCATCAACAGAGATTGGTGGTGAGAGTTTTTTTGTCGTTTTAGTGCTAGTAGTCGCTTTCGCAGATATTGGAGGTTATTTTGGTGGCCGTATTATTGGAGGTCCAAAGGTCTTTGAGAGAATTAGTCCCAACAAAACATGGGCTGGAATATTTCTTGGATGGATAACAGCAATTATTTTTTATTATATACTGAAAGCATTTAATTTATTTGTCTCAGATTTCTTTGTTTTTGTTTTTTTTGGAATTGCATTGTCATCACAAATAGGGGACTTTATAGAGAGCTACATTAAAAGGAATTTAGGCGTAAAAGATACCGGAAATATAATACCTGGACACGGTGGTTTGCTTGATAGATTTGATGGACTTATATTTGCAAGTTTTTTTGTTAAAATCATTGATTTTTTTCTGACAACATGAGCAAAAAAAAAATTAACATATTTGGGACCTCTGGATCAATAGGACAAAGCACGTTGAATGTTCTGCGTGAACGTAAAGAGTTATATGATTTTATTGCTTTTTCTGCATTTAGTAACGTTGATCAGCTAATAGCTGATTGCCTTGAATTTAAACCTCGGTATGCAAATATTGGAAACGAAAAATATTTTTTGAAACTAAAAGACGCACTTTTTGATACTGATATTATCTTAAGCTATGGAAATAATTCTCTTTTAGATCTAGCCTGTATAGAGGTTGATTGGTCCATGTCAGCGATTATTGGCTTTGCTGGAGTAGAAGTTTCTCTCCGTTGTGCGGAACATTCGAACGTTTTAGCCTTGGCAAACAAAGAAACGATCGTTTGTGCAGGAAGTTTGCTATTATCTCTATGTAAAACACATAACACGAAGCTTATACCAGTCGATAGTGAACATAGTGCCATATTTCAGTGCCTCGAGGGAGAGCGCAGGAAAGACTTAAAAAGCATAACTCTAACTGCTAGTGGTGGTCCATTTAGAGATTGGAGCTTAAAAAAAATGAAGTCCGCAACACTTAAGCAAGCACTAAAACA
The DNA here is from genome assembly GCA_902537415.1 of uncultured Alphaproteobacteria bacterium. Taxonomy (GTDB): domain Bacteria; phylum Pseudomonadota; class Alphaproteobacteria; order Rhodobacterales; family Rhodobacteraceae; genus CACIJG01. The sequence goes on along the minus strand of CACBBC010000012.1, from coordinate 17,195 downwards.
TCCTAACTGGAGTATGGGGACAAGAATAACCATTGATAGCGCGTCAATGTTCAATAAAGCATTAGAATTAATTGAAGCTATGCATTTATTTGAACTTAAATTTTCTGAAGTGGAAGTAATAATTCATCCCCAGTCAATAATTCATTCAATGGTAAATTTTAACGATGGAACTACATTGGCACAAATGTCCTTACCTGATATGAGAGGCCCAATCAGTTACTCACTCAACTATCCAAAAAGATTAAAAATTAATTTAGAAAGCATTGATTTTACAAAAATAAATACCCTTGAATTTTATGAGCCTGATATTGAAAAGTTTCCTGCTTTAGATATTGTAGAGAAGGTTGGAAAAAATTTAGATCTAGGTGTTGTATTTAATGCAGCAAAGGAAGTAGCTTTGGATAGGTTTATATCAGGAGAAATAGGTTTTTTAGACATGGCTTATTTGGTAGAAAAAACCCTTGAAGAGAGTTCATTGATAACTAAAATTATGGAAACACCTCAAAGTGTCCCAGATATCTTAGAATTAAATGAACTTACAAGGGAGATTGCAAAAAAATTAAATTTTTAGGAGCAAGGCATCTTTATTATTCAGTTTTTATCAATAGTATTTGCATTTGGTATAGTGATTTTTGTACATGAGTTCGGGCACTTCATTGTTGCTCGTCTTAATAAGATTGATGTTTCTGTTTTTAGTATTGGATTTGGTCCTAGGGTATTATCTTTTAGGGACAAAAAGGGAACTGAATGGCAGTTTGCTATTATTCCTCTCGGAGGGTTTGTAAGATTTTCAGGTGACGATAATATTGCTTCTATAAAAACTCAAGTTGATACAAATTCAGACCCTTCTAATTCTGCGCTATTCAATGAAGCTCCGCTAATTGGTAGATTATCAACTGTCTTAGCGGGACCATTAGCAAATTTTATATTTTCCGTATTAGTTTTTTCATTTATCATACTTGTACAGGGAGTTTCTGTTAGTGACCCAGTAATTGGTAAAATTAACAAGTTTTATGAAGCTAATTACGATATTAAAGTAAACGACAAAATTTTAGCGGTTGAAGGTAAAAAAGTAAGTTCATTTTCAGAAATTTTTTCTTATATAAATAAGTCTGGCACAGAGATGTCTAAGTTCACAATAAAAAGAGGTGCTTCAGTAAGAGAAATTGAGATTCCATATCTTCTACAACCAATAGTAGAAGCCATAGAGCCACTCTCAGCTGCTTCGCTTGCAGGATTACAAATCGGTGATGTTTTTCTAACTGTTGAAGAAAAGAACCTCTCCAACTTCAATGATTTAAGAGAACAAATTATAAATTCTGAAGGAAGATCGTTAAAAGTTACTATTTTTCGCAATGGTCAAATTATCCAAAAATCCATACAACCCGTATTAAGTCCGACTGAGAACAAGAACGGTGACTTTGCCTCAATTTACAGAATTGGTGTAGCTGGCGGCCCGATATTTTATCCTCCTAGGGAAACACCAAACGTTTTGAACGCGTTAATTTTAGGAGCAGACGCAACGGTCGGAGTAATTGTTGCATCTTTTAAGGGTATAAAGGGCATAATTAGCGGTCAAGTTGATCCTAAACATCTTTCTGGCCCTATAGGAATTGCTCATGCTGTTTCTGACTCCATTAATTCAGGGCTTTTAGCTTTATTCTCTTTAGTTGCTATCATTTCAACAGGTATAGGATTTGTTAATTTGCTGCCCATACCTATTTTAGATGGTGGTCATATAGTTATGATGATTTATGAGTTTTTTTCACGAAAAAAACCTAGCGAAGGAGTTTTAAGATTTTCTATGATATTTGGTTTAGTTTTGTTACTATCTCTGCTAATGTTTACGACATTTAATGATATTTCAAGGCTAGTATTATTTTTTAAGTTTTAAGGAGACATACGTGAAACAATCTCTAAATAAGTTGATTCTTCTTTTATTTTGTTTTTCAATATCGGTTTCAACTCCCGCTTTTGCGCAGTTCAGGTTCTCCCAGATTAAAGTTCAAGGAAATTCCAATACAGATGTCGAAACTATTAAATCCATATCTGGGTTAAAAAAAAATATATCTTTATCAGCTAGCGATATAAACTTAGCCTTAAAAAATTTATATAACAGCAATCTTTTTGAAAGTGTTCAAGTCGTTCCTAAGGGGAAGACTATTTTAATCAAGGTAAAAGAAAATAAGAGGATACGTCGCTTAGTTTTTGAAGGAAATAAAAAAATAGAGGATAAAGTTTTATTTCCTCTTATAAAATCTAAGGAAAGACAACCCTTAAGTAAAGCACAGGTTGTTAAAGACAGCAGAATAATTTCAGACTTCTATCGATTTAAGTCTAGATATTCTGCAAGAGTTGAACCAAAAATAATTGAGAGAGACAAGGGATTTGTTGACCTAGTTTTTGAAATCGATGAAGGAAGTATTTTACAAATTTTTCAAATCGATTTTGTTGGTAACCGTTCCTTCTCCGACAGGCAACTTAGAAATGTTATCAAGTCGAAAAGAGCAGGGATCTTTTCATCATTTTTTACCAGTGATAATTACTCTGAAGATAGTCAAGAAGCGGATAAATACCTTTTAGAAAAATTTTATAAAGACAATGGTTTTCCTGATGCTAAAGTTATAGCTTCGCTAGGCGGCATTAAAAATAGTGGTGACGCAGCTTTTTTATCCTACTCTATTTACGAAGGGCCTTTTTTTAGATTTGGCAACTTATCAATTAAATCAATGGTCAAAGGCATTTCACCGGCTTTATATGAAAGCTCAATTGTTGCCTCTAAAGGAGATCACTTTAATAGTTCTGAAATTCAAAAAACTTTAGACAATATAAAGAAAGTTTCTGTTAATAATGGATATCCATTTTTAATTGGAACAGTAGACCAAAGTAGAAACTCCAAGGAACAGGAAATAGAGCTGCTTTTTAAGGTTATAGAAGGCCCAAAGCTTTTTGTTGAGCAAATAGAGATTAGTGGTAATACCCACACGCGCGATAATGTGATTAGGCGTGAATTTAAAGTTGAAGAAGGAGACGCTTTTGATCCATCCATGCTTAAAAGATCAGAAGAGAAATTGAAGTCTTTAGGTTACTTCGATGATGTAAAAGTTAACGTACGACAAGGTTCAAACTCTCAGAATGCGATTGTAGATATAGCTGTGAAGGAAGCTCCAACAGGTTCACTCTCTTTTGGCTTAGGATATTCCACCGATACAGATGTTTCTGCTCAGTTTGCATTTAGTGAATCAAATTTTAGGGGTGCTGGGCAAGGTATTCGGTTGAGTGTTTCTGGATCAAAAGATAACTCTTCTGTTGGACTAGGCTTTAAAGAGCGTGGGTTTCTTGGAAGAGATGTTCTAGTGTCAATGGATATTGATTATACGAAGTCAAAGCCACGAGCCACTGGGTATACAGCCAATCTTCTAGCTTTAAAACCCTCAGTTGGGTTCAACCTTACATCAGATACAAGGGTTGGACTTACTTATAAACTGGAAAATATAGACGTTACTGCAGTAGGGACTTCTGAGGTTTTAAAGCAAGATCTTGGTAAATCTACCAGATCCTTAATTAACTTGTCCTTAAGTCATGACAAACGAGACTCTATTATTAAACCAACTAAAGGCTATATGATTAAATTTGGTTCTGAGATAGCTGGCTTAGGTGGAGATGAGCAGTTCGTAAAATCAAAAGCAAGTGGTAAAATTTACCGAGGGATTTATGGAAATAACATTATCTTTTCAACTGAATTAGAGGGTGGAATTTTGACGATGAATAAAGGCTATTCGAAAGTCGTCGATAGATTTGTTTTAGGTGGTCGTTCATTTCGAGGCTTCGAATATAGTGGGATAGGGCCTAGAGAGATTGCTGGAGGGCGGTATACTATTCCGTTAGGAGGTGAAAAGTATGCAATAGCAAGATTTGCAGCTTCTTTTCCTCTGGGTTTACCTAGAGAATTAGGTTTATATGGTAGTGTTTTTGCCGAAGCTGGAAGTCTATGGGATCTAAAAACGGATCCAAGTGTCGCAGGGCTTTCAGATAGGATCGCTCTAAGAGATAGAGCTTTAAGAACTTCTATAGGCTTTGCAATGAACTGGGAGACTCCAATTGGGCCACTCCAGTTTAATTGGTCAAGGCCACAAAAATATTTAAGTGCCGATAGCCTTGAATATTTTAGTCTAAACCTTGCTACAAGATTTTGACTTTTCTTTACAAGAATCTAGTGGGGCTTCCAACATATGCTGCTTTGCTCTTATTATTATGTAATCCTCTTTCCTCTCAGGAAAAAGATATTAGCACTTCGGTCCTCGTTATAAATAGTATAAATGTTTTTGAGAAATCGAATCTAGGTAAAGATATTTTATTTGCCTTTCAAGATGCTGCTCTTGACTTAAAAAAAGAGGCTGACCTAAATGCTAAAAAATTTGAAGATGAAGAATTAGAATTAACAAAAAAAAGGGAAGTGTTAGCAAAAAAGGACTTTAATGAATTGGCTGATGACTTTGATAAAAGAGTTCAAAAGACCCGAAACTTTTATGATTTGAAAGATAGCATATTGAGAGACAGTTTAGAAAAATGGAAGAAAAACTTTATCGAGTTATCAGGTAGAATTATTCAGCCGATAATGTTAGAGTACAAAGCATTCATTGTTTTAGATTCATCTCAAATTGATCTATTTTTCGATAATAGAATAGATATAACTGAACAGGTCATCTTAGATCTAGACGAACTTTATAAGAGCGATCCAAAATACTTAGAAGTTATACTAGGTAAATAATTAGGAAAATTTTATGAATAAGGAGTGCTGTAATATTGATGAAATCAAAAGATTGATCCCCCACAGATACCCATTTTTATTGATAGATAAAGTGATAGATATAGTTAAAAATGAGTCAGCGATTGGAATAAAGAATGTTACAGTAAATGAACCATACTTTCCTGGACATTTCCCATCCTCTCCAGTAGTTCCAGGCGTTTTGCAAATAGAATCTATGGCTCAAACCGCTGCAGTTTTGGTAGCAAAAAGCCTAGACATTTCGGATTCCAGTGCTTTAGTACTTCTGACTACAATAGATAATGCAAAATTTAGAAGGCCAGTCACTCCTGGTGATGTCATGTCAATTTCTATAACTGTCCAAAAAATGAGAAATAAATTATGGAAATTCAAGGGCGAAGTGTTTGTAAATTCTCAAAAAATGTCTGAGTGCGACTTCTCTGCAATGATGAGAATTTAAAATGAGTTCTCTTGAGTCTATTTCAAATATAGTCAAATGAGTTCAGTTTTTTTAATTTTTGTTAGCAATAATAATGGTGGACTATAATGGCTAAGCCTTCCTCAATTATTCACCCAACGGCAATTGTTGGAGATGGTGCAATAATAGGTAATTCTTGTAAAATTGGACCCTATTGTTGTATTGGATCAGAAGTCACGTTGGATGATAATGTTTTTTTAGAAAGTCATGTAGTAATTTCTGGCAAAACATTTATTGGAAAGGGTACAAAAGTTTGGCCTTTCGCCTCTATTGGGAGCGATCCACAAGACCTAAAGTATTCTGGTGAAAAAACCACACTTTCAATTGGACAGAATAATTTTATCAGGGAATGTGTAAGTATTAGTATTGGTACTGCTGGAGGAGGGGGTAACACTATTATTGGAGATAATTGTCTTTTTATGTTAGGGAGCCATGTTGGACATGACTGTAAGTTAGGTAGCAATATTGTTATTGCAAATAATTCTGCAATAGCTGGCCATGTGGTGATAGAAGATAATGTAAATATCGGTGGTTTGGTTGGAGTCCATCAATTTTGTAGGATAGGAGAGGGCTCTATGATAGGAGCGCATGCTATGGTTTCTAAAGATGTAATCCCGTACTCAATGATTATTGGCATGAGACCTGTTCTATCAGGTGTAAACTTAGTTGGCTTAAAAAGACGAGGTTCAAAGAAAGAAAATATAAAAAAGCTAGTTGAAGTATTTTCAAAAATTTTTGATAGAAAAGGGAGCAAAAATTTTCAAGACCGAATAAAAGAATTGGATAAAGATGTAATGACTGAAATATCAGAAGTTCAAAAAGTTCTAGAATTTATAAAGAAGGAAAGCACAAGATCATTTGTTGCTCCAAAAAGTTAGCGACCATATGGTAATAAAAAAAAAAAAAATTGGATTAATTATAGGAAGTGGCGAATTAGCTACTTACTGTATGGAGCAATTAGTTCTTTTAGGTTATGAAACAACAATAGTACGGTTGCCGTGTAGTAAAGTAAAAATAAAAAAAAATCTAGATTATATTGCTTTAAAGTATGAAGAAATAAATGAGGCATTTTTCTTTTTAAAGCAGAGACAGATAAATGAGATCGCGTTAATAGGGTATATGGAAAGGCCCGACATTGATCCTTCAAAAGTAAATTACCGATCACAAATACTTTTATCTAAAGTATTTTCAATTCTTAACAAAGGGGATGGAGAAATTTTTTCTGCTATAAAGCAAATGTTTGTCGATCAAAACTTTACATTAGTAAAAGTTCAAGACCTCTTACCTGAACTAATATTAAACGCGGGAATATACGGATCTCCTATTGGTAAAAAAGTACTTAAGGAAATAGAAGCAGGAGTAAAAATTTTTCTTAATTATGCAATGCTAGATATTGGTCAATCCTTAGTCTTTCAAAATGGACATTGCTTAGGTCTGGAGACGATTACTGGAACCGATGAAATGATAAGAGCAATAATAAATTTTAGAGAAAGAAATAATAAAAGGTCAAAAGAAATTCTTTCTGGTGGAATACTAATAAAGGGATCGAAGCCAGACCAAGTTCTAGATATCGATACCCCAGTCATTGGTCCTGATACGATAAAATTAGCAAAAAATGCAAAATTAAATGGACTAGTAATTGAAAGCGATAAGGTTATTGTAGTAAACAAGGTTTCAACTATTGACACGCTAAAGAGCAACAATATGTTCCTTGCTTCCGTCAAATTTTTTGGATACAGACTTTAAATGTTAAAAATTTTTATAAGTGCGGGAGAACATTCTGGTGACCTGCTAGGTGCACACTTAATTCGAGCGTTAAAAAATGAATTAGACACTCAAAATCACATTGACTTTCAAGGTGTGGGTGGTCCTTTAATGGAACGTGAAGGCTTTAAAAACCTATTTAATTTTTCATTACTTTCTGTGATGGGAGTAAAGGATATTTTGATTAACTTTTTTCCTATTTTTAAAATTTTGAGACAAGCTTATAAATATAATATCGCATGGGAACCCGACCTCATAATTACTATAGATGCCCCCGAATTCAACTTGCGTCTAGCCTCTTTGATAAAAAAAAAGTGGAAAAATGCAAAAATTGTCCATTACGTTCTGCCATCTGTTTGGGCTTGGCGTCAAGGAAGAATTAAAATATTAAAAAAGAATTTTGATCACATTTTGTCGATCTTGCCCTTTGAAAATGAGTTCTTACAAAACTTTAATATAAAATGTGATTTTGTAGGACATCCGATATCTACGAATGTATTGCCAAAAACAAGGGATGTCGTTTCCTTCAAAAGAAGTTTAAATATAAAGGATTCAACGAAAATAGTAACCTTGCTACCCGGTTCGAGGATAAGCGAGGTAAGAAGAATGCTTCCAATTTTTTTGGATACCGCTTATTTAATATCTGAAAAGTTTTCTGATGTTATTTTTATATGTCCAACTCCTAGTATAGTTTCAAAAATCTTTAGAGAAATAGCTGTAGAAAGAAGTATAAAAGTCAAGCAGATTGACGCTGAAACGATGTCCAGTACTGACTTTGAAAAAGACAAAATGTCTCTTTATGCATGTTCAGATCTAGCACTTGTGACCTCAGGCACTGTGGTTTTGGAATTAGCGAAATCAAGTGTGCCAATGATTGTTGGATATCGTACTGGCTTTTTAACTCAGATAATTTATAGTCTATTAGTGAATGTTTCATCGGCAAATTTGGTAAACCTAATAACAAAGAGTAATAATATCCCAGAGTTTCTTTTTAACCGATGTAAGTCTAAGAATTTATACAGTGAAGCAGAAAAGATCCTTGGTAAAAAGAAGTATGCACAGGCTCAGCTAATTTCATCAAAACAGGCAATCAGAGAACTTGGATATGGCTCCAAAGATCCTTCGATACGAGCAGCAAAATCAATTAGAAATTACTTCAAATTATATTAAGATACCTTACCGTTTATCAAAAGCCTTATAAGCTCTATGAGTTGCGCCGGTAAAAAGTTGTCTTGGGCGACCAATCTTAATATTAGGGTCTGAAATCATTTCTTGCCATTGAGCAAGCCACCCTACAGTTCTAGCCAATGCAAAAATTGGAGTGAACATGGAAGTTGGAAAGTTCATAGCCTCAAGTATTATTCCAGAATAAAAGTCCACGTTTGGATACAATTTTTTCTCAATAAAATATTCATCTTCCAAAGCAATTTTTTCTAGCTCTTTTGCTACTTGAAGTATTGGGTTATTTTTGATCCCTAACAATTCAAGAACTTCATCTGCACTTTGCTTCATGACCCTCGATCTTGGATCAAAGTTTTTATAAACCCTGTGTCCAAAACCCATCAGTCGAAATGGATCATTTTTATCTTTTGCCCTTAAGATATATTCAGGTATTCGGTCGGGAGACCCAATTTCTTTCAACATATTTAACGCAGCCTCATTGGCGCCTCCATGAGCAGGGCCCCAAAGGCATGCTATACCTGCAGCTATACAGGCGAATGGATTTGCTCCAGAAGAAGCAGCAAGCCTAACAGTAGAAGTTGAAGCATTTTGTTCATGATCAGCATGAAGAATGAATATCCTATCCATAGCCTTACTTAAAATTGGATCACTTACATATTCTTCAGCAGGAACTGAAAAGCACATTTGTAAAAAATTGGGGGCATATTGAAGATTATTTTTGGGATAAGCAAATGGTTGCCCAATGGAATATTTATATGCCCAAGCAACGATCGTTGGAAGTTTTGCAATCATTCTGATCGTCGCAACCTCTCTCTGCCATGGGTCGTTAATGTCTGTACTGTCATGGTAAAAAGCTGACATAGCTGCTTGAACACCACAAACAATCGCCATTGGATGAGCATCTCTTCTGAAACCACGAAAAAAATTCAACATTTGTTCGTGTAGCATTGTATGCCGTGTTACTCTGCTGCAAAAGTCGTCATATTGTGGCTTCGTCGGCAATTCACCCCTTAAAAGTAGGTAGGCCACTTCCAAAAAATTAGACTTTTCTGCTAACTCCTCTATAGGATAACCTCTGTAAAGAAGCTCACCCTTATCACCATCTATAAAAGTTATATTGCTGTCACAGGATGCTGTGGAAGTGAAACCAGGATCATATGTAAACAAGCCTGTTTCCTTATACAGGCTCCTTATGTCTAAAACATCAGGTCCTAATGTTCCTTTACTAACAGGTACCTTTATACTCTTCTCATCTATTTTAAGTTCGGCAAACTTTGGTGTTTTATCTAGCAAATTTATCCAGTCCCTAAATTGTTACAAAATATTATAGTTGATAATAGATATTAATCAATTTTTGATTCAATCAACATTGATATTTAATCTATCTAGCGTTTGATGTTTCCCTAATATTTCCATAATATGAGCTATGCTAGGCGATGAAGTTGATCCAGTTAAAGCTATTCTTAGGGGGATACCAATATCACGGAACTTTAAGCTACTTTCTTCGCAATAAGTATTTATGAATTCGTTTAAAAGTTTCGAATTCCATGCAAAATTTGCTGATTTAATTGCATACACAAAATCTGAAAGTATCTTTCTAGAATTATCATTTAACAGTGCCAAAGCTTTTTTGTCTCTAACTTTATCTGCTTCAAATAAAAATGCGGAGGCATCAAATATTTCTCCAAGCGAAGTACATCTCTCAACTACTAGAGGTAAATACTGTCTCAAATTTTCTGAAATAGTTTCTGATAAGCTTATGTTTTTATAAATTCTTATATATTGTAAAAGTGATTTATGAATTTCATCTACTGGTTTTGATACCAGGTGCTTTTTAGATATATTCAAAAGTTTTTTAATATCAAATTTGGAAGGACTTTTTCCTATCCCATCAAGTGTAAACCAGGAAATAGCTTGGTCTAAATTGAAAAACTCCTCATCTTTATAGCTCCAACCAAGCCTTGCAAGATAATTTAACATTGCATCTGGTAAAAAACCTTCTTGCTTAAAGTCTAGCAAGCTACTATTTCCATCTCTTTTTGATAGTTTTTCGCCCTTGTCATTGTGGATAAGGGGAATGTGTGCAAATTCTGGCGGCACCCAATTTAATGCTTGGTATATAAGTAATTGTTTAACCGTATTTGTAAGATGATCTTCTCCTCTTATTACATGACTGATTTTCATGTTATGATCATCCACAACAACTGCTAGATTATATGTTGAGCTACCATCACTTCGTGCTATTACAAAATCTTCTATTGTACTTAAATTCCATGATAGTTCTCCTCTAACTTTATCAGTGAAATTTATTCGAGAAGGGTCACTTGGAACTCTAAATCGCACCACATATTGTTTGTTAGGATGTGTATTTTTACTAAAATCTCTCCATGGTGATCTGAACGCAGGTTCTTGTGCACCAATTTTTTCAATATTTTTTTCCGTTCGATCTTCCTTCTCGAAGAAGCACTTAAAGGCCAATCTCTTTTTTAATAAATAATCAATTATTTGTTTATGTTTATTTTGGTTTTGTCGCTGAAAAACGATTTTTTCATCCCAGAGGATATTTAACCACTTAATATCATTTATGATTTTTTCTGTTAAAGAACTTTTAGATCTCTTTAAATCGGTATCTTCAATGCGTAGTAGAAATTTTCCTTTCATGCTTTTTGCAAAGAGATAGTTAAAGAGTGCTGTTCTAGCACCTCCAATATGTAAGTCACCTGTTGGAGAAGGAGCAAATCTTGTTCTTATTTCCATTAGTAAAGCTTATAGGCTATTAGTATTGCCTAATCAAGCCAATCAGAATTCCCTGAATACTTATTTGACCAGCAGAATATATTCTGGTTTCAAACAATTCATTTGCGGCCTCTAAAGCAATTGTATCACCGCGTTTTCTAAATCTTTTCAATGTAGCTTCATTTTCATCTGTTAAAGCTACCACGATTTCGCCGTTATTTGCTGAGCTCTGCTTTTTGATAATTGCAAGATCTCCGTCATTTATGCCAGCATCAATCATTGATTCCCCTTTTATTTCTAGAATAAAACTATCTGATCCTTTAGTTAAAAATTTTGATACGAATAAAGAGCTCTCTCCTGCCTCAATTGCCTCTATAGGTAGGCCAGCTGCAATCCTTCCAACTACTGGCAACTCAACGATCTGCTTATCAACTGTATCATCTTTATGGTCTGAAGATTTTGACTTTATGTTTGGTAATCTTAAAATCTCGATTGCTCTAGCTTTGAAAGGTAATTTTTTAATAAATCCTCTATCTTCAAGGGCAGAAATGAGACGGTGAATTCCTGACTTTGATTTAAGGCCCAGTTTATTCTTCATTTCTTCAAAAGATGGCGTTACACCAGATTGAGCTATCTTTTCTTCAAGAAATAACAAAAGTTCATTTTGCTTTTTTGTTAACATACGTACCTCTACTGTGTTCTATATATGTTCTTTTAATAAATGTCAATCTATAAGTCAATTATATCTACAATTTGATCCTTAAAATTTGAAGATGATCTCGGAGGTATAATTAAAAGACAGTTTGATTTTATTAGCACAGAATGTAATGAGCTGTCTTGTCGTGAAAATGGTTTTACATATTGTGTTGCTGCCTCTTGGTATGTAAATGCTCTCATATAGTGTTCTCGTTGAGATATAGGAATATTGATGTCTTCAGACAACAGAGCTTTTCGCGTGGTTATTTTTTTACGCTTTTCCCCTAGCATTTTTTTAATTAATGCGACTATGAATAACTTGCTACATACAATACTTGATATCGGATTGCCTGGTAGACAAAAAATAACTTTACTATCTAATTTCCCGATAATTAACGGCTTCCCTGGTCTAATCGGTATCCCATCCACAAGAATTTTTATACCTAGTTTCCTATAATGCTTACGTATAAGGTCATAATTACCCTTTGATACACCTCCTAACGTTATGATTATTTGAGATTGTTTGGTGTTTTTGAGGGCACATATTATCTCATCCAGGTTATCTCTACATATTGGAGCTATAGTTACCTCTGCCCCCTCATTTTCTAACATTGATTTTATGCTATATGGGCTAGATGAATATATACTGTTTTTTTTTGCTTTGCTTCCTAAAGCTAAAATCTCATTTCCGGTTGGAATAATGCAAACCTTCGGTTTCCTTATAACAGAAACTTTTTCTAAATTAAGGGAAGCTAAAGCAGAAATAAGCTTGTAGTCAATTAACATGGGGTTAGAAATTATTTGACCCTTCTTAAAATCTAATCCTGTTTTTCTTACATATGAGCTTTTTTTATCATAATCATTGACATACATGAAATTTCCTTGGCTCCAAGTGTTCTCTTGAATTATGACAAAATCAGCATTTTTAGGCATCCTGGATCCAGTATAAACTTTGACACACTCATTGGGCATAATCGTATAGCGCGATCTGGCGCCAGCAGGAGTCTCTCCTAATACAGTAAACCTACCAATCTTTCCTAAAGACGACTTCCTAACGGCAAACCCGTCCATGGAGGATGTATCAAATTCAGGGATACTTTTGTTTATGGTAACTGGTTTTGAAAGAGTTCTGCCAATCGAGTCTTTTAAGTATATATTTTCAGTTAAACATGAAAAATCTTGTTTCAATATTTCCTTTAGTGCTCTGGAAACATTCATTTTTTAATACTTTCTTTTTTCTTATAGTCACCAGTTTTCCCACCTTTCTTTTCTAATAGCGATATATCTTTAATGTAAACTGACTTATCAACTCCTTTAACCATATCATAAATTGTAAGAGCGGAAACCGTAACCGCAGTTAGTGCTTCCATCTCTACTCCAGTTTTCTCTTCAGATTTTACTGTGCTTACTATCTCGAGTTCTTCTTCTAAAAATATAAAACTAATATCGCTACTATCGAGAGTAATGTTATGGCATAAAGGGATCAGACTTGACGTTTGCTTTGCTCCCATAATACCAGCAATTCTAGCGACATTAATAACGTTTCCTTTTTTAAGTTTATCATTTTTTATCATTGTAAGTATTTTTTTGGAAAGCCAAACAGTAGCCTTTGCCCTGGCATACCTTGATGATTTTTTCTTTTTTGAAATGTCAACAATTCTTGCATTGCCTTTATTATCCAGGTGACTAAATTTTTTATCCATTATCGATTTATCAGCAGTTTTGTTGCTTTTTCAAGATCTTCTTGCCTCATTAAACTTTCTCCAACAAGAAATGATGATACTCCGAGCTTGGCCAGTCTTTCCAAATCACTCTTTTTTGACAAGCCAGATTCAGATATTACAGTTTTATTTTTAGGTACTTTGGGCAATAACTTGACTGTGGTTTCGATATCAGTGTTGAAGGTGTTAAGGTCTCTATTATTTATACCAATCATATTTGACGAGAAATGCTTGGTTGCTTCGAGCTCTTCAAGAGAATGTACTTCTAAGATACATTCCAATCCAATATCCAAAGCCATAGATTCAATTGTCTTATTGTCTTCAATTGAGTTCATGCCAATTATAATAAGGATGCAGTCAGCGCCAAGGCTTTTTGACTCTATCACCTGAAGAGGGTCAATTAAAAACTCTTTTCTTAGAATGGGAAGAGACACAACCTCCTTAATTTGAGCGATGTAATCATTTGAACCTTTAAAATAGGTTGGATCTGTTAAAACAGACAGACACGATGCACCACCTTTTTCATAAGATATTGCTAATTCTGTTGGGTTAAAGTCTTTCCTAATAATTCCTTTTGATGGGGAGGCTCTTTTAATTTCAGTTATTAACGTATAATTATTATGCCCTAATTTCTTTAGGGAGTTTATAAAACTCTCATTGTTCTGAGAAGACTTAAGGAAATTTAGCTTATCATATTCTAGCTTATTTTTGTTTAACCTACTTACTTCTTCCAATTTTGTAAGCTTTATTTTATCTAATATACTCATTGCAATGAAGTTTTCGCTACTTTTAAGTTTTCAATTAGCTCCTTTGTCTTTCCAGAAAGTAATGTATCGGAAGCCATCTTAACTCCATCTTGAATATTTTTTACTTTTTCACTTATGTTTAAGGCAACAGCACTGTTAAAAATAACTGAGTAAAAAAAACCACTCTTTTTCCCATTTACTAATTGCTCAATTTTTTGCGCATTGAATTTAGGAGATCCTCCCAAAATTTCTGAAAAATCACACGATTTCAAATCAGCATCTTCAGGGTTAATTTTAAACTCTCTAATTTTACCCCTATCAAGTTCAACAACATAAGTTTCACCGGTGATAGAAATCTCATCAGTCCCATCTGATCCGTGAACGACCCAAGCTCTCTTAGTATTTAAATTTCTGAGAACCTCTATCATTTTTATAGCTAATGATTTTTCATAGACACCGATAAGTTGATATTTAACAGAAGCCGGGTTAGTTAGAGGACCTAGTATATTAAACACTGTTCTATAGCCAAGCTCTTGCCTAACAGGCATGACATTTTTCATAGCAGGATGATAAATAGGAGCCAACATAAAACAATAATTAAATTGTTCTAAGGATTTTTGTGCAACTTTAGGTTCCATTAAGGTATTTATGCCAAGTATCTCAAGAGTATCAGAAGCTCCGGCGAGTGAGGAAATTTTTCTATTACCATGTTTGGCTACTTTCATACCAGTAGAAGCAACAAGGAGCGAGCTCGCCGTCGAAATATTTAACGTATTCATTCCATCTCCACCCGTTCCTACAATATCTACAGCATTCTCACCGTTTAAAACTTTTAAGGATTTTTTCCTCATAATAAAGGCAGCAGCCGTAAGCTCATCTATGCTTTCCCCGCGCACTTTTAATGATGTCAGAAATGAAGATATTTCGACTTCTGATAAATTACCGTCCATTATATTTTCAAAGACAATCTCGGCGTCTTTAAATGATATGGGTCCTTGTGTTGCTTTAAATAATAATTCTTTAACTTTTTCATGCATTATTTGATTCCAAAATACTCAAAAAGTTATGAAGAATTTGTTTTCCACAAGTTGTCTTAATTGATTCTGGGTGGAATTGTAGGCCAAATATGGGTAACTCACGGTGCATAATAGCCATAATAGTCTCATCTCCAGACTTTGCAATGGCTGCAAGTGAAGAGGGAAGGGTTTTAGGATCTACACATAGAGAGTGATATCTTGTGGCTTCAAAAGGCGATGACAAGTTCTTAAAAATCATATGCTTCTGAGAGTGATAAACCATATCTACTTTTCCATGCATTATCTCGGGAGCACTTATTATTTTTGCACCAAAAGCTGCACCTATAGCCTGATGGCCTAGACAAACCCCTAATAGTGGTATTTTTCTGTTGTCTGCAACTGCCTTTACGAGGTCAACCGATATCCCAGCCTTTTCAGGACCACGCGGACCCGGGGAAATTACGATTCCTTTCGGTTTTAGGTTTATAATCTGATCAACTGCAATTTCATCATTTCTGCGAACTTGAGCTTTATAACCTAATTCACCAAAGTAATGATACAGGTTATAGGTAAAACTATCGTAATTATCTATAATCAATAGCATGTTAATCCCCAAAAAAGTGTATTGAGTCTTCTGCTGCTTTAATCAAAGCTTTTGATTTATTTATTGTTTCCTGAAATTCTTTTTCTGCATCACTGTCAAAAACTACTCCACCTCCAGCCTGCAGATATAAATCCCGATTTTTGAGTATAGCAGTTCTTATAGCTATACAGAAATCCATATGGCCCGACGCTCCAAAATAACCAACGCCTCCACCAAATATACTTCTTTTTTCATTTTCTAATTCATCAATTATTTCCATAGCTCTAATTTTGGGAGCACCAGAAACTGTTCCGGCTGGTAAACCTGAGAGAAGAGCGCGGATGTTACTAACATTTTTAGAAAGCTTTCCCTTAACATTTGAAACTATATGCATAACATGACTATATCTTTCAATGACAAAACTTTCTGTAATTTTTACTGATCCTATTTTGGACACCCTGCCTATATCATTTCGTCCAAGATCAAGAAGCATAAGGTGCTCTGCAAGTTCCTTTTTATCATTCAATAACTCGTTTTCCAATGCCTTATCTTCACTTTCGTTAACACCTCTAGGTCTCGTGCCAGCTATTGGTCGAATTGTAACCTCGTCATCATTTTCGACCTTAACAAGTATTTCTGGACTAGACCCAATTATGCTGAAATCGTTAAAATCAAAATAAAACATGTAGGGAGATGGGTTTGTCCTTCTTAGCGACCTATACAATGAAAAACCTGGTAATAAGTACTTCATTTTCCATCTTTGACTTGGTACCACTTGGAAGATATCACCGCTTTTAATATACTTTTTAGCCTTATTAACTATATTTAAATAGGCTGTTTTGGTGAAATTAGATACTGGTTTTCCAAGATAATTTTTAGGCTTTCTTTTTTCCTTTGCTTTTTTTCTTGGCAGTGCAACTTGTATGACTGTTTCCTCGATTAGTTTTACAGAGTTATTATATGTTTTTTGTAAGGATTGCTTGTCGTTCGCCCAAGCTGGTGATGCAACAATTAATTCATTTTTTATCGCATCTAGCACAATAAGAACAGTCGGTCTAATTAATCGTATATCAGGAATACCTAGCTCATCATAATTAATATCAGGTAAGTTTTCTATTAACCTTATTACGTCATAGCTTACATAACCAAATAAACCTGCAATCATGGGAGGAAGATCCTCAGGTATATCAATTTTGCACCTCTCGATGGTGTCTTTGAGCTCCTCTAAAGGATTATTTTTTAATTTTCTAAACCTTAGTCTATTAGAGTCCTGTAAGTTTTCTGCAACTTTACATCCACCCATCTCACTTTCCCAAACTAGGTCAGGTCTCATTCCGATGATTGAATAACGAGCTTTATTTTCTCCCCCGGTCACAGATTCAAATAAAAAACAATTACTTTGACTTCCACAAACTTTTTCAAAAATTGAAACAGGGGTCTCTTTATCAGCAATTATTTTTTTAAAAATTAATTGATTGTGGTTGCCAATTTTTTTGAATTTTTGG
>CACBBC010000011.1 GCA_902537415.1 uncultured Alphaproteobacteria bacterium | reverse complement strand
TTTGACAATTTGGAGGGCATGACTTTTTGGAAAGATAAAAAAGGTGAAATGCGCATTTTAACGGTATCTGATGACAACTTTCATCCCTTGCAGCAAAGTGAAATAAGAGAATTTTTTTTAAAATATGAATAATAATTAAAGGACATACTATGGAAAATAAAGAACTAGAAACAGTTATCGAAACCTCATGGGAGAGCAGAGACGAAATAAATGAAAAAACAGTTGGGAAAACTAAAGAGGCTGTAGAACAAACTTTAAATCTACTAGGGAACGGTACTTTAAGAGTGGCAGAAAAAAAGGCCTCAGGTGAATGGGCGGTGAATCAATGGACAAAAAAAGCAGTTCTATTAAGTTTTAGGCTTAGAGAAATGGAATTACAAAAAGGCGGGCCACAAAATTCAACTTGGTGGGATAAAGTGGATAGCAAGTTTAAAGACTGGGGTGAAACTGAGTGGAAAAAGAAGAATTTCCGAGCCGTTCCTAACACGGTAGTTAGAGCATCAGCCTTCATTGGTGAAAATGTTGTTCTGATGCCAGCATTTGTTAATCTTGGTGCGTATGTTGATAGTGGGACAATGGTCGATACTTGGGCAACGGTTGGATCTTGTGCTCAGATAGGAAAAAATGTGCACCTTTCAGGTGGAGTAGGAATAGGAGGTGTATTAGAGCCTATGCAAGCATCGCCCACTATTATCGAGGATAATTGCTTTATTGGAGCGAGGTCCGAAATTGTAGAAGGCTGTATTGTTAGAGAGGGAGCTGTAGTAGGCATGGGTGTGTTTATTGGAAAATCTACAAAAATATTTAATAGAGAAACTGGTGAAACAACATATGGAGAAATACCTCCTTACTCCGTGGTTGTCTCAGGTTCTATTCCATCTAAAGGAGGAGTAAACCTTTATTGCGCGGTAATAGTCAAACAGGTCGATGAAAAAACAAGAAGTAAAACTTCTATAAATGATTTATTACGAGACTAATCATGACTAAATTGATAGATGATCCTATAGCGTTGACAAAAAAACTTATTAGTTTTAGGTCAATTACTCCAGACGACGGTGGGTCTCTAGAATATATTTCTTCATTTGTTGAGCAGTTAGGTTTCCAAACAAACGTTTCCTCTACCCAAGGTGTAACAAACCTTTTTGCACGGTGGTCTCCAAAGTCAGGTTTCAAAAGAACACTGGCCTTTAATGGGCATGTGGATGTAGTACCACCAGGAGAGGAAAGTTTATGGGATAGCGATCCATTCAGTGGTGATATTAGGAACGATCGAATTTTTGGTAGAGGCTCAGTAGATATGAAATCTTCTGTTGCAGCGTTCCTTATTGCGCTTAAAGAAATCATTGAGGAAGAAAAGCTTAGTTGCTCTTTCGTGCTATTAATCACGAGTGATGAGGAAGGTCACGCTGAATACGGTACAAAAGAAATTTTGAAGTGGGCTTTTAAAAATAACGAATCTTTTGACGACTGTCTCGTTGGTGAGCCTACCTCCTCCAAGTTGGTAGGCGATACTATAAAAATTGGTAGACGTGGTTCTTTAAGCGGATTTATAGTTTGTAAAGGAAAGCAGGGTCATATAGCTTATCCTGACAAAGCAGTTAACCCGGTCGAAGCTCTAATTCTCTTTCTCAGCAAATTAAAGTCCCTTAAGCTAGATGAAGGTAGCGATTTTTTTGAGCCCTCTAGCTTGAACATCTCAACGATAGATACAAAAAATGAAGCATTAAACGTTATACCTGAGAACTCTTATGCTAACTTTAACGTGCGTTTTAATGATCAGCATTCATGCTTATCGCTAACAAAAAAAATAGACTCGCTTGTTACCAAGCATAATGAAGAAACTAATGCGACTCTGGAAATTAAGTATAAATGTTCTGGTGAAAGCTTTTTGACTGAGCCAGGTCAACTTTCAGACCTGTTAACTACTTCAATTAAAGAAATAGCAGGTGTAAATTGTAAACTTTCTACTGGAGGCGGCACATCAGATGCTCGATTTGTGTGGGAATACTGCCCGGTTATAGAATTTGGTTTAGTTGGCGATACTATGCACCAAATTAATGAAAATACTAAGGTCGATGATATTGTTTTGCTAAAAGATATCTATAAAAATTTTTTGAAAAACTATAATAAGAAAGTGTAAAAATGATTGGAAAACTGAACCACATCGCTATAGCAACACCCAAATTAGATGAGGCTGTAAAAACCTATAAAAATATGCTGGGAGTAAAAATAAGTTCTCCAATCGATCAAATAGATCATGGCGTTAAGGTAGTATTTATTGAATTACCAAATACCAAGATAGAATTGCTAGAACCACTGGGAGAAAAAAGCCCAATAGAAAACTTTCTTGAGAAGAATAAAAAAGGTGGGATACACCACATTTGTTTTGAAGTAGAGGACATAAATAATGCCATTTTGAGCCTAGAAAAAGATGGAGCAACTGTATTAGGCGATGGAGAAGCTAAAATTGGTGCGCATGGTAATCCAGTAATTTTTCTGCACCCTAAGGATTTTAATGGCACTCTCATCGAGTTAGAGGAAGTCAAACAATGACAATAACATCTGCAATAGTACTATTATCAGTTTACTGGTTTATTATTTTATTTATCATTTTACCTATAAATGTTACTACCCAAAATGATGAGAGAAATATCATTGAAGGGACCGCACCTTCATCTCCAGTAAATCCTAATCTCAAACGCAAGTTTTCTATTACCACGATAGTATCTATTATTCTTTGGATACCGACCTGTTTAATAATCAATCTATTCTATTAAATGAATTTATAGATCGTGATCGATTATTTTTAATTTAAGTTCATCTAACTGTTGTACGGTTGGATTTCTGGGGGATCCAAGCATAGGGTCCTCTGCTTTTTGGTTCATAGGAAACATAATAACTTCCCTTATATTATCTTCCTTAGCCAATAGCATTACTATCCTATCAATACCAGCAGCACATCCTCCATGAGGTGGAGCACCATATTTTAAGGCATTTACTAAACCTGAAAACTGGCTCTCAACCTCCTCTTTTGTATAGCCCGCAATTTCAAACGCCTTAAACAAGTTCTCTAGTTTATGATTTCTAATTGCGCCAGACAAAATCTCATACCCATTACACGACAAATCATACTGCATCCCCAATACACTCAAAGGATCAATATCTTCACTCAATAAATCGGTCTTAGGCATCGAAAAAGGGTTATGTGAAAACTCAATTTTTCCTGTTTCTGTATCTCTTTCATACATTGGAAAATCAGTGATCCAACAAAACTCATAAGAATTTGAATTTGTAATGTCTAGTTCGATGCCAACGATGTCCCTAGCCTTGCTAGCAATATCATTAAAATGGGCAGGTACACCACCCAAGAAAAAGGCTGCATCTCCTTTATCAAGACCGAGAAAATTTCTTAATTTTTCTGTCTTTTCCTCGCCTAAGTTTTTTGCTATTGGTCCCGCTGCTTCTAAATTACCACTATCATCTGACCGCCAAAAGATATAGCCCATACCTGGTAGTCCTTGCTCTTGCGCAAACTTGTTCATTCTGTCACAAAATTTCCTACTGCCTCCACCTTTTGCTGGTATTGCTTTGATCTGTGTTCCATCTTTCCTCAAAATATCGGCAAAGATTTTAAACCCTGAAGAAACAAAAAACTCGGAAACATCCATCATTTTTATTGGATTTCTTAAATCTGGTTTATCAGTACCATACCACTCCATAGATTGGCCAAAACTAATAATAGGAAAGTTATTATTAACTGCATAGGAGTCCGAAAAATTTTCAAAGAGTTTGACAAACACTTTTTCTACCAATTGAAATACATCATGTTCCTCTACAAAAGACATCTCTATATCTAGCTGATAAAAGTCAGTTGGAGATCTATCAGATCTAGGATCTTCATCTCGAAAGCATGGTGCAATCTGGAAATATTTATCAAACCCACCAACCATTATCAGCTGCTTGTAGATTTGAGGAGCTTGCGGTAGCGCATAAAACCTTCCAGGATGTAATCGTGAGGGAATTAAAAAATCTCGCGCTCCTTCCGGAGAAGATGATGATATTATTGGCGTTTGAAATTCGTTGAAACCGTTTTCCCACATCTCTTTTCGTATATACTCGATTATCTTTGATCTCAATATTATATTCTGGTGTATTCCATCTCTCCTTAAATCAAGGAACCGATACTTAAGTCTTGTTTCTTCTGGATATGGAAGATCTCCAAAAACAGGTAAAGGAAGTTCCTCAGAAGCCCCTAAAATATTTATTTTTGCTATGAAAACCTCAATCTCCCCTGTGGGCAATTTTTCATTTATTAAAGAACTATCTCTCTTTCTCACAGTTCCTTCTATTGATATGCACCATTCTGCTCTCACATTTTCTACATTTTTAAAAACGGGACTATCAGGATCAGCTAAAACTTGGGTAAGACCAAAATGATCTCTTAGGTCAATGAAAAGCACGCCTCCATGATCACGTACTCTATGTACCCAACCAGAGAGCTTTACGAGCTCCCCGTCGTTTCCTGCTCGTAATTCATTACAGTTATGTGATCTGTACAAATGCATCTAATCTACCTATTCACTAACCAAAAACATATTGATTTTATTAGTGACAGTTTTAAAAAGGGTTATGTTTATAAATTCTTGTACACTTATAGTTTCACGAATTAAAGAAAAAATTTAAATGCCAAAACGAATTGATATTAAGTCAGTTTTAATTATCGGTGCAGGACCCATAGTTATAGGACAGGCTTGCGAGTTTGATTACAGCGGTGCTCAAGCATGTAAGGCACTCAAAGAAGAAGGCGTTAGAGTTATTCTAGTTAATTCAAATCCCGCCACAATTATGACAGATCCAGAACTTGCCGATGTTACCTACATAGAACCAATAAATTCAGAAGTAATAGAGAAAATTATTAAGATAGAAAAACCAGATGCTATTTTACCGACAATGGGTGGACAAACAGCACTTAATATTGCGATCGAGTTGGATAAGGCAGGAACGCTAAATAATTATAATGTTGCTCTTATCGGAGCTAATAGGGATGCAATAGAAAAAGCGGAAGACCGAAAACTCTTCAAACAGTCAATGGAAAGTATTGGAATAAAGAGTCCAAAATCTGAAATTGCTAATTCATTGGATGAAGCTGTAAAAGCATTAGATATAATTGGCTTGCCCGCAGTTATTCGGCCCGGTTTTACTTTGGGAGGCAAAGGTGGCGGAGTTGCCTATAACGAAAATGACTTCAGAGAAATTTGTATGAATGGTTTAGACGCATCCCCAGCTAATCAAATTCTTATCGATCAAAGCCTCCTAGGTTGGAAAGAATTTGAGATGGAAGTAATAAGAGATAGAAATGACAATGCCATTATAGTCTGCTCTATTGAAAACTTTGACCCTATGGGAGTCCATACAGGTGATAGCATAACCATAGCACCGGCGATGACACTTACCGATAAAGAGTTTCAAAAAATGCGTAACAACTCTTTAGAAGTCTTAAAAGAGATCGGTGTTGAAACTGGTGGGTCTAATGTTCAATGGGCAGTAAATCCACAAAATGGAGAAATGCTAATTATTGAAATGAACCCCCGTGTGTCTAGATCATCTGCCCTTGCATCGAAAGCAACAGGATTCCCAATAGCTAAAGTTGCCGCGAAACTAGCCATAGGCTACACACTTGATGAGTTGCAGAATGATATAACAAAAACTACCCCCGCGAGCTTCGAGCCAACGATCGATTATGTTGTTACAAAAATACCTCGTTTCGCATTTGAAAAATTTCCGTCTATATCAAACGAGCTTGGTACTTCAATGAAATCGGTAGGAGAGGTTATGGCCATTGGGGCAACATTCCAAGAAAGTCTGCAAAAAGCTTTGAACTCTCTTGAAAATAAAACTTCTGGGCTTGCAATTATTCATACCAATATGGATAAACCTGAGCTTTACAAAAAATTATCCATAAATACTCCTGACAAAATATTTCTTATTGGGCAGGCTTTCAGAATTGGTTTCACTACTGACGAAATATACGAAATAACAAGAATAGACAAATGGTTTTTAAATCAAATCGAGGAACTTATTTTATTTGAAAAAAGTATTTTAAACTCTGGCCCAGATATAACTCAGGAGGTCTTGGGCGAGGCAAAGTCTAAAGGGTTTAGTGATGAGAGAATAGCTGAATTGTTGTCTACTTCTTTGGATAATATTCAAGATAAAAAACGAAAGTACGGCATACTTCCAGTTTATAAGCGAATTGATACCTGTGGTGGCGAATTTCAGTCCGAGGCCGCATATCTATACTCTACCTATGACTTATCCACTTTTACTACCCAAATATGTGAAGCTCAACCCTCAAATAAAGACAAAGTAATAATTCTTGGCAGTGGTCCCAACAGAATCGGTCAAGGTATTGAGTTCGATTACTGTTGCTGTCATGCATGTTTCTCGCTTAGTGAAGAAGGCGTTGAAACTATAATGATTAATTGTAATCCCGAAACCGTCTCCACCGACTTTGATACTTCTGACAAACTTTACTTTGAGCCTTTAAACTTTGAGTCAGTAATCAACATAATTGAAAAAGAAAAGAAAAAGGGCAATTTGATTGGGGTAATTGTGCAGTTTGGAGGGCAGACGCCGCTCAAACTAGCCGATGATCTTGATAGAAGGGGTGTTAAAATTTTAGGAACAACACCCAAATCCATAAATATTTCAGAAGATCGAAAACTCTTCAAAGAAGTCATTGAAAAGTTAAAACTGAAACAACCTGAAAATACTACGGTTGGTAAAAAATCAAATGCCATAAAGGCTGCTGAGTCCCTCAGTTATCCAATAATTGCTAGACCCTCTTTTGTTTTAGGGGGTAGCTCAATGGAAATAATTCATGACCCAGTGCAATTAAATAAATATTTAGGGTCAAACATAGAAATTAGCGGTAAAACTCCGCTTTTGTTAGATAGCTATTTGGGTTCTGCGATAGAGGTTGATGTAGACTTAATCAGCGATGGAGAAGATTGTTTTGTTGCAGGGATTTTGGAGCATATCGAAGAGGCAGGTGTTCATTCTGGAGACAGTGCCTGCTCTCTACCACCACACTCCCTTGGAAAGGACATAATTGAGAAAATTAAATATCAGTCTTCTCTTCTTGCAAAAGAATTGGAAGTAATAGGGTTAATGAATATTCAATTTGCTGTAAAAGAAAGTGATATATTTGTATTGGAGGTAAATCCACGGGCAAGCAGAACAATTCCGTTTATATCCAAAACGACTGGAATACCGCTAGCTAATCTAGCTTCAAAATTGATGATAGGATTAAGACTATCCAGTTTATCTTTCCATAGAAAAGATTTGAATTATGTGGCTGTCAAAGAAGCTGTGTTACCCTTTGATAGGCTACCCGGTAGCGATACCGTTTTAACCCCTGAAATGCGTTCAACTGGAGAAGTCATGGGTATTGCGGACAGCTTCGAGGGAGCTTTTTTCAAATCACAGATTGCCGCAGGTATGCAGTTTCCTAAATCTGGGACGGTATTTTTATCAATAAGAAATGAAGATAAAACTAAGGAGATGGGTGACGCATGTAAAATTCTTGAGAAGATCGGTTTTAAAATTATTGCAACAAAGGGAACGAAATCCTTTTTAGATAGGGAGGGAGTTGATAGCTCACCCGTAAAGAAAGTCTATGAAGGACGACCAAATATCTCGGATTTACTGAAAGATAAAAAGATAGATATTGTTATGAACACTACTGAGGGCAAACAATCACTGGAAGATAGCAAAGACATTCGATATTTAGCATTAAATAATAAGATCCCTTACTATACTACATCTCGTGGAATTATTGCTACAATTCACAGCCTTAAAGAAAATAGGGGGGGCAAAATGTCGGTAAGGGCTATACAAAAATATCATTCACAGCTTATAACTGATTGATAACCTTTTTTTCATTAAAAAATGCTATTAAATTTTCAACTGCCAGCATTCCCATTTTTGTTCTTGTTTCATGTGTGGCCGATCCTATATGAGGGTACAAAGTAACATTTGATAAGCGTCTCAGTCTCAGAGGAACATTTGGCTCATTAAGAAAGACATCCAAACCAGCACCGGCAAGTTTTTTCTTTTCCAGCAAATCTATAAGTGCCATTTGATCAATAACATCTCCCCTTGATGTATTAATTAAAAATGATGAGGGCCTTATTTTCTTCATTTTGCTCTTTGAAATAAAGTTCTTATTCCCCTTGTCGCTTGACAGATGCAAAGAAATTACATCGCTTTCTTCCAGCAAGGCATCTAAGTCAAAACGAACACTTGCCTCAAATTTAAGATCCGTAACCGGGGAACGATTATAGTAAAGGACTTTCATTCCAAATACCTCATGTGCACGCTTTCCAAAAGCTTTACCAATTCTTCCCATTCCTACAAGTCCAAGAGTTTTTCCGCGAACATCGACTCCCAGGTTCTCTGTTAAAGAAAAACCTTTCCATTCACCCTGTCGCAACATTGTTTCCAATAGAAATGAATTTCGTGTAACAGACAAAAGTAAAAGTGTAGCTATATCAACAGTAGCCTCCGTTAATACGTCGGGAGTATTTGTGATGATAATATTATTTTGTTTGGCTGATTGTAAATCTATATGATCCACACCCACACCAATATTTGCGATGATTTTCACTTTTTTGTTGGGAAGAGTAAGAAGCTTATCGGTAATATTATCTGTTACAGTACAAACTATTCCATCGGCATTTTCCATTGCTTTTTCTAATATATCGTTACTAAATACTTTATCTTCACGATTAAATGAAACTCGAAAATACTGTTTTAACTTTGACTCTACTTCATCGGGTATATCTCTAGTGACGATTATTTTTGGTTTCATTTAATTGGTCCCTCTTAATGAACCCTATTACCAATAAGAGCTTTATATTCAGGTGCTATTAAAATAATATCACCAACATTTTTGCCATCGACACCAAGTACAAGGACCTCCGAAATAAATGGGCCAACTCGTTTAGGCTCCAGATTTGTTACAGCTATTACTAACTTTCCTACAAGCATTTGAGTTGTATAGAGAGCCGTAATCTGAGCAGACGAAGTCTTAATCCCAATTTCTTCCCCAAAATTTATCCATAGTTTGTATGCTGGTTTTTTAGCTTCCCTAAAAATTTCAGCTTTAACGATCTCTCCCACTCTTAATTCTGTATCAAAAAAATCTGCCATTTCTAAAAGTATCAAAATTTCAGATTTAAAGCATTAATTAAAAGCTTAAACTTTACTTAGTTCTTTTGATCTTTGTGCTGCAGCTTTTATTGCTGCTGAGAAAATCTTTGGCAGACCATTGTCCTTGTTCATCAATACGGCCAATGCTTCATGGGTCGTTCCACCAGGACTGGTTACGTTTTCCCTCAATTTTTGGGGCTTCAATGATGAATTGACTATTAAGCTTCCAGACCCATCGATTGTGTGCTTTACCAATTTAAAAGCTTCATCATAAGAAAGACCCAAATTAATACCAACCTCTGTCATCAACTCAGCAATTAGAAAAATGTAGGCTGGGCCGGAACCTGAAATTGCCGTGACAGCATCAAATTTTTTCTCTTCAACAAATTTTACTATTTCCCCAAAGGCCTTTAATAATAAAGCCAAATTCTTTGACTGGTTTGGTTCAACCCATTTATTCTCTTTAACTGCTGTAACGCCTTTTAGTATCTCTGCGGGTAAGTTAGGCATTATTCTTACAATCGACTCATCTTTTCCAATTATATCTTCAAGTCTATTTATTTTAATCCCAGCAAGCATTGAAACAAAAGTGACGTTTTTTTTGGAAAGCCCTTTTAGCTTTAGTTTAATCTCATCTAGAGACTGTGGTTTTACTCCTATAAAGCAATAATCAAATGATACATCTGCTTTTGTATTTATATTCAGCCCATGTTTCTTTTTTTCAAGTAGCCACTCAGAGGGTTTCGGATCATCCACATAAATATCTTGGGGCGATATTGATTTTTTTAACCACGCATCTAAGATTGCAGACGCCATCTTGCCACAACCAATAATTTTAATTCGTTGATTAATTTTCTTTTCTGCAGTCACTTATATTTACCTAAGCGTAACCTGCTATCTTTCCAAACGCTGCCGACATAGCATCTTTTGGCATTACTTCTCCCCAACAGCTCTTTTGGAAGGTCGGATAAAATTTTTCCGCTGTTTCAACAGAAGATTTTATCCAATCTCTTAACTCTGTATTGGAGATAATTAATTCGTCCGAAAATAATATGTTAGTAGTGTAATTCATTAATTGTTCTACATTATCATAGATGAAGCTACCATCAACATCACTGCCATTCACTAAATTGATAGTTTCATAGAGCTTTACCAGTTTTTTTCTTGGTGGGATCATTTCAAATGTACAAATCGTTTTAAAGAGGTTTCGCGATACATTCCAGCTAGCACTGATAGTATACTTTTTCCAACCTCCGTCTATCCTAACGATTATCTCATTATCATCATCTCTAGCGAATTCCCAACTTTCTTCATGCGCTATTAGTTCCAAGGCATCTATTGGATGCGTTTCATCTAAAAATATAATTGACGTTGCTCGTGTCATGGGGTTACTGCTCCTCTTTTTCTGTCAGTATACCCACAAAATTTAGAAATCTCTACTACAATTAGGTATTCTAGCCTCATCTCCACTATATCTTGTAAATATTAGCTTTTTAAATTTTTCTTTCTTTTTGTGGACGGCTTACTTTTATTCCTTAATTCTTCCACACTTAGCTTAAGTGCTTCAAACTCTTCTCTTGTAACAAAGTCCCTGTCCGCTAACCAACCATCTAACCAGGTCTTGAAAACATTCTCTGCTTCGTTTTTGGCCGAATGTGCTGCTCCAAAGGCATCAGCCATAACTTTAGAAAGATTATCAATAAATGGGTTTTTAAATTGCATCGATTCTCCTTTAAATTTTTATATTTTAACGTTAAACAAAAATATAATTGGAATTTTATTTTTTTGGAGGAAAAAATCTTTCAATATCCAAATATAAGTGAGACCGCTGTTACTTTAAATTTATTTGGGTTGCATCTCAATGTACAATGGTATGGTTTATCGTATATAGCCGGTATACTTTTAGCTTGGTTTTTTATGGCAAAGCTTGTGCAAAATAAAGACCTGTGGTTTGCCAATAAGAGTATTATTGAAAGATCTGAAGTAGATGATTTAATAACCTACATGATTTTGGGTATCATTGTAGGGGGTCGTTTCGGGTATTGTCTCTTTTACGCACCTGCATACTATTTTGATAATCCCATTAGAACTTTGTATATATGGGAAGGTGGGATGTCATTTCACGGGGGCTTTTTAGGAGTGTTAATAGCTGGCATTCTATTTGGCATGAGGAAAAAAATTAGCTTGTTGTCTTTAGGTGATTTGATCGCATTTGCATCCCCTCCTGGATTATTTTTTGGCAGAATTGCAAATTTTATTAATGGCGAGCTCTGGGGTAAACCAACAACCTCAACATTTGGAATCCAGTTTACAAAAGGTCAGGGGAAATTTTGTCCAAGCTCAAATGAAATACCCTGTTTCAGGCATCCGTCGCAATTATATGAAGCTTTCTTTGAAGGTATCGTTTTAATGCTTATTTTTTATTATTTTGTTTTTTTCTATAAAGCGCTTAAAAAACCAGGCATCATTTTTGGCTCTTTTTTGCTAGGATATGGTGTTATAAGGTTTTCAATTGAATTTCTAAGAGAACCTGACTCTTTTTTCATAACCAATGAAAATCCCTATGGATATGTAGTCGAGCTTTTCCCAGGTGTAGGAATATCAATGGGACAACTTCTCACAATTCCAATGATTATTTTTGGACTTTTAATGATTTTTTTGATCACCAAGCGAAATCTTGATGCAAATTGAAAAAAAGATAAAAGATTTAATTAAAAAAAGTGGTCCAATAAGCATATCACAATATATGGAAATGTGCTTGTGGGATGACAAAAATGGATATTACACATCCAATCAAGTATTAGGCGGAGATGGTGACTTCATTACATCTCCAGAGATCTCTCAAACGTTTGGTGAGCTTATAGGGCTATGGGCATTGAGTTTTTACAAAGAATTCATAAATAAAAAACGCCTATCTATAACAGAGCTCGGGTCTGGTAGAGGAACACTTCTAAAGGACGCCATTAGAACTATTTATAAGGTTACCAATAATAAAATAAACCTCGAGATAACAATTTTGGAAAAATCCGAGCGACTGATAACTTTGCAAAAAGAAAATCTCAAAAATGAAAAAGTTAAGTGGATATCAGATATCAAAGGCTTGAGTTTAGAACCACAAATAATTATTGCGAATGAATTTTTTGATGCCCTTCCTATAAACCAATATGTGAGATGTAACGAAGGCTGGCACGAAAAAAAAATAACAATAAAAAATGATAAACTTTGTTTCACCTTAGATAATAAAATCTGGGTGCCTAGTGACAGTATCTTTTCAGATTTTAAAATAGGTGATACGCTTGAATATTCTGAACGGACTATCTCGATTTTTTCAAATATTTGTAGTCATTTAATCAAATATGATGGTGTTTTGCTTTTGGTAGATTATGGAAACATTTCAGGTATTGGGGATACCCTTCAAGCCGTAAACAAGCATAAATTTAATGGTGTTTTGGAAAAACCAGGGCAAAGTGATTTAAGTTCACATGTTAATTTCAGGCTCCTTAAAGAAATAGCTATTAAAAAAAATTTGTATGTTTCGCCGGTTAAAAAACAACGAAATTTTCTGCTCGAACTTGGAATAGAGGAACGCTTCAAAAGCTTAACCAAAAACGTCAGCTCAGCCTTAGCAGAAACAGTCGAGTCCGAGATAAAGAGACTCATTGATCCCGATAAAATGGGTTCTCTTTTTAAAGTTATTGCGATAACAAAAACTAAAAGACATCTAGAAGGCCTGGACTGATATGGTAAAAATGTTCAAAAGCAAAAACTTGCGATCTGTAAAGCATGGTTTTTTTAGTAGATCCGGTGGAGTTTCCACCGGCATATATTCGAGTTTGAATCTGTCAGAAAATACGACCGATTGCAAAGGCAATATTTATGCAAATAGGGCGTTGGTCTTGGATGCGCTTGATATTTCAAGTCAAAAAGTTTTTTTTCCAAACCAACAACACACAAACAACGTGGTATTTATTGATAAAAAAGCTGACTTTGACAAATTAAGTTACGAGCCAGTAGATGCTGTCATAACCAATCTAAAGGGTATTGGGATTGGAATATTAACCGCTGATTGCTCTCCTATCTTGGCTCATGAAAGTGAAAGCGGATTCATCTTGGCTATTCACGCAGGTTGGAAAGGTGCTCTTGCCGGGGTCTGTGAAAATGCACTAAATTCTCTAAAAGATCTTGGCGTCGATATGAAGAAAATTTCCGTTGCAATTGGTCCAACTATTTCTAAAAAATGCTATGAGGTAAAATTAGATTTTATTGAGAGCTTTATAAAGGCTGATCCATGTTTCGAAAAATTTTTTATCAAAGAAGATGGTAATTATTTCTTTGATCTTACTTTATTTATTGAAAGTAGATTTAATCTGCTTGGAGTTTATGATATACATAATCTTGGTTTGTGTACTTACGAAAATTCTGAATTATTTTTTTCAAATAGAAGGGCCTATCATAAATCTGAGAGAGACTTTGGCCGCATGGCTTCAATAATTTGTTTGTAACCTATGAAAAAATTTGAGGATAATATGTCTCCAAAAAAAACTAAACTTTTAATAATTGGTTCAGGTCCAGCAGGCTATACAGCTGCTGTATACGCTTCACGCGCTATGTTATCACCAATCCTCTTTCAAGGAATACAGCCAGGTGGACAGCTCACGATAACTACCGAGGTTGAGAATTGGCCCGGAGAGAAAGAAATACTTGGACCAGACCTAATGAAAAACATGGAAGATCATGCCCGTAATCTGGGATGCGAAATTATTTCCGAACATGTTTCAAAAGTAAATCTTACTGTACGACCCTTCTTTGTTGAAACAGATAGTGGTTCACAATATTTGACGGAGTCAGTAATTTTAGCGACAGGTGCGCAAGCAAATTGGCTAGGACTCGATAATGAAGAAAAGTATAAAGGTTTTGGGGTTTCGGCGTGCGCAACATGTGACGGTTTTTTCTATAGAGACAAGATAGTTGCTGTAATAGGAGGAGGAAATATGGCTGTTGAAGAGGCAATTTTCTTAACAAAATTTGCTTCCAAAGTTTATTTAATCCATAGAAGAGATGAGTTGCGAGCCGAGAAAATCTTACAAAAACGTCTTTTTGAAAATGAAAAAATTGAAATCATATGGAATAAGCAAGTAACTGACATATTAGGGGAAGATAATCCTCTAGGCGTAACTGGAATTCAGATGAGAGATACTTTGAGCAATAAATTATCTGAACTCACTTGCTCAGGGGTCTTTGTAGCAATAGGACATTCCCCTGCTTCAAATCTTATTAAAGATCAGCTTAAAACTTTTGATAGTGGCTATGTGTCTACCGTTCCAGGAACTACAAAAACTTCTATTCCTGGAGTTTTTGCTGCTGGGGATTTAGTGGATAATATTTATAGGCAAGCAGTAACGTCCGCTGCAATGGGATGCATGGCCGCATTAGATGCAGAGAAATATCTAAGTGAGATCAATAATGGAAATTGAAAAAAATATACAAGTATCCGTGGTAATGGGAAGTCAATCAGATTGGGGAATCATGCAAGTGGCATGCGATTTATTGGAAAAGCTTGATGTTTCTTATGAAAAAAAAATTGTATCTGCACATAGAACTCCGGACAGGTTGTACGAGTACGCTAATTCTCTAAGGAAGCGAAAAATAAAAGTTGTGATCGCTGGCGCAGGAGGCGCAGCACATTTACCGGGAATGATTGCTTCAAAAACTGATATCCCAGTAATTGGAGTACCTATTAACGCAACCGATCTAAGAGGAGTTGACAGTCTTTATTCAATTGTACAAATGCCGAAAGGTTACCCTGTTGCAACCATGGCAATTGGTTCTCCAGGTGCTTTCAATGCCGCTATCTTTGCTATACAGGTTTTAGCAGTTACTGATGAGGTTATTGGTCAGAAAATCCGAGATTGGCGCGCTGATACAACAAACCGAGTAAAAAATGAGCCCGAATAAGACCATCGGAATTCTTGGTGGAGGGCAATTAGCAAAAATGCTTGCTACTGCTGCAGCCGACTTAGGTTTTAATGTAAATATATATTGCCCTGATACGGACTGTCCTGCGGCACAAGTGGCTAACAAAATAGTATTTGGAAACTATGATGACAATGAGAACCTAGTCGCTTTTGCAAAAAATGTAGACGTTCTAACTTATGAATTTGAAAACATAGACACCAAAGCATTAGAGGAATTAGATCTCTTTGTGAACATGAGGCCTTCTGTAAAAGCCCTTAAAATCTCTCAGGACCGCTTAACTGAAAAAAGTTATCTTAATTCGTTAGGTATTAAAACTACGCAATTTTATAGAATTGATGAAGTTTCTGAAATTGAAAAACTATTTACTAGACTAAAGAAACCAATTCTTATCAAGACACGTAGGCTAGGTTACGACGGGAAGGGACAAATATTAGTCAAAACACTAGATGATATTAACGATCATTTTCTTGGGGAAAAACTTTGTCCATCTATAGCTGAGGAAGTAATTAGCTTTGATAGGGAATTATCCGTAATAATAGTCCGGGATAAAGATGGAAATATTAAGACTTTTGAACCAGGAGAAAATGTACATAAAAAAGGGATTCTCGTAACTACAACTTTACCCTCGTCAACAACTCAAGTGCTTAAAAATGACGCTGTCACCATTGCAAGAAAAATTGTGGCTAATCTAGACTATATCGGAGTTATGGGAGTAGAATTTTTTTTAAAAGAAAATGAACTTTATGTTAACGAAATTGCTCCAAGAGTACATAATTCTGGGCACTGGACAATGGACGGGAGCTACTCTAGTCAGTTCCAGCAACACATCAGAGCAATTATGGACTTGCCTCTGCTATCAACCGAGAGGCATTCCGACATTATAATGTATAACTTAATCGGAAAAGTGACTAGTAATCTAGCAAACAATGAGTTAGCAAAAGTCTATGTTTATGGAAAGAAAGACTCTCGTCCTGGAAGAAAAATGGGTCACATAAATATAATAAAAAAAAAGGGGAGTTAACCTCCCCTCTAATTAGTAATTAACCTGGCTGGACGCTTCAAGACTTACATCATGCCGCCCATGCCGCCCATGCCGCCCATGCCGCCCATATCGGGCATAGCTGGGGCTGCTGACTTAGGCTCTGGTTTATCCGCAACCATTGCCTCAGTTGTTATAAGCAATCCGGCTACTGATGAAGCGTCTTCGAGCGCGGTACGCACTACCTTTGCAGGGTCAATTACTCCAAATTTGAACATGTCACCATACTCTTCAGTTTGCGCATTGAAGCCATGTGTCACATCAGAGGACTCTCGAATCTTCCCAGCAACGACTGAACCATCTACACCTGCATTTTCAGCAATTTGTCGTAACGGTGCTTCTAAGGCTCTAGCTACTATCTTTACACCAGCTTCCTGATCTGGATTCTCAGTCTTGACTTTATCGAGCTTCTTTGCAGCTTGAACTAAAGCGGTACCTCCACCGACAATTACGCCTTCTTGTACGGCAGCTCTGGTTGCGTTGAGAGCGTCATCTACTCTATCTTTTCTCTCTTTCACTTCAACCTCGGTAGCACCTCCTACCCTGATAACTGCCACTCCGCCTGCTAGCTTTGCAAGTCTCTCTTGCAGCTTTTCTTTGTCATAATCAGATGTCGTTTCCTCTATCTGGGCTTTAATTTGAGCGACTCTTGCTTCTATCTCAGACTTATCGCCAGCGCCATCCACTATGGTAGTATCGTCCTTGTTGATTGAGATTTTTTTGGCTGTACCAAGCATATCCATGGTTACATTTTCCAACTTCATCCCTAGATCTTCTGATATCAACTGGCCACCTGTCAGTATTGCGATGTCTTGAAGCATAGCTTTTCTTCTGTCACCAAAACCTGGAGCCTTCACGGCGGCAATTTTCAAACCGCCTCTAAGCTTATTTACAACCAAGGTTGCTAAAGCTTCACCCTCTACGTCCTCAGCGATAATAAGTAAAGGCTTTCCTGACTGGATTACAGTCTCAAGAAGCGGAACCATTGGTTGAAGGGAAGACAACTTTTTCTCATGTAATAAAACCAAGCAATCTTCCAACTCAGTGATCATTTTATCAGCATTTGTTATGAAGTACGGTGAGAGGTAGCCTCTGTCAAACTGCATCCCTTCAACTACGTCTGTCTCGGTTTCAAGACCCTTGTTCTCTTCGACAGTTATTACGCCTTCATTTCCGACCTTTTGCATGGCATCCGCGATTTGCTTTCCGATTTCTGCTTCACCGTTAGCTGAGATGGTACCAACTTGAGCAACCTCGGCTGAGTCTTTTACAGGTCTTGACATACCTTTAATTTCTTCCACTACTTTGGTCACTGCTGCATCAATACCTCTTTTTAAATCCATAGGATTCATACCCGCGGCAACCGATTTAAGACCTTCTCTCACAATCGCTTGAGATAATATTGTTGCAGTGGTTGTCCCATCACCAGCAGTATCGTTGGTTTTTGAAGCTACCTCTTTCACCATTTGAGCTCCCATATTTTCAAACTTATCTTCAAGTTCAATTTCCTTGGCGACGGTGACGCCATCTTTTGTAATTCTTGGTGCCCCAAAGGACTTGTCTATTACAACATTTCTTCCCTTTGGCCCAAGTGTTACCTTCACTGCATTAGCTAATATGTCTACACCTTTTAACATTCTTGTGCGTGCATCTATTTCAAATTTTACTTCTTTTGCTGCCATTTTTTTGGCTCCTCAATTAGTGTTGTTAAAAAATTCTTAGGAAATTATACCCAATATATCACTTTCTTTCATGATGAGTAGTTCCTCACCATCGATTTTCACTTCAGTGCCAGACCATTTCCCGAACAAGATTTTGTCGCCTGATTTTAATTCCATCGGAATCAACTTTCCGGAATCATCTCTTGCACCAGTTCCAACTGATACAACTTCGCCTTCTGCTGGTTTCTCTTGTGCAGAGTCAGGAATTATCAGTCCACCAGATGTTTTATCTTCACTATCAACTCTACGAACCACAACACGGTCGTGCAAAGGTTTAAAAGCCATTAAGAATCTCCTCATATAAAAATATAAATCAAAAGTAATGGTCTCTTTCGGAGAGACATCACCACCTAGCGCTTTTATTTATGCAAGAATTTTTGCTTGTCAATATCTCTCTGCAAATTTTTTCAATTTTTTTTAAAATTTTATATAATCGAGGTTGTTGCATTTTTTCTTTTTATATTTTATCACCTCGAAAGACAAAACTAGAAAAAATTATTTGGATATTTAGTTCTTTTGATAAATGTAATTGGAAACTTTTCTGAAATATCAGACAAATACAACGCCGTAATTTGCGACTTGTGGGGATGTTTACACAATGGCGTAGAAAGTTTTCCAGAAGCTCTTAAGGCTCTAGAGCAATTTAGAGCCTCAAAAGGCAAGGTAGTATTGGTAACGAATGCCCCCAGGCCAATTGCAAACGTCGAAGATCAAATAGCTAAACTTGGTATCAAAAAAATTCACTATGATATGCTTTTAACGTCTGGAGAGCTTACCTCGAATTACATAAATAATATTTTAGCAAATCAGTTGAAAATTTTCCACATAGGAGGAAAACGGCATCATAGTATTTATAAAGATATGATCCATGAAAAAAAAATCTCAATTGATATAGATAATATTGCACAAGCGGATTTAATTGTTTGCACCGAGCCATTTGATCCATCAAAAGATCAACTCTCTGACTATGGCAATACACTTAAGATCGGGATAGATAAAGACTTGACCCTATTGTGTGCAAATCCTGATTTGGTAGTCGATGTCGGTGATAAAAGAGAAATGTGCGCTGGCTCAATAGCCTCAATGTATGAGGGAATGGGTGGGAAGGTAATATATTTCGGTAAACCACATAAAAATATTTATCAAGAGGTCTATTCTTTTTTGAACAAATTTAGTGACTCCAGACAATTGTCAATCCTGTGTATAGGAGATGGACTCACAACAGATATTAGAGGTGCTAACAATGAAAAGCATCATTCACTTCTGGTAGTTGGAGGGCTATTGAAAAAAAAGCATTTGATTGAAGGAAAAAATAACACCATCCTTGACGAAAGAAAATTAAATCGAACCATAGAAGATAACAAAGTACACGTAGACTATGCCATTAAATTTTTTCGATAAAAAAGCACGTCAAAGTTTTTTAATCATATAGCCCGCCTATCGCCAACTAAACCATGAAAAACAGTATACAAAAAGGAACAATATGTGTAGAGGATTTGGAAATAGGAATGAGCAGAATGCTTGAACGTAAAATAACGCAGAATGATATCCTACTATTTTCAAAAGTCTCTGGTGATCAAAATCCAGTGCATTTAGATGAAGAATATGCTCAGCAAACAATATTTGGAAGACGAATTGCACACGGTATGCTCACTGCAAGCTTGATTTCCGCCGTAATTGCAGAACAGTTGCCTGGACACGGAACCGTCTATTTGAGTCAAACACTGAAATTCATCAGACCAGTACTCCCTGGTCAATTAATCACAACCACGGTATTAGTAACTCATATAGAATACTCAAATCGACGTGTTACATTAGACTGTAAGTGTAAAGTAGATAGGAAAGTAGTATTATCAGGAGAAGCACTTGTCTTAGCCCCGAGTAGAAAATTTGACTAGGAAGCATTATGTTGGTTTTTAAAAGCATAGAAAACATTCCAAAAGAGAAGAGGGGCTACTCTGTTGCTATAGGTAACTTTGACGGTATGCATTTGGGCCACCAGTCTGTTATTGAGATTGCAAGGGAGAGAAGTAATAATTCTTTTGTAGGCGTAGTTACATTTGAACCTCACCCCAGACAATATTTTCAAAAAAATCGGCCTATATTTAGGTTAATGAAATCAGAAACACGTGAAAGATTTTTGGACTCTTTTGGCATAGATGCTCTTTTTGAACTACCTTTCGACTCTTCGTTGGCAAATTTATCTCCAAGGGATTTCATAGAGACTGTGCTTCTAGAAAAATTAAATGTAAAAACTATTGTGGTAGGTCCTGATTTTAGGTTTGGAAAGAATAGAGAGGGTTCAGTAAAGTTATTAAAGATCTACCAGGAAAAGAACGAGCTCGGTTTGCATATCGCTAATCCATTTATGATTGGAGGTAAAGTTGTATCTTCAAGCGCATTAAGGGAAAAACTAGCCAAAGGTTCCGTTGATGAAGTCACCAAAATGCTGTCTCGCTATTATGAAATTGAGGGAGTAGTAGAAAAGGGGTTTCAGAGAGGCCGACAACTCGGGTTTCCAACAGTAAATATTGGTTTAAGAAATACAATTGTCCCCAAACATGGTGTCTATGCAGTATTCATTAAAATTTTATCCAAAGATAATAAAAGAAGTTTTAAGGGAGCAGCATCAATAGGATCAAGGCCAACCTATGGAGATTATGAGCCAAATATTGAGGTTTTCATCTTTGACTTTGATGAAGATTTATATGGAGAAAATGTTTCTATTTCACTAGTCAAATTTATAAGACCTGAGCTTAAGTTTAACTCGGAAAAAGAGTTGATTTTACAGATGAAATCCGACTGTGAAATTATAGAAAGTGTTTTAGCTGATGACTAAGCTAAGAAAATTTTTCTGGGAAAAATATACTCTTGATCAGTTAAGTCAAGATGAGTGGGAAGCCTTATGTGATGGTTGCGCTAAGTGCTGCCTATTGAAAATAGTTAATAAGAAGAAAATTTTTATCACTAACATTTCATGTTCAAAGCTTGAGCTTGAGAGTTGTAAGTGTAGCGATTACGAGAATAGAGAAAAAAATGTTAAAGCCTGCTTAAAACTCACTAAAGACAATTTACACAAAAATTCTAAATTTCTCCCTTCGAGTTGTAGTTATAGATTAATAAGTGAAGGGAAACCTCTGCCCCAATGGCACCATCTATTAAGTAAAGACCAAGAGAGTGTCCATAGGACAAATCAATCAATTCAAAAATACTGTGTTTCAGAAACTTCAGTTAATAATGAAAATTATGAAGATCATATCGTGGCAGAAATTTCAGGGAAATAAAGATAAATAAACTTTGGAAAATTAATAAAAAAGACGAAACTAACGTAATCCTTTTTCTTTAATAAAATTGAAAAACGTATAGGATTAACTCATAAAAAAGAGTCGCAACAAAATGATCTCAAACGGCAAATTAAAAATTATATCTGGGAATTCAAATCTCTCACTGGCAAAAAGTATTTGCAAGAGAATTGGTCTGTTGTTCGGCACAAAAGTAAAGCCCGTAAAAGCTCGTGTAGAACGGTTTAGCGACCAAGAAGTCTTTGTAGAAGTTTTCGAAAATGTCCGAGGCGAGGATATGTTCATAGTTCAGTCAACTTCAAATCCAGCAAATGATAATCTGATGGAACTACTCATAATTGCAGATGCACTTAAGAGATCTAGTGCAAGTAGAGTCACAGCAATAATCCCATATTTTGGTTATGCGAGACAAGATAGAAGGACAAAAGCCAGAACCCCAATTAGTGCAAAATTAGTGGCTAATTTGCTCGCACAAGCAGGTATAAATAGAGTGCTTACATTAGATCTTCACGCTGCCCAAATCCAGGGCTTCTTTGATATTCCAGTCGATAATCTATATGCATCACCTATATTCGCGATTGATATAAGACATAACTTCGCAAAAAATAAAAATATTACAATAGTTTCACCTGATGTTGGAGGAGTATCGCGTGCAAGAGAACTTGCTGAAAAAATTGACGTGGATTTAGCGGTAGTGGATAAGAGAAGGAGTGCTCCTGGAGAAATTAACTCCATGACTATTATTGGGGACGTTTCAGATAAAACCTGCATTCTAGTTGATGATATTTGTGATACAGCTGGGACTTTAATTAAATCAGCTGAACTTCTAATGGAAAAGGGCGCTAAAGAAGTACATGCATATATAACTCACGGTGTTCTTTCTGGAGAAGCAATAGAGAGAATTTCTAATTCCAACCTTAGCTCGATGGTTATCACTGATACTATTGAACCAACTGAAATTGTATCAAGTTGTCGAAAAATCCGTATAATTACTGCTGCGCCTCTTTTGGCTCATGCTATGTTAAATATATCTAACGAAAGTTCTGTCTCATCGCTATTTAGTGAAGAGTCTCTAAAACCTATCTATGAAGGTCTATATTCAAACTGAAGCAAAAAATCTAAGCTAAAAATCGCCTTATCAAGATCAGAGAAGCAAAAAATAAACATCCAGCAAACAAAAATGGTGCGCCTGGACTATAAATAAGTGTTTCTTTTGAAGCACCAATGCTAAAGATGTAGCTCATGGAAATTGGTCCGATAACCGAAGTAAACCCAACTATACTATTTAAAACGCCTTGTAGAATACCTTGATCTTTTTCAGATATTTTATTTGACATAAATGCTTTTAAAGTTGGATTAACCATTTCCGATAAAGCTGCAATTGGTATTATGGCAAAAACTAGGATTTCCACTCGTACAAGACCGAATGAAACAAGCGCCACAATTCCACAGGATAAAGAAAAAAGTGTTAAATTTTTTGTTGAAAGCTTATCAAAAAACTTTAATCGAATTACAAATGCTTGAACTATGAATAGCAAGAAACCGTAGCACGCTAAAGTAAACCCAATCATTCCTGAAGACCATCCGAAAACTTCTCTTCCCCAAAAACTCCATATCGCAGGATAAACCGTATTAGCGAAAGCGATAAGAAAGAAGCAAAAAAATAATCCTTTAAATAGAGGAATTTTAAATACATAAGACATATTAAAGAACGGGTTTAACTTTTTTATTCTGAATTTATTTTTTGTCCCTACCTTAAGGGTTTCCGGAAGTAGGAGTAAGCATAGAAAAAAGTTTAGAAAAGATAAAAGTGCTGATAGGAAAAATGGGGCCCTTACACTAATCTCACCCATCAATCCTCCTATAATCGGCCCTAATATAAAACCCAGTCCAAAAGCCGCTCCTATGATGGCGAAGTTCTTTTTTTTGTCTTTGGTATCTGAGATATCTGCCAAGTAAGCAGTACCTGTAGCTATAGTTCCTCCAGCTAGGCCCCCAATGATTCTACCAATAAACAGGATCAAAATATTTTCAGCAAATCCCATCAGCAAATAATCGATTCCTAAAAATAATGATGCCATAAGTAATACCGGGCGCCTGCCAAAAATATCTGATAATGTCCCAATTGTTGGTGAAAAAACAAATTGCATAAAAGCATAGGATGAGGACAAAAGACCTCCCCAAAAAGCGGCACTAGCAGTTTTATCTATACCGACTTCCTTCAATAAATCCGGTATAATAGGAAATATAACTCCAATGCCTATAATATCGAGTAATACGACACTGAAAATGAGCGCAATTCGTATATCTTTAAACAAGTATGGTTCTCATTTTCCTTATAATGAGTTTTAAAATCTAGGCTTGTTTCAATGCCTCTTCCAGGTCATTTTTCCTCAGTCCCAAATCATCTTTATTTATAGTATCTTCAGCAGATAATCTGTCATTAACTTCAGAAATAAGATTAGTTATATCTTCCTTCGCAATTTTATCACCGGCAACAGCGGAGTCTACTAATACTGATACCATGTTATTTATAATCTCTATAATGCCTCCAGAAACAAAATATCTTTGATTATCGCTTGTTCCCTCAGAAAATTCCAAAAAACCAGGACGTATACTACTGATACAAGGTGCATGATTTGATAGCACTAAAAAATCACCAACCATTCCAGGCACTAAAATGTTTTCCACTTTTCCTTCGAAAACTTTACTCTCTGCCGATATTATACTTAGCTCAAATTTATTTGTCATTCTAATTACCTAAAGGCACCTATGCTACATCAGCAGCAGTCTTCTCAGCCTTCTCTATCACTTCGTCTATACCGCCAACCATATAAAATGCGGATTCTGGTAGATGATCAAATTCACCTGCAACAACTCTTTTAAAGCTGTCAATAGTAACATCGAGTGGGACTTGTTTACCATCAGAACCGGTAAATACCTTAGCAACATCAAAAGGCTGAGACAGAAATCTTTGTATTTTTCTTGCTCTAGCAACAGTTAACTTATCGTCTTCAGATAATTCATCCATCCCCAAAATTGCTATAATATCTTGTAACGATTTGTACCTTTGAAGAATACCCTGTACATCTCTAGCAACATTATAATGATCTTCACCTACTATTTGGGGGTCTAATATCCTACTTGTTGAGTCAAGCGGGTCTACAGCTGGATAAATTCCAATTTCAGAAATTGCTCTGCTCAGAACTGTTGTCGCATCTAAATGAGAAAAGGACGTCGCTGGGGCCGGGTCTGTTAGATCGTCAGCTGGAACATAAATAGCCTGAACTGAAGTAATAGATCCTGATTTAGTCGATGTTATTCTTTCTTGTAATGCTCCCATATCAGTCGCTAATGTAGGCTGATAACCTACAGCTGACGGTATTCTGCCTAAAAGAGCGGAAACCTCTGAACCCGCTTGAGTAAAACGGAAAATGTTATCCACGAAAAACAAGACATCGGTTCCTGATTGATCCCTGAATTGCTCGGCTAGTGTAAGACCAGTCAGCCCAACCCGTGCTCTTGCTCCTGGAGGTTCGTTCATCTGCCCATAAACTAGTGCCACCTTAGATTCCTCAAGTTTTTCCGGATTTATAACACCAGACTCAATCATTTCGTGATACAGATCATTACCTTCCCGAGTCCTTTCTCCAACCCCAGCAAAAACTGAGAACCCAGAGTGTACTTTTGCTATGTTATTGATTAATTCCATAATCAAAACGGTTTTTCCTACACCAGCTCCACCAAAAAGACCTATTTTACCACCTTTGGAGTATGGGCAGAGCAGATCGATAACTTTAATACCCGTAACTAAAATCTCCGTTTCCGTTGCTTGGGCGGAGAACTCTGGTGCATCTTGATGTATTGGCCTTGTTTCCTTCTGACTAACTTTCCCTTTCTCGTCAACTGGATCTCCAACAACATTCAAAATTCTGCCAAGAGTTGCATTACCTACAGGTACACTTATAGGGCTACCTGTATCTGAAACTGTTGTACCTCTAACAAGACCCTCAGTACTATCCATAGCTATAGTCCTAACTGAATTTTCACCTAGGTGCTGAGCAACCTCTAAAATCAATCTTGAACCATTATTATCGGTCTCTAGAGCATTTAAAATTGCGGGCAGATAGCTTTCAAACTTTACGTCTACTACAGCTCCTATAACCTGAGTTATAACTCCTAATTCCTTTGACATCTTAAACTCCTGTTTTTTAATTTAAAGTGCTTCAGCACCAGAAATGATTTCAATTAATTCGTTTGTAATAGCCGCTTGTCTTGATCGGTTAAAATCTATGGTTAGCTTGTCGATCATTTCACCTGCATTTCGGGTCGCATTATCCATGGCTGCCATCCTTGATCCCTGCTCCGAGGCTGCATTTTCTTGAAGTACAGAGAAAATTGATGTCGCAATGCTTTTGGGTATTATTTCATTCAATATCTCATCCTCGTCGGGCTCAAAATTAAAGCTAACATTACTTGCATCAGATTCTTTTTCATTGAAGGAAACGGGTAATAGTTTATAGGAGCTAGGTATTTGAGAAATAACGGAAGCAAACTTATTATAAAAAATCTCTGCAACTTCATATTCACCGGCTTCAAACCTTGAAATGATGTCCACTGATATCTTTCTAGCCGTGTCTATCGTGATATTTTTTTCGTTACTTAGATCTACGTGGCCGATAAAAAGACTCTCAAATTCTCTGTTAAGCTGCTCTCTTCCCTTCTTCCCTATTGTGAGTATTTTTACCTCTTTGTCCTCGCTTGCAAGCTCGGCTATTCTGGACTTAGCTAACTTTACGATTGAAGAATTAAATCCACCGCATAGACCTCTCTCTGCGGTTGCTACTATCAGAAGAAACTTTTTACAATCACTACCATCTCCCAAAAACTTATTGTCCCCAGCAATGTTTTTGACACTTGATGCTAGGTTAGACACAATGTCTCGCATTTTTTCAGCATATGGCCTACCTCTTTCAGCTGACTCCTGAGCTTTTCTAAGTTTTGCTGCTGCAACCATCTGCATAGCTTTAGTAATTTTTCTAGTGGACTTTACACTATCAATTCGTATTTTTAGGTCTTTTAAGCTGGGCATTTTTTAATTTTTTTACTAAATCTGTGTCTTTAAAAAGTTGTCTAGAAGTGATTTAATTTTGTTTTCAATTTCACCATCTAC
Organism: uncultured Alphaproteobacteria bacterium; assembly: GCA_902537415.1. GTDB lineage: Bacteria > Pseudomonadota > Alphaproteobacteria > Rhodobacterales > Rhodobacteraceae > CACIJG01. The sequence continues at coordinate 21,174 of CACBBC010000011.1, read as the reverse complement.
TTTTTGGTCGTTACTTGTCAGCTCATCTACCACAGCTTTTGCCTCAGACCTTAGATAATTCACAAGATTTTTCTCGAAACTTGTGACTTCACTTACAGGCGTTTTATCTAAATAACCTTTTGTCCCTGCATATATTACAATAACTTGCTCTGCGTTAGTTAAGGGAGAGTATTGAGGCTGCTTTAGTAGTTCTGTTAGCCTTGCTCCTCTATTGAGTAGCGCCTGCGTGCTTGCGTCTAAATCTGACCCAAATTGAGCGAAGGCTGCCATCTCTCTATACTGCGCTAGCTCGAGTTTGATAGAGCCAGCTACTGATTTCATCGACTTGGTTTGCGCTGAAGATCCAACTCTAGAGACCGATAACCCTGTATTAACTGCGGGGCGGATACCTTGATAAAATAATTCTGTTTCTAAAAAGATTTGACCGTCTGTTATTGAGATAACATTTGTGGGGATAAATGCTGACACATCTCCACCTTGGGTCTCAATTATTGGTAAAGCAGTTAATGATCCTGATCCATTATCTTCGTTAAGTTTTGCGGATCTTTCAAGTAAACGAGAGTGTAAGTAGAATACGTCTCCAGGATAAGCTTCTCTCCCAGGTGGTCTCCTAAGAAGGAGCGACATTTGTCTGTATGCAACAGCTTGCTTTGAAAGGTCGTCATATATAATAAGAGCATGTTTACCATTATCACGAAAATACTCTGCCATAGCTGTCGCTGAGTATGGCGCTAAAAATTGCATTGGAGCCGGGTCGGAAGCCGTCGCTGCGACCACAATTGAATACTCAATAGCCCCTGTTTCTTCTAATTTTTTTACTAGTTGAGCGACAGTCGATCTTTTTTGCCCTATTGCCACATAAACGCAATATAGTTTTTTGCTCTCATCAGATCCGGCAACATCGTTGTAGCTTTTTTGGTTCAGTATAGTGTCAATTGCAACTGCGGTTTTACCAGTCTGTCTGTCCCCTATTATTAACTCTCTCTGCCCCCTACCTATAGGGATCAAAGAGTCAACGGACTTGAGCCCAGTTGCCATGGGTTCATGCACAGATTTTCGTGGAATAATTCCCGGCGCTTTTACGTCAGCAACTGATCTTGTTTTCGATTTTATAGGACCTTTACCGTCAACTGGATTACCTAGTCCGTCAACAACTCTCCCTAACAATTCCATCCCTACGGGAACATCCACAATTGCGCTAGTTCTCTTTACAAGATCCCCTTCTTTTATATCCCTGTCTGAGCCAAATATCACCACGCCTACATTATCTATCTCTAAATTCAGAGCCATTCCCATTGTTCCTCCAGGGAACTCAACCATCTCACCAGCTTGCACTTTGTCTAAACCGTATACACGCGCTATCCCATCCCCAACAGATAAAACTTTTCCAACCTCTGCTACTTCCGTATCATCACCAAAATTTTTAATCTGTTCTTTTAAGATCTTTGAGATCTCAGCTGCTTGAATGTTCATAGTAATTAACCTCTTTTCAAAATATTTTTCATACTTTCAAGTTTTGAATTAATACTTGAGTTAAACAAAAATGATCCAACTTTAAGTTCAATTCCAGCAATTATATTGGGATCATTTTCTGACTCAAGCCTTACAACACGTTTTGTAATCTTTTCAATAGATTTCTTTAATGCTCGCATTTCTACATCACCAACTTTTTTTGCGGTTCTGATATGAACTGTAAGTTCATTTTTACTGGCTGAACAGAGTTTTAAGAAATCCTCACTAAAATTTAATAGGTCATAACCCCGCCCATTTCTTATCATCAGACAAACTGTGTTGTGAAGGTGCTGAGGTAATTTTATTTTTCTACTTACGGTTCCGAAAACATTTTCCTGATCACTTGAGGAAAAAGTTGGATTTCTTAAAAAAGAATTCAATCCGTTATCTGATTTCAATATCTCCAGTAGATTAAGCACGTGTTTTTCTATCTCGTTATTAATCTTGTCTTCTTGGCACAATGAAAATAAGGCAAGTGCATACCTTGCTGATGGCTTTGAGTTTATCTCGCTAATTTCTTGCAAACATATCACCTTTATTTGGGTTTTATACGCTAGATACTATAAAACGGCCGCAATATTTAAATAACAGACCAGTCCAACTATGACAAGTTGTTGGTTGCTCTTTTTTTATTTTTTTTATATTTTTCCTACTAAGCTCGCGAAATTGTAGAGACAGGGACCTCAACTGAGGTGAAATATCTTCCTGACTTCGCCGACTTTACATTCTTCACCGCGAAAACATTTTTCTTTGCCTCTACGACTAGAAGACCTCCTAGAAAGAAACTGTTTAGCTTTTCACCCACTTTCTCCCATAGCAATAATGACTTAAGCCAATAGCCTTTCTTTGCAGGAAAACCATATAAACTGGGCGTTATACTATCAATTTGAAACTGGTTTTTTTGAAGTAGTGCAGTAAGTTGCGAAATCGAATATGGCTTCCCATACCCGAAGGGCGTACTATCGGACCTTGCCCAAAAGCCTGTTCTATTTGGTACTATAATAACTAGTTTCCCACTGTCTTTTAATACACGGAGTACCTCTTGTAGCAAAAGATCTTGATTATCACTGACCTCTAAACCATGTGATATTAAAATTAAATCTGCTGTGGACGTAGTTATTGGCCAAGACACTTCATCAACCAGAGCCGTTACACTTTTAGACTTTTCGGGCCATGGGATAACACCTTGCTCACTCGGCATCAACAAAAGAAAATTCTTATCTTCGCTATCTTTTATTTTGTTCTCGAGAAATGGGCACGCGAAACCATAGCCAATTGTCAAAGAGCCACTTTTGGTATCAACTTTCGTTTCTAATACTCTGTTTATTAATTGTTTTGTCGTTCTTCCAAGTTCGGTGCCTCTGTAAAACTCTTTCAATTGAATAACATCCAATCTCATTGTTAATTTTCCAATATTGCTAAATCTGTTAAATTATTGCTAGTATAAAGCTCTGTTGATAAATAAGGATCCGCTAAACATGTCTTTGATTGAAATTATTCCCTGCCTTTCAGATAATTATGCCTATCTTATAAGAGATGAGAAAACAAACAAGAATATTTTGGTTGATGCGCCTGAGCATGGGCCCATAGAAACGTATCTAGATAAAAAAGCAATGAGCCTCGACGCTATACTTATTACACATCATCATAATGACCACATAGATGGCATAAATTACTTAAAAATTAAGTATTCACCAAAACTTATTGGGGCGAAGAGGGATAAGCACAGGCTTCCACCTCTAGACGTTGAAGTAGAAGAAGGGAAAGAATTAAGAATCGGGTCAAAAACATTTGAAATTTATGATGTTGATGGGCACACGATAGGACACATTGCTTACGGTCTATTGGAGGACAAAGCATTATTTAGTGGTGACTCACTGATGGTAATGGGCTGTGGAAGATTATTCGAAGGAACACCGGAAGACATGTGGAAAAGCCTAAAAAAACTAAAACAACTTCCCAAAGATATTATGATTTATTCAGGACATGAGTATACAAAATCAAACATAGAGTTTGCTTTATCAGTGGATCCACAAAATGAAAAATTAAAAGCTAGAAGGATCAAAACATTGGATAGTATTGCAAAAGGCATTCCCACAGTTCCTTCTACATTAGAAGAGGAATTAGAAACCAATCCATTTCTTAGAGAAAGTGAGGAATCAATTCTACATAATATCGAGACAGTAGAGTCTGACCCAGTATCTAGATTTGCAAAAATACGGGCTCTAAAAGACAACTTTTAACAATTTTTTAGAATTTTTGTTTTAATACATATATATATAGTCTAAGACTTCAATTAGAAAGGATAAAGATGCCATCATTTTCAAGCTCACTCGAGAAGAGTATTCATAGTGCCTTAAAGCTAGCAAATGAAAGAAATCATGAACTGGCTACATTGGAGCATTTGTTACTTGCGCTTCTCGACGAAAGGGACGCATCGAATGTTTTAAAAGCATGCAACGTAAATATAGACTTACTAAGGAACAATATAGAAAACTTTCTCAATAATGAATTAGGGAGCTTAGTTACTGAAGTCGAAGGTAGTGAAGCCGTCCCAACGACAGGCTTTCAACGAGTGATCCAAAGAGCAGCGATTCATGTACAAAGTTCCGGAAGAAATGAAGTAACCGGAGCTAACGTTTTGGTGGCAATATTTGCAGAGAGGGAAAGTCACGCTGCATTTTTTCTTCAAGAGCAAGAAATGACAAGGTATGATGCGGTAAATTTCATAGCGCATGGAGTGTCAAAAAACCCAAACTATGAAGAAAAAAAGGAATTTGACGAAGGAGATCAAAAAGATAGTTCTGAAAATACCAACGGTAACCCTCAAAAGGAAACTGCTCTTTCTAAATATTGTGTAAACCTTAATGAAAAATCTAAAAACGGTGATATTGACCCGCTAATCGGGAGGAATTTGGAGGTTGAAAGATGTATCCAAATTCTATGTAGAAGAAGAAAAAACAACCCCATACTTGTCGGAGACCCAGGTGTCGGTAAGACCGCTATAGCAGAGGGGTTAGCACGGAAAGTAATTTCTGATCAAACTCCAGACATCTTAAAAGGATCAACTATATATTCGCTAGATATGGGAGCTCTCCTTGCTGGCACTCGTTACAGAGGTGATTTTGAGGAACGCTTAAAGCAAGTTACGAAAGAATTAGAAAAAGACCCTAAGGCAATTTTATTTATAGATGAAATTCACACTGTTATTGGAGCAGGCGCAACCTCAGGCGGCGCTATGGATGCGTCAAATCTATTAAAGCCATCACTACAAAGAGGCACACTTAGATGTATGGGATCGACAACTTATAAAGAGTATAGAAACCACTTTGAAAAAGACAGAGCTCTAGCCAGGCGCTTTCAAAAAATCGATGTGGTTGAACCATCTACGGAGGATAGTATAAAAATATTGAATGGCCTCAAACAATACTTTGAAGAACACCATAAAATAAAGTATTCAAATGAATGCCTCAAAACTGCCGTCGAACTTGCAAATAAATACATTCACGACAGGAAACTCCCTGATAAAGCTATTGATGTTATTGATGAGGCTGGCGCAGCTCAAAGCCTATTGCCAGATCATAAAAAGAAAAAAGTAATAGGAGTAAAGGAGGTTGAAGAAATAATTTCAAAGATTGCACGAATACCTTCCAAACGCATTTCAAAAAACGATTCAGAAGTATTAAAAGATTTGGAAAAATCACTTAAAAGAGTTGTTTTTGGACAAGATATCGCAATAGAAATGCTTGCTTCATCGATTAAGCTATCCAGAGCAGGTTTACGAGAGCCTGAGAAACCAATCGGATGCTATCTGTTTGCTGGGCCTACAGGCGTAGGAAAAACAGAAGTATGTAAGCAATTGGCTGATGTTTTAGGGATCTCTATGCTTAGGTTCGATATGTCAGAGTACATGGAAAAGCATTCTGTTTCTCGTCTCATAGGAGCTCCCCCGGGTTATGTAGGCTTTGACCAAGGAGGGTTACTGACTGATGGTGTTGATCAGCAACCATATTGCGTATTATTACTAGATGAGATTGAAAAAGCTCACCCAGACGTATTTAACATTTTACTTCAGGTAATGGATCACGGAAAACTTACAGACCATAATGGCAAATCGGTTGACTTTAGAAATGTTATTCTCGTTATGACATCAAATGCAGGCGCGAGCGAGCAGGCGAAAGAGGCAATCGGATTTAATCGAACGAAAAGAGAGGGGGAAGCAGATGCAGCAATTGTAAAGATGTTCACACCTGAGTTTAGGAACAGGTTGGACTCAGTAATAACCTTTAATTCTCTTTCTCTTGATATAATTATGCAAGTTGTGGAAAAGTTTATTTTGCAACTAGAAGGCCAACTTATAGATAGAAATGTTACCATTGAGTTCTCTGATGATACATTGAAATGGTTGGCTGACGAAGGCTACGATGAAAAAATGGGAGCAAGGCCTATATCTAGAAAGATTCAGGAGCATATTAAAAAACCACTATCCGAAGCATTGCTTTTTGGAGAGCTTAAGAAAGGCGGTATAGTGAAGTTATCTATTAGTAAAAATAAGCTTGATTTAGTTTTTAAACCTTTAAGCGAAAGACAATCGAAAAAAATAAAAGCTAATATTCTCTCATAATTATCGCTCTGTTAACTTGAATTCTATCCGCCTATTTTTAGCGAGATCCTCTTTTAAGTTGGAGGATGAAATTGGCTGATGCTCCCCGAACCCTGCCGCAGACATTCTTTTGGGATCTATTTTGTGGTTGGCGATCATATACTTAACTACAGACAGCGACCTAGCCTGGCTCAATTCCCAATTATCCTTAAAAATGCTGTTCTGACTAACCGGTGTTTTATCAGTATGGCCGTCTACTCTAAGAACCCAGTTTATATCTTCGGGAATCTTTTTCGAGATATCTTTAAGTACATTTGATATAGTATCTAACTGACGTTTACCCTCCAACCCGATATCAGCAGAACCTCTATCAAATAAAACTTCAGAAGAAAAAACAAATCTATCACCAACGACATCGATACCCTCAATGTCTCCAAGGATCTTTTTTAATCTCCCAAAAAAGACAGATCTATATTCTCGAAGGTTCTTCGTTTCATTTTCTAATCTTTTTCGCTCCTTTTCTTCTAGCTCAGCTCTTATTTTTTGTTCAGATGCAACTTTTGCTAGCGCAGCATTTAATTTTGCTCCTAATGATTTAATTTCTACACTATTAGAAAAGTCCTTTTCGATAGTTGCATCTAATATCCCTGTTAATTCCTTAAGTCTCTCTTTAAGGGAATTTGTTTGCAGTGTTAGATTAGCTACCTCTTGCATTGAAGCTTTGGCCTTTTCCTCCTCAACACTCAATCTGAGCCTTGCTTCCCTCAGAGCTAAATCCTTCTCCTTGAGGATGGTATCATTTCCGGCCAATTTTTTCTCAAATTTATCAGCACGTTCTTTTAAGATCCGTTGCGCTTCTCTTGAAGCGGCTAATATTTTTAGTGTTTCCAGCGCTTTTTTTCTTTCTTCCTCAACAGTAAGGGTTATTAGGGCTAACTCTTCCTTCTTCTCCATTAGACTTTCTTGTAAATTTCTTATCGCATACTGTTCCAGTACTCGCTGTTTCTCTGCATCAGTCAAGTCCCTATTGATCGATTCCATCTTATCTTTGACCCTACTGAGCTCAATCTCCTTTTCCTCCGTCAAGTTTTCCAGTGACTTATTTTCAAATTTTAATTTTTTTACCAATTGCTCTAATGCTTCGTTAGATGCAGCCATCATTTTTTCTTTAGAAGTTTTTTGACTAATGGTATCTCTCGCAGCAGCTAAAGCCATCTCCGCAGCTTCTCTGTTTGAAATCTCTCTAGATGTTTTTTCCATCTCAAGTTTTAGATTTTCATTAAGCTCTAGACGTTTAGCTATCAAAGACGCAACTTGCGATTTAAAGTCTGTTATCTTCGCTTCTGCAATTGTCATATCATTTCGTAATTTTGTAAGTAGATTTATTTTTTCTTGTAACCGCGCTTCTTGCCTAGTCAGTTTGGCCTTTTGCTCGCTTGATAAAATTTGCAAATTTGACTTCTCAGTTTTTAACATCCCCAATTGGTTTCTTAAATCCTCGAGGTTACTCCCTAATTGTGAAAGCTCCGTTTGCTGCTCATCGAGCTCAATTTTTTGAGAGGAGATTGTATCTCGTAAAACTGATTGAACTATCATAAATATTGATAGAATAAACATCAAGATTAACAATATGGCCGTCATCGCATCCACAAATCCAGGCCATATATTAGTTGTAAATCGCTCTCCACTCCTCCTGGTAAGCATAGTTAACCCTTACCGCTATTCCTTGCCAAATCAATTATTGCTTTACTGAGTTGAGCTAGATCTGATCTCAGTTCTGAAAGAGCATCGTGACGCGCATTAGCCAATTCATCAACCAATCTTGACAGTTGCACTTCAATATTCCTAAGACGGGTCAAGTTCTCTAAATCTCGGGTGCTTCTCTCCCCAAACTGTCCTTTTATTAATGTATTCAGGTCTTGTTGAGAAGAAACCAACTTTTCAATAGAGGTTTTATCAAATCCATCATTACCAGTTACTGTTTTTGAGCCGATAACCTTTGAACCTGCAAGCTCTTCTATAGCCTGAGATAAGCTATTTATTTGCTCATTTGTTTTAGCGCTATTTTCGATCGATTTTTCAAACATTTGTCCAAGCTCGGATATTTGCGCCCCCACTGCTGATATAATTGGACTTAGTTTGCCATCATTGGTTGTCTCATCGACATTTTCAGTATCTCCAAAAATACCTATGCTAGTGAAAGATGAAAGCCATTCTTCTAATTGCATATAGAATCTGTTTTGGCCATGGTTTGCAAATAGCTCTAAAAGACCAACTACTAAACTACCAGCCAAACCTAGAAGAGATGAGGCAAATGCAGTGCCCATACCACCAAGTTGACCTTCTAAACCCGCCATTAAATTATCAAAAACCTCTATTCCCGTTTGCCCTTCTTTTGGCACTAAACTTTTTATAGTGTTGACAACCTCTGGAACGGTAATCGCAAGGCCATAAAAGGTTCCTAAGAGACCTAAAAAAATAAGTAGATTAATAACATATCGTGTTAGATCTCTTGCCTCATTCAATCTAGTTGCAACCGAATCTAGTATCGAGTTTAAAGAACTCGAAGTTAGGATAGTTTTTGATTTTTTCCCTTTTAATAAAGATGCCAGAGGTATCAACAATCTGGGAGGATCTGAGAACTCATGACCCGGCGTATCCAGAGCAAAGTTTTCTACCCAGTTTACAGCTGTAATTATTACAAATATTTGCCAAAAACAACAAAGAATCCCAAAAAAGAAAACTGTTAAAATGACCCCATTTAAATATGGTGAAGACAAGAAAATAGGTGCAACGGAGGGGAACATAAAATAACTGCCCGCCATTACCAGCAATAATGAAATAAGCATTAATACAACTTGTTGTATAGGCTGGCTGAACCCTTGTGTTTCAGCTTTTACTAATTTGAGTGAGTATTTTTTCTTCTTTGCCAAAATCTATCCAAAAATTTATTAAAGTCATATTAATTGTTCTTAGCCACTTGAAAAAGTATTACCATTGATAAATCCAAAACAAAGTCACATATACCAAATTTTCATGAAAAAAAAAATATATACCTTTTCCTTAATTCTATTTGCTTTTTTATTTGCATTGTACTTTGTATGGGCACTAGCTGCAAATATTCAAAAAGAAGCACTTAAACAACATTTAAGTAAAGAATGGGCAGTAACATTAAGCGATGAAAAAATTACAACTTATGGCTTTCCTTTTAAATTTGGAATAAAAGTATCGAACTTTCAATCCCGGTTAAATAATACTCCTATAAAATTGGAATTTCTAAAATTAGAAGTCATAAGATTAATTTATAATTTTACTGATTTTATTCTATTTTTTGAGAAACCCATGGTCACCAGTATGGAGTATCCAAAATTCAACAGCTCATCAAATAAATTGAAGGCCAGCATATCTGACAGACCTTTTTCTGGTGAATTTAAGTTAATCACTGAACAAGAAAATTGGCAACTATCCGACGATAGAAACACTAAAATACTTGAAGCTAAGGAAGTAATTTTTGCGCTAAAGGATGCGGATCAAATGAATTTAGATTTTTATTTCCAAGCGGATAATTTAGGAGTTAGCATTTTGGATAAGATTTATGAAAAAGATCCTGAAAATCCATATAAGTTAATCCTTAAAGGTTCAATATTAAATAGTGTTATAAGAAGCCGAGATGCACCTTATAAGCCAATAAAACTCGAAAACATAATGTTAGAAAAACTAGATATGAATATTGGATTTTTTAAGCTAGTTTGCAATGATATGGTTGCCGTAAACGTGTTTAAACTGACTACTATGGAAGATGTTGCTTGTCTTTTAAAACTTAGCCCAAAGAATATATCAAAAATAAAAACAGATAATGAATTAATTCAAAGCATTATAGATATTGTCAACTTGCTATTAATCATCAACAATTCAACAAGCACTGCTGAACTACAAGCAATTCCCATTAAGCTAAGCTTAGATAAAGGGTTATTTTATATAAACGCTATTCCTATTTACCAGTTTCCAACACAATACTAGTCTCTCCCAAAGTTTGGTGTACCTGTATCTTGACCGGCAGCTACTATACCTTTCCTAATGCTTCTAGTTCTTTCAAAATATTTTAACAAATATTCACCGTCTTTTTTTCGTATGGCTCGCTGCAATGAAAATAGTTCCTCCGTAAATCGACCTAATACTTCCAAATGCGCATCTTGATTATTTAAAAAAATATCTCGCCACATAACTGGGTCGGACGCCGCTATTCTTGTGAAATCTCTGAAACCCGCTGCTGAGTAATTGATTATTTCCGACTTTGTAATTGTTTCTAGGTCATCAACAACCCCTACCATAGTGTATGCAATTAGATGAGGTGCATGAGATGTGACGGCAAGAACTAGATCATGATGCTCAGGTGTCATTATTTTAGTTTGCATACCTAGAAACTTCCAAAAGGTCTCAATACTATTCAATGCTCCCTTGTTAGTTGTTCTTGTGGGTGTCAGTATGCACCAGCGGCCTTCAAACAGTCCGGCGTAACCTGCGTCAGGCCCCGATCTTTCAGTTCCAGCAATGGGGTGAGAGGGAACATACTTACCTCCAACGCTCTCTATTTTGGACTCTATTTCTTCAATAACAGACAGTTTTACTGATCCAACGTCTGTAATTGTTGTTCCGGGCTCAATAATTTTTTTTAATTTCTGTGTTACAGTTTGCATTTGGCCAACGGGTACACATAGTATTATAAGCTGGGAACCACTTACCGCGTTATCTAAATTACTTTCAACTTTGCATAAACCGATCTTTTTCGCTCTATTTCTTACTACTTTATCCCTATCGTATCCTAGCAATTTAATTGTGGGATCTTTTTGTCTTAAAGTTAGACATATCGAAGACGCAATTAAACCTAAGCCGATAACGGATATTTTTCTAAACTCTTTCATTTTTTTTAAAATACTCCGCTAGGGTTAAATATAGCTTTTCGCATATTTCTTCGTTACCAATTGAAAGTCTAAGGCATTTTGGAAGGCCATAAGAGCCCACCTTTCTTAGAATAAACCCTTTTTTCTTTAAGAATAAATCAATTGTATTGGCTTGCTCTTCGCTCAGAAATCTTAGGAGCAAAAAGTTTGCGAACGATTGATCTATTTTTAATCCAAGACCAAGCAATTTATTTCGGAGTGCTTCTCTATTTACTCTGTTGAGCTCTCTTTGCTCGTTAACGAAATTTACATCTGCAATACTTAATTCGGCCATTTTCAAACCCAAAGACGATACGTTAAACGGTGATCGAACGGAATTCAAAACATCTGTTATCTCTCTTGCACCATAGCCCCACCCGACGCGCAATCCACCAAGCCCGAATATTTTAGAAAAGGTTCTAGTCACAAATAAATTTCCATATTTATTTACTAGTGAAATTCCTCCATCACAAGAATCCACATATTCTGAGTAAGCGCCATCCAAGACAAGTAAAATGTTGTCAGGTATTTTCCTTAGGAGCTCCTCTACTTCAGTTTCTGAAATCATAGTTCCTGTTGGATTATTTGGGTTCGCCAAAAAAATCATCTTTGTTTTGGCTGTAATAGCTGCACAAATATTCTCTACAGATGCAGTACGATTTCTTTCTTTAACCTCTATAGGCTTCGCTCCAGCGGCTAAAGCAGACAACTTATACATTAAAAAGCCATGCTCCGTATAAATAACCTCATCATTTTTCTCACAGAAACAGCGACATAATAATTGGATGATCTCATCAGATCCAGCTCCACAAATTAATCTATTAGGATCTATATCATGTATCTCGCCGATTTTACGGCGTAGAGCAAAATGATTACTATCTGGATACTCGAAAATGTTTTTAGAGTAGTATGCAAACTGATTGAGCACCTCATTACATGGGCCATTCATGTTCTCGTTCGCACTCAACTTTACTACATTCTCTTTGCCTCTAATAACACTTTCTCCACTTTCATACAAAGGCATATTGTAAAAATGGGATAGGGGCCTTATGTTAATATCAGAATTTTTCATTAGTCTTTTTAAATAATAACTCTTCTGAACTAATAGAAATTATACGGATCAATGTCCACACTAAAGTAAATATTATTTGGAACTGTAATATTTTTCAGCCAGTCTCGCACTTCGATCTGCGATATTTTCGTTATTTTATTCGACTTTATAAGTAGCCTTACTCTCGTTTTATTTTTTATTCTTGAAATTGGTGCGACAGCAGGGCCAAAAATCTCAAAGTCCTGTAATTTTAGCGAATAAAATTGATTTTTTAATTCCTTACCAAAATCTATAAGTGTGCTTTCCTTTCTTCCTGACAATATCAACGATATAAATTTTCCATGAGGCGGAACATTAGCTTCTATTCTTTGTTCTAACTCAGTGTTAAGAAATATTTCTCCATGATCCTTTAGTAACGCTTGTAAAACAGGATGTCGAGGCATCCAAGTTTGAATCAACGCTCGCCCGTCAGAGGCATACCGTCCTGCCCGCCCTATAACTTGTTTAATTACCTGATAGCTTTTCTCCATTACCCTATGATCACCAGCATTTAGACCCATGTCTGCATCAATTACTGCTACAAGCTTTAAATGAGGAAAATTATATCCTTTGGCTACCAATTGAGTACCTATAATGATATTAATTTCCCCTGACTTTATTTTATCCATATCTTCTAAATGTTTTTCTCCCTTTGAAAAACTATCTGAAGAAAAAATCTGTGACAAAGCATCGGGAAACAATCTGGAAATCTCATCTCTAATTCTTTCAACACCTGGCCCAATAGGTATAAAATTTTCATCCGACTTACACTTAACACATTTCGTTTTTTCTGAAACTTTATATCCACATAGATGGCACAGGTAACAGTTTTTTGTCTTATGATACACTAGCTTTGTACTGCAATTTTTACAATTCAAAGAAATTCTGCATGCTGTACAAAATGCTATTGGCGCATAACCCCTTCTATTCAGAAAAATTAGAATTTGCTCTTTTTTTTCCAAACTTATCTTTATCTGATCAATGATTGGAACAGATATCCAACTATTTTTTGGGGTTTCTTCAACATTCATATCAATTAAAGTCACCCTCGGTTCATAAACCTCGCCAAACCGTTTGGGGAGGTCAACTTTATGATACTTACCCAATCTACAATTATGCCATGTCTCGATACTGGGAGTAGCTGAAGATAGAATGATTCGCGATTTCAAAGTTGAAGCTCTCAAGACAGCGAGATCTCTTGCATTATATATTGGGGCTTCTTCTTGCTTGTAAGAGGAATCATGCTCTTCGTCCACAATGATAAGTTTTAAGTTTTTAAATGGTAAAAAAAGTGCTGATCTGGCTCCTATCAAAAGCTTTAAATGACCGGTTGCTACATTCTTAAACACTTTTCGTCTTTCGTTTAAAGATAGTTGTGAATGCCATTCACCTGCAAGCTCTCCGTATCTTTTCATAATACGTTGTTTAAAATCGACAGTTAAAGAAATTTCAGGTAATAAAATGAGAACTTGTTCTCCTTTTTCCATGCACTCAGTTGCTAGATTCAAATAAACCTCGGTTTTACCTGAACCAGTAACACCAAATAATAGCCATGACTGAAACTCATTAATTTTATACTTTTCTCTTATTTTTGCCACTGCTTCTTTCTGTTGAGAAGATAATGTAATCGGTTCATTAAAAATTTTTTCTTGTTTATATTTATTTTCGGTGACTTTCGATAACACTCCTTTATTTTCCAAACTTCTTACTATTGAATAACTTACACCTAGATCTTTTTTTATTTGTTTATATTGAGCGATTCTCTGAGGTTGCTCTTTGAGATAGCTAATAAGTTCCTTTTGACGCTTTGTGGTTTGGGGGTAGCTAAAGCTATTCAGTGAATAGGAAATAGGCATTTTTTGATCTTTATGAAACTTTAAGTTTTGAACAGCCATTTTTAAGAAAGATTGGATGGGAGATAGCGTGTAAGCATGTGTCTTTTTCAAGAAATCAATAAAATCAGGCTCCAGTTTTATCTTGTTAACAGTGCCAATAATCTTCTTAAGTCGACTATGATCGAAGTTAGTATCTCCCTCACTCCAAACAATGCCAACGACCGCTTTGGAACCTAAGGGCACCTCTACTAAACTGCCAATTCCAATATTGTCATCTAAGGTACTGTAGTCCAAAACTGGAAGCTTTGGGTTTGTGAAGATAACTCCAAACTGTCTTTCAAATGCCATTTATCTGCGTTTACACTTTTTCTTTTCCTTTGAAATAAATCACCATATAGACTAAAGTCCAAGTAAATATATTAAATTGGATAAGAGTTAATGCAGCTTTTTTTGGATGGTTCAGACATCGATAAGATTCGCAAGTACTGCGAACTCGGTCTTATAGACGGCGTAACAACCAATCCGTCGATTATATTAAAGTCAGGTAAAAACATGATCGAGGTGATATCTGAATTGGCAGGAATAGTTTCCGGCTCTGTAAGTGCTGAGGTATCAGCGCTAGATTCAGATACAATGGTACAAGAAGGTATAAAGCTTGCCGAGATAGCAGAGAACGTTACTGTTAAACTTCCGATCACTTGGGATGGATTGAAGGCGTGTAAAACTTTATCCAACAAAGATATAAGTGTGAATATGACTCTTTGTTTTTCTTCTTCGCAAGCTCTTTTAGCTGCAAAAGCTGGTGCTGAGTATGTAAGTCCCTTTATCGGTCGGTTAGATGATTTAAACTTAGAAGGAATAGATTTGATATCAGATATAAAGTTAATTTATTCAAACTATAAATTTTCGACTAAAATTCTGGCGGCATCTATACGGACAGTCAATCATGTAAAACAATGCGCATGCTTTGGAGCAGATGTTGCAACAATTCCCTTAGATATTTTTGAAAAGCTTGTAAAGCATCCTTTAACTGACTCTGGTTTAAGCCAATTTACGGCTGACTGGGAAAAAACTGGCCAATCTATTATTTAAAAAATATATGAATAAAATTGAAATAGTTCCCGCAGAGCGACAAAAAATATTAGAAAATCCGGACTTAATTTTACTGGACAAGGAATTATTGCTTGCACTTCTAAAGGACTCCGATTTCCCTGATGAAGAAAATCTGATCGATATCAGAAATGTGTTTCTAAAAAAACTTGGAGAGAAAGTAGAAAAGTTAAAAAGTACCAACAGTCAAATAATTCAACATGCTTACGAAAATCAATTGGGAATTAAGAAAATTCATAAGTGTTGCCTAAAAACTATTGAAACAAGGGATATAGGCGCTCTTTTTAAATTTTTATGTTTAAAAGCCACAGAAATATTACGAGTAGATGTAATAAAAATAGTTGTAAGCGACAATACATTCTCTAATTCCAAAATTCAAAACTGTATTTTGAAATCTAATGAGGAGATAACCAAATTTGCACAGAAAATAGGAATAACAAGAGGAAAAACCGTTCGCCTAATAAATGTAGTTAACGATAAAAAAAAAGAGCCTGAGCAATTAATTGCTAGAGAAGAGAGCACAAAATCGGAAGCAATTATTTCTCTTTTAGTTAATAGCGAGTTTAAAGGATTTCTTTTCTTTGAATCAGTCTACGAATCCACTTTTTCCGTTGATCAGTCAACAGATTATTTAGAGTTTTTTGCTCAGGTAATATCCAAGCACTTGGAAAGCTTGTTATACAAATGAAGATAAAGATAAATGCCTTAATAAAAGAGTGGGCATCATATAACATAAATTTGAGAAACCTTTCTGAAAACTCTGTTAAAGCATATTCATTGGACTTGAAAGATTTTCTCCATTTTTCATTTCAAGAATCCCAACCTGTTTTAAAATCTGATCTATCAAATATAAGTTCTCATAAAATTAGGTTATGGATTTTAAGCCTTCGAAATAGGTCTGTAAAAGCTTCTTCACTTTCTAGAAAAATATCTAGCTTAAAAAACTTTTTCCAATGGTTAGAAAAGTCCCATAATATTTTCAACTCAGCTATTTCGAATTTAGATTCTCCAAAAAAAGATAAAAACCTTCCAAGACCGATAACGATCAACGAGATAAAAAAACTATTCAGAGCCTTCGAAAACAAAAAAGAGAAACAATGGATAATATCCAGAAACCAAGCCATCTTTCTATTATTATATACCTGTGGTCTGAGAATTTCGGAAGCACTAGATTTAAAAACAGATATGCTACCTTTAAATACAAGTGTCTTGATAAGGGGCAAAGGAAAAAAAGAGCGAATGGTACCAATAATTGATATTGCTAATCAAGCAATTGAAAATTATAAAAAACATTGCCCATTTCCAATTTCTAACAGTGAATATGTTTTTCTTGGAATAAGAGGAAAAAGAATGTCTCCTAGATCTTTTCAGAAGGCATTGGAAAGAGCAAGAGGGTTGATTGGTCTTCCTTCGTCGACAACACCTCACTCATTGAGACATTCATACGCCACCCACTTATTAAATGCGGGCACAGACTTACGAAGCATCCAAAAGCTTCTTGGTCACTCTGCATTGAGCAGCACACAAATATATACTCAGATAGAACAAAAAAGATTACTACAAGTCTATAAATCTACTCATCCAAGAGAGAGAGTATCTTAATAATTCCATTTCAATTTAATTGACCGCCTGCTTGCAACGATCACATAAGTCGTCACCCTCGCTTTCATCTATTGGCAAATTGAGCGTCCAGCATCGTTGGCACTTCTTCCCTTGGGCAGTTTTACAAATTACCCCGACATCGGGAACATCATCGAGCGCAAAACACACATCAGCGATGCTAGTCGGGGAAAATTCTACATTTACACTCGATGTAATACACACTTCGCTCATATCTACGGACTTTATTATGTCAAAAAGCTCTTTGTCTTTTATATAGATAATCGGGCAAGCTTCTAAACTTGAACCTATTACCTTGTCTTGTCTCAACACTTCTATAGCCCCAGTTACGACGCGCCTCACGTTTCTAATTTTATCCCAGTGATTTACATGTTTAGGATTATACCAGTCTTTTTCATTACTAGGAATATCCAGTAAGTGTACTGAATTTCCATCCTCAGGAAATCTCTCTAAATACACTTCTTCCATTGTAAATGGTAAAATTGGGGAAAACCATGTTGTCAATCTAAAAAACAAGATATCAAGAACTTTAAGTGTGGCTCTTCTTTTTAAACTATTCTCTGGATCGCAATATAAAACATCCTTTCGAATATCAAAATAGAACGAAGAAAGATCTTGGGTACAGAATTGGAAATAGGTTTGAAACACCGATTGAAAAGAGTAATCTTGATAATAGGATCTTATTTTCTCATCAACTTCACAGACTCTATGAAGAATATACTTTTCAAGATTAGGTAATTCATTATAAGCTATATCTTCTTGATCGGAATACGTCCCTAAGTTTCCCAGTAAAAATCTTACAGTGTTCCTTAATTTTCGATAACTATCAGTCACCCCTTTTAGAATTTCATTTCCTATCCTTAAGTCTACTGTATAGTCGCTTTGGGCAACCCAAAGTCTCAGTATATCTGCTCCAAACTGCTTGATTACCTGCTGAGGGCTTACTGTATTACCAAGTGATTTCGACATCTTGAAACCCTTCTCATCCAAAATGAATCCATGAGTTAATACACCTTGGTAGGGGGCTTGTCCTTGAGTGCCACATGATTGCAGGAGAGAGGAATGGAAAAAACCTCTATGCTGATCTGTCCCTTCCAGATATAGATCAGCCGGCCACTTTCCATCTGCTCTGTCTCGGAGAACATAAGCATGGGTCGAACCTGAGTCAAACCAGACATCAAGGATATCCATTACTTGTTCATAGTCATCTGGAGAATATAATCCCTCTAAAAATCGTTCCTTTGCGCCTTCTTGGAACCAAGCATCTGCTCCTTCTTTTTGGAGTATATAAGCCATTCTTTCATTAAGCTTTTCATCCTTTAGAATGAAATCCTCATGATCAGGGCCCACACCCTTTTTTATGAAACATGTTAATGGGACACCCCATGCTCTCTGTCTAGATAAAACCCAATCTGGTCTTGTCGATACCATGCTATGAAGCCTATTCCTACCACTTTTTGGAACCCACTCTACCAATTTATCTATCGAATGAAGTGCTCTTTCCCGTATGGTTTTACCAAATTCATCTTTACCATCCTTTAGATCCTTATCTATATTTACAAACCATTGAGGAGTATTTCTAAAAATCACCGGAGCTCTAGATCGCCAGCTATGAGGATATGAGTGTTCCAAAATACCTTTAGCAATCAGCTTATTTGCTTCTATTAATTTTTGGATTACAGCCCTATTCGCTTCACCTTCTTTTCCCTTCTTGTTAAATATTTGCAAGCCTTTGAAAAATGGGACGGCAGTTGAAAAGCTACTATCATCCTCGACATTATTTGTCATACGAGATAACCATCCACGCTTAAGGAAAACTTCAAAGTCTTCAGCTCCATGACTTGGAGCGATATGTACAAAACCAGTCCCCGCATCATCGGTGACATGATCCGCTTCGACTAAGGGAACATCATAATCCCAAAAGCTTTCAGCACCTTCAAGCTTTGAAAATGGATGGGTCAAAGTAATCTCGTTGAAATCATCCAAACTCAACTCTCGTATTTTTTTATACTTTGTAACCCTGGATTTTTCCATCGTCTGTTCAGCAAGCTTATCAGCAAGTATGATAGTGTTTTTTGGCTTGGCCCAACTTTCATTTTGAACCTCTTCTATTTTATAGAGTCCATATTTGATGGATTTGTTGAAAGCTACCGCTTTATTTGAAGGTATGGTCCAAGGTGTTGTAGTCCATATTACGATATCGGAACCCTTTAAATCACCATCGGTTATACTGAACCTAACCCAGATAGTAGTACTACGGTGATCTCTATACTCAATCTCCGCCTCAGCAAGAGCCGTTTTCTCGACAGGGGACCACATGACTGGTTTGGAACCTCTATACACAACACCTTTCATAACCAGTTTTACAAACTCGTCTGCAATTACTGCTTCACTATTGTAGTCCATGGTAGAGTATGGATTATCCCAATCACCAGTTACTCCCAGCCTTTTAAACTCTTCTTTTTGAATTTCTATCCAATGGCTTGCAAAGTCTCTACAGTCTTCACGAAGCTCATTTATCGGCACGTCTTCTTTTGATCTCCCTTTCTCTCTATATTTCTCTTCAATTTTCCATTCGATAGGTAACCCATGACAATCCCACCCAGGTACATAAATACTGTCATTACCCAAAACTTGTTGACTCCTTACTACAAAATCTTTCAGAATTTTATTTAACGCATGCCCAATATGTAGGTTTCCATTTGCATAAGGCGGGCCGTCATGGAGAACAAATACTTTCCTGTTACTTATGTCTTCTCTAAGTTTTTTATAGATCTTCAATTTTTCCCAACGGGCTAACCACTCTGTTTCCCTTTCAGGTAGATTGGCTCTCATAGGAAAATTTGTGTTAGGTAAGAATAAGGTTTCTTTATAATCTTTATCGTTTGATGACATTTTAATTATTGTTTTTTTCTAATAGTTGTTTAGTAGAAAATCGGTTTATATACAATTAAATATTTTTTTAGTAATTTAAACATTTTTATAAATTTAAGATATGTATAGGTATGCTCTAACAATAGAATACGATGGTTCACCATTTCATGGCTGGCAGGTACAAGATAGTATAACCACCGTACAAGGAGTTGTATTTGATGCAATAAAAAAACTTGATATGAATTGTGAAAATTTAGTCGGGGCAGGAAGAACGGATGCCGGAGTGCATGCTATCGGGCAGGTTGCTCATGTTGACTTAGCGACTAAACGTGATTGTGAAACTGTACAAAAGGCAATTAATTATTACCTCAACAAATATCCGGTTTCGATATTAAATGCTAGACTTGTTAACAATCAATTTCACGCACGCTTTTCTGCTATAAAGCGGCATTACATATATAAAATTTTTTCCAGGGAAACAGATTTAACTTTCGAGAAAAACCAATATTGGCACGTAAGGCATAGCTTAAACAAATCAAATATGCAGCTAGCTGCAAATTACCTCATAGGTAGGCATGATTTTTCAGCGTTTCGATCCTCAATTTGTCAAGCATCTAGTCCAATAAAAACAATAGATAAAATTAGCATCCAGTCTGAAGAGATAAGAGACGGAGTTGTTTATCAATTAAATTTTTCAGCAAGATCTTTTCTGCACCATCAGGTTCGAAGTATTGTTGGTTGCTTAAAGAAAGTTGGCTGCGGAAAGTGGGGAAGCAAAAAGATACAGGAAATATTATTGTCTAAAGATCGAAGTCAATGTGCTGCATTAGCTCCATCTGGTGGCCTATACTTAGCAAGAATTGATTATTAAAATTTATGAGCTGAATAGAAAGTTCATAATATCACCATCGTTAACTAAGTAGTCTTTTCCTTCACTTCTTACGTTTCCTAATTCTTTCGCTTTCAACCAACCGCCAGCTGATATGAAATCGGAATAACTCACAGTTTCCGCTCTTATAAAACCTTTTTTGAAGTCGGTGTGTATTTTTCCTGCAGCTTCTGGAGCAAAAGTAGAATTGGTGATTGTCCAAGCTCTAGTTTCCTTAGGGCCAGAAGTGAAATAAGTGCATAATCCTAGAAGATCGTACCCGGTCTTTATTAATTTTTCAAGTCCGGTAGATTCCATTCCCATTTCAAACAAAAACTCTTTTAGCTCATTTTCATCAGATATTTCGCTCAGCTCTTGCTCAATCGAAACTGAAATATTTAAAGTTGAGGCCTCTAACGTTTTTGCTAAAGCCTCCACTTTTTTTTGAGTATTCGTTTCCCTCTATTACACTGTTTTCGTCCACATTACAGATAAACACTATAGGTTTTGAGGTTAAAAATTGAGATAAATGCAACATTTTTAACTCATCTTCAGAAAATCTTCCTTGTCTTACTGGTATTCCGTCTTCCAAAAGTTTTAGAACTTTCTCCAGGAATACTAAGGTAAGCACTTCATCATTTTTCTTACCACCTCTTTTTTTATAGTTCTCTATTCGCTTTGTTACGCTTTCTAAATCAGCTAATAAGAGCTCAGTATTAATT
>CACBBC010000010.1 GCA_902537415.1 uncultured Alphaproteobacteria bacterium | reverse complement strand
GAGGAAGGTAAACGCTTACCCAGACCATTAGTGGAGTTTTACTACAAGGATGACAGTCTAAACGATCCATTGGTTACTGAAAGTCAAATAAGTACTTTTGAGTGGGCTACAGAAACAGAACTAGGAGAGATATTTGAGATAGCCTTAAGAACAAATGATTTTCTATGTGGCCTGCTTTCTGCAGTTAATCTGACACTTGTAGACTTCAAGATTGAAATCGGCAGAAGCTTCAGATCAGAGGGCGAAAAACTTATTATTGCTGATGAAATAAGTCCTGATACCTGTCGTCTATGGGACTCAAAAACAAAAAAACGCCTCGATAAAGATGTTTTTAGATTGAATGAAGGTAGTATTTCAATTGCATACACTGAAGTAGCGGATAGATTTGATTTATTACCAAAAACTGTGAGAAATGCCGTACAATGACCCTTAATGAAAAAGTTTTCAAATTTAAAGTTGAAGTTATCCTTAAAAAAGGTGTTCTTGACCCACAAGGAGAGGCTATCAAGCAATCTATCAATATAAATAATCTAGGAAATATTTTGGATGTAAAACAAGGAAAGCTCTTTGAATTAACGGCATCATCAAAAAATAGGGAGCAAGCTATTAAGGAAGTAGAAACAATCTGTGCAGATTTGCTTACTAATTCCGTAATTGAAGAATTTACATATTATGAGGTTTCAGAATAATAAAGTGTGGAGTCATAGTTTTTCCTGGTTCTAATTGTGACAAAGATTGTCAAAGAGCTTTTGAAATATTCCCTGAATTTGATGTCAAAATGATCTGGCATAAAGAGACAACCCTTCCAAAAGTTGACCTCGTTGTACTTCCGGGAGGGTTCTCCTATGGTGACTATCTTAGATGCGGAGCAATAGCGGCAAAATCTCCTATTATGAAAGCTGTTAAAAACTTTTATGAGATTGGGGGATTTATTATCGGAATTTGCAATGGGTTTCAAATTTTGACAGAGACAAAGATATTACCGGGAGCATTAATACCAAATACTAATCAAAAATTTATTTGTAAGGACCAAGATTTGATTGTGGCAAACAATAAAACATTTTTTACCTCTAATTTTGAGCACAATAAAACTATTTCAATTCCTATAGCGCATCATGACGGTCAGTATTTCTTAAATGGCCCAGAAATTGAGGAATTAGAACAAAATGAAGGAATTGTTTTAAAGTATAGAGACAATCCAAATGGTTCAATCAAAGATATCGCAGGAGTTTGCTCAAAAAACAAGCGTGTTATCGGAATGATGCCACATCCAGAACGAGCAGTTGATAAGGAGTTAGGTAGCGTATCAGGATTAAGGATGTTTGAGTCAGTATTATCAAATTTCTAACTGAAATAATTACTCTTTCTTTTAATTAAATGGCCTAAGCTTTTAATTGATTATGCTTTCTTTTCATCATGTCTTTAGCTGTTTCAACGGCCACAGCAGCATCTCTACAATATGCGTCAGCGCCAATTGATTTGCTAAATTCTTCGTTCAAAGGCGCCCCACCAACTAAAACCATGTACTTATCTCTTAATCCTTTTTCAACTAAGGTATCAATTACCACCTTCATATAGGGCATAGTTGTTGTCAATAACGCAGACATACCCAAAAAGTCTGGTTCCTCTTCCTCTAGCGCTGTTAAGTAGTTTTCAACAGGATTATTTATTCCTAAGTCTCTAACCTCAAAGCCTGCACCTTCCATCATCATGATTACAAGGTTTTTTCCGATATCGTGTATATCACCCTTTACTGTGCCAATCACAAGCTTTCCTAAGCGCGGCGCACCTGTTTCTGCTAACAGTGGCTTAAGAATTGCCATTCCTGCCTTCATGGCATTGGCTGCTAATAAAACTTCCGGTACGAATAATATGCCATCACGAAAGTCCTCTCCTACTATCCGCATGCCTTCTACTAATGCTTTTGTTAAAACATCATAAGGTTGCCATTTTCTCTCCAAAAGAATGTTTACGCCTTCAACGATCTCATCATTAAGACCGTCATATAAATCATCGTGCATTTGGAGAACGAGCTCATCGTCATTAAGCTCACTAAGAATAATTTCTTCGTCAATTTCTTCTTCGTCAGACATACCAAACCTCCACTAAGAGACTCAATTTTCTCCAGTTTTGACGAAAATTTTAATTTGGTCAATCATAGATTTTAACCCATTTGATCTTTGTGAAGAAAGGTGAGCATTTAAGCCTAATTTCTCAAACTCTGCCCTTGGATCAACGGCTTGTGCTTCGACAAGTGTTTTGCCTTTATATAGGCTTAAAAGAATAGCGATTAAGCCCTTAACGATGAGAGCATCAGAGTCTCCTTCTATATTAAATACTTTAGAATCGTTAGATATGTTCCAATTCATATCTAGCCAGACCTGACTTGCGCAACCATTTACCTTATTTTTGTCTGTTTTCATTTCATCCGGGAGGGAGACCTGTTTCCCTAAATCAATTATATATCCATATCTATCTTCCCACTCACTAAATAAATCGAGGTCTTCCTTAATTTGATCAAAATTCATGTGTATATTCCTCAATAACTTTATACTGTTATAAGATGTAGCCCATTGTCATTGAATGTAAGAGATATTTCACCATTTTTTAGTTTCAATGCGTCTTCACCAAAAATTTTGAACCTCCATCCCTCTAAAGCTCTCACATTTGGATTTTCATGTCGTGCAATCATTTCAATATCCTTTGAACTGGCAATTAATTTTGTTGCCACATTATGACAAGAGGCATTAAATTTAAGAAGAACCTTCAAAAGCTCAACGAGGGCTAACTGGCTTGAAGACAAGGGAATATATTGATAGTCCTCGATAGGCTCGTCAGGTAAAGACTTAGAGCTTTTTATACACTCTAAAATACCTTTTGCAATCCATTCAGTTTTTAACGCCTTAGATGGTAATCTAGAGCTATAAAGATCTTGAAGTTTTTTTGGTCTCTGAGAAGCTATTTGAATTATTTCTTCATCTTTTAAAATATGTCCTCTTGGTAAATCCCTTTTCTGCGCTTCATTTTCCCTAAACGAAGAAATGCTCTTTATAATTTTAACAAAATCTTGATCTTTCCTTCGAAGCCTTATCTTTTTCCAAGACTGGTCTGGATCAGTGGAATACGTTTTAGGGTTTTTAAGGATATCAAATTCTTCTTTTACCCAAGAAAGCCTATTAGAGTTATTTATTTCATCTTTAAGCTTTTCATAAATAGTTCTTAAATAAGTTACATCAGTTAAGGCATAATTGATCTGCTTATCTGAAAGTGGTCTCTTTGACCAATCTGTAAACCTACTAGATTTATCTATTTTTTTCTCTGCAATTTGATTTACTAAAGTCTCATAAGCAACTTGATCACCAAAGCCACAAACCATTGCAGCAATTTGAGTATCGAATATAGGTTTTGGAAGTACGCCTGTTTTATTGAAAAAAATTTCTAGATCCTGCCTACCGGAATGCAGAACTTTTAAAACACTTTCATTTGCTAAAAGGTCAAAAAATGGTTTAAGGGATAGTTTTTCTGATAGTGGATCTATTAACGCAAAACTGTCTTTACCTTTTTCAGGATAAGCAATTTGAATTAAACATAGTTTAGCGTAATAAGTCTTATCACGCATAAACTCCGTATCAATGGTTACATAGGGATAATTTGCGGCCGTCAAACAAAAAGCATCAAGATCCTGAGTAGTATCAATTATTGACACGTAATTCCCTTTATAGTTTTAATTGTGCGCTATCCCGCTTAGAAACTCTTTCATACCAATCCCTCAAACCGGTCATTAAATCAGGTATTGGCTCTTTGATTGCTCTGGTAAAATCAACAGCAACAAACGCCCATATATCGCCTGCCGTAAACCTATCTGAGCACAAAAAGGATTTGCCACTTAACTGTTGGTTTAATATTTCAAAGTATGATTTAACCCTTTCTCTTCCCCTAATTGCTAATTCTGGAATTTGTTCATAATTTTTTGGGCCGGTAATCGCTCTATTTTTCATAGCTTTAGAAGTATTTCTTAAACAATCTGCAATTGCTATAAATAAATTACTTTCAACGTCATTAATTAAGTTTATTATTTGCCCCTTTTCTTCGTTTGTGCTTCCAAGTAGATTTATTTCAGGGAACTCTTGCTCAAGATAAACACATATAGAAAGACTGTGATAAAAGATGTTGTTTTCTTTAGAAACTAAGACAGGAACTGTATTTCGTGGATTTATTTTTGAAAACCAATCCTCCATTTGTTCTGAATTTCTTAAATCAACGTTCTTAGTCTCGATGTTGATTTTTTTTTCTTGGATAAACATACGAACCCTGCGAGGGCTTGGCGCAGTATTACAATCATAAAATATCATCTTTTTCCTATAAAATTAATAATTTGGAATTTATTATTGTATTATATAATTAAAATTTAAATTTGTCTTGAATAGTTAACGAGAGGTCTTGCAATGAAGGATTACTGGCAAAATTATATAGATGGAAAATTTGTTGATGGTGGTGCGGGTTTAATTCAAGTAGATAACCCAGGTACAGGGGAGAAATTAGCTGACCAAGCCATTGCGGATAATGCTGACGTTGATAAGGCTGTTTCTGCTGCGAAAAGAGTTCATGAAAGCGGTTTTCTAACAAATATGCGCCCGGTAGAACGTGCAAGAATGGTAAAAAAAATCGGTGCGTATTTAGTAGAAAATTTAGAAGAAATTGCTCCATTATTGTCTATGGAAGCCGGTAAAACGCTTTTTGAAGCCAAATTTGAAGTAACAAATGCTGCTAGATACTTTGAATATTATGGGAACCAGGCCGAAACGCTAGAAGGTCGTTCAATACCCCTTGGATCAGCATACTATGATTTTACTTCCTATGAACCTTACGGTGTGTCCGCTCAAGTCATTCCTTGGAATTTCCCAATGGAGATGACAGCGAGATCTTTGTCTACTGGTTTAACGACAGGGAATGCGTGTGTAATTAAATCTCCAGAACTTACACCTATAACCCAATATTTCTTTGCCAAAGCTGCAGAAGCAGCAGATTTTCCAGATGGAACTGTAAATATTATTTGCGGAATAGGCGGAACGGCTGGTGAATATTTATGCTCTCATAAAAATATCAACCAAATAGCTTTTACAGGCTCAGTTAAAACGGGATCTGCTATTGCAACGGCGGCTGCAAAAAATATAGTACCCACTGTATTAGAGCTCGGTGGAAAATCAGCGGGGATTGTTTATCAAGACGCTTCAATGACTAACTTGAGAGAAAACATCAGAAAAGGCATTTTCTTCAATGCAGGACAAGTTTGCTCAGCAATGTCACGATTAGTAGTTCATGAGAAAGTTTATGACGAGGTTGTTGGTTTGGCAGAAGACGTTGCAAAGAATATGTCTGTAGGAATAGGTATTGAAAGAGACGAGTTTGCAAATAATATGGGCGCTATGATCTCCTTAAAACAACGAGATAGAGCGGTTTCAATCTGTGATGAAGCCCAAAAGCAAGGAGCAAAGGCTGTAACAGGTGCAAGGAAATTAAATAATAAGGGATTTTTCTTAGAACCTACAGTTTTTGCCGATGTTGATCAGAATATGGAAATAGCTCAAACCGAAATATTTGGACCAGTGCTATCAATACTTAAATTTAAAGATGATGACGAAGCCATAAGTATCTCGAACGGAACCGAATACGGTCTCGTAGGCGGTGTATTTACTAAAGACCTTGACAGAGCTTTGCATTGTGCACAAAAAGTCAGAGCAGGCCAATTCTTTATAAATGAGTGGTTTGCTGGTGGTGTTGAAACACCGTTTGGGGGATATGGAAAGTCTGGATATGGAAGAGAAAAAGGACGAGAAGCGCTCTTAAATTATGTCCAAACAAAAAATATTGCGATAAAATTAGGAGCTAGTTAAACACTGCTTTAAAATATAAAGTGATTGTCCCTGATAATATTCCCTTAAACCCTTTAACAAAAGGTCAACTATGGATATCTCATTATCCTGGCAAGAGAGGCATCGATAATAAGGCTGTTCAAGCAGAGATCGATTTATTAGAACTTAAAAAAAGAAAAATAGATATTGTTGCATCACTTTTAGAGAGAAAAGAGTTAGCAGAATTACAAATTGTAAACCTTTTCGAACTTATAAAGAAACATAACTTTGGTCACTACTATTTTCCTATCCAAGACAAGTCTGTACCAAAAAATAAAGTCCAACTACGTCGCTTTCTTAATAATTTGTGTGATGAAATTCAGAAAGATAAAAAGATCCTCATACATTGTAATGCTGGTCTAGGAAGATCTGGTCTTATTGCCGCTTTATTATGCAAAAAGCTTGGTATAGTAGAGGAGCCTATTTCCTTTATTCGGCAATATCGTCCTGGCGCCATAGAGACAAGAGAACAAGAAAAACTGATATCATCTCTTGATCTAGTATAAAAATTGTTGTTTTTTAATATAATTAAAAAACTAAATGCATAGGAAAAAATATGGGTGATTTCGGTCTTATTTTTGGAGGGTTATTAAATGGGCTTCCCTTTCTTATTAGCCATTTTGTAACGTCAGTTATCGTGCTTTTAATTGGTGTAATCATCTATCTATTCATTACGCCAATGAAAGAAATAGCTTTAATAAGACAAAAAAATACTGCCGCCGCTATTAGTTTTTCTGGTGCTTTAATTGGTTTAGCTTTACCACTTGCAAGCTCTCTATCCGCTAGTGGATCCATCTATGAGATCATCGTTTGGGGGTTTGTAGCGATAATTATTCAGCTTGTTTGCTTCAAAGCCGTTGACGTCTTAATAAATGATCTTCCAAAGAGAATTGAAAATGGTGAGATTTCTTCGTCTATTCTTTTATTTTCTATTAAAATATCAGTTGCGCTATTAAATAGTGCGGCTATCTCTGGATAAACATGAGATTCATTAGTAATGGATTTTATTTTTTAATTGCAATTATAGCGATACTATGGTCGTTCGCATCCTCATTCGAAAAAGACGGCTCATCACGGCCTAAATCCCACAGCTTTTCAAACAAAAATATTACAACAATTAAGACAATTGAGTATTCCAAAAATATGAATACACCTACAAGTAACAAAAAAAATCTTCGATCTCTTCCTAAATTTACAATTCAATCAGAAAGTAAAATTCGCCGTCAAGGTGGGTCTGGAACAGCATTTTATGTTGGACAAGATACTTGGGTTACCGCAAGGCATGTTATAAATCAATGCCCAAAAGTTATGATGTCATTTGGAAAAAAACAAATGATAATAAAAGATATATATATCCATCCCAATTCAGATTTGGCAATTTTCAAGAATGAAGAGGATATAGATCTCCCCTATTTTGAAATCACTAGATATAAAGAAGAAGCTTTTTCTTCAGGATACCCAGCAGGAAATCCTGGTGATTTAGCATTAAATTATCTCGGACACGTAGGATTAGAAAACAAGTCATATGGAGTTTTTGAAAGAGGCCTTGTTTATAGCATCACAGACAGATCACCATTCAGTCTTAACTCAATTGGTGGCCTCAGTGGAGGGCCGGCTTTTTCTAAAGACAATAGATTAAGCGGAATACTAGTCGCTGAAAATGCTAGAAGAGCCCTTGCTATATTAGTAGAAAATAAGTCATTATTCGAGCTTTTAGAAGAAACAAATATGCTTGCAACTTCGATTGAAAGTAACAATAGTGTTGGGTTGATAACTACAAATAAAAATTTCTCATCAAATGGAAAAACATTGCGGAAACAGGGGGTTATTCGCAAAATTTACTGTATATTTTAAATCAATTATGGGGGTGACTTAATGATAGAAAAAATAGTAGAAATTAAAGTTTCTGAAAATCAAAAAATGCCCACATTTGTTGTGTACCCAAGCGACGATAATATATATCCCGTTGTTATTCTGTTAATGGATGCTCCTGGTATCAGGCAGGAACTTCACGATATGGCATCCAGAATAGCTGCTTGCGGTTACTACGTACTATGCCCTAACCTCTATTATAGAACAGCTAAGCCCTTTGAATGGAATAAACCGAACCTTAATTTTATTGAAGGTTACTCTCCCGAAGCCTCAAGAGAATTGATGTTTAAAAATATGGACAACCTATCTAATGCCCTAGTTTTAGAGGACATAGATCACATGATTGAATTTTGTGAAAATCAAAATAGCGCCAAAAATAGTTCTATTGGATTAGTTGGATATTGTATGAGTGGGCCCTTTGCTTTCTATGCAGCTGGAAAATTACCAGAAAAAGTCGCGGCAGCGGCCTCAATACATGGTGTAAAGTTGGTAACAGAGAGCGAAGACTCCCCTCATCTATTTATTAATAGTGTAAAAGGTGAGCTATATTTTGGCTGTGCAGAAACAGATAGCTATGCTCCATTAGAAATGATAAATGCTCTGGAAAAACATCTCTCTGCAACTTCAGTTGACTATAAAATTGAGATATTTCCAAAAACTCATCATGGGTTTGCATTTCCAAATAGAGGTCAACTATATAACAGGAGGCATGCCGAAACCCACTGGTTTAGAATACTTGATCTATTTTCTAGAAAGTTAAAATAGGTTCTCTAGATGAACTCCGAACAGATTTTATTAGTGGCAATTTTTTGTTTACTTTTCTCTTTGTTGCTTTGGGGAAAATTTCGTTATGATTTAGTTGCTTTTTCCATTCTCATAATATCTGTAGCTATTGGTGTTGTTCCGTACAATAATGCGTTTGATGGCTTTGCTCACCCGGCAACTATTATCGTTGCATTAGTATTAGTAGTATCAAAAGGCTTGATTAACTCCGGAGCAATTTTTTTTATTGGCCAAAAAATATCTGCATTTGGGAAAAATCTGTGGGGACATATATCAATTATAGGTTTTATAGGTGCTATTCTCTCGGCTTTCATGAATAATGTTGCAGCGCTTGCGCTCTTAATGCCCATTGATATAAATAAAGCTAGAGCATCTAATTGGCCACCAAGAAAGACACTAATGCCCTTATCTTTCGCAACAATTCTTGGAGGCATGGCTACCCTTATAGGTACGCCTCCAAACATAATAATATCAAGCATTCGCTATGAGCACACCGGTGAACCATTTAAGATGTTTGACTTTTTTCCAGTAGGAGGAATAACCGCAATAATTGGGGTTGCATTTGTCGCCTTAATTGGCTGGCGTTTAATACCAAAGACCTCACAAAATGATGACGCAGGGAAAGAATTAATGGAGATAGCTTCATATGTGTCAAATTTAACAGTATCACAAAATTCACTTGTATTAGGAAAAAATCTTCACGAGATCTATGAAGCAGCAGAAAAATGTGATGCTGCAGTACTGGGTATAATAAGAAACTCGATAAGAATAGATAAAGGTAGTCGAAATTTAAAGATTAGGGAAAATGATCAACTTATTATAGATGCAACCCCAGAGTCTTTAGATGAATTTCGATCAATACAAAAACTTGAATTCCCGTTTAAAAAAGATCGGATCTTAGCTGAATCAGATAATTATATTCCTATTGAAGTTGTCGTTACAGACACGTCTCGTCTATTAAATACGTCTGCAATAAAAGTTGGATTGGCTTGGCGAAAAGCTACAGTGTTACTTGGAATATCAAGAAAAGGACGCCCCATAAGAAAACAAATTCGGAGAACAATAATAAGAGAAGGCGATATGCTTTTGATTCTTGTGCCCAAAGAAAGCTTTAATGAGGTAATTAATTGGATTGGGTGCCTCCCTCTTGCAGCACGAGGCTTAAACATTACGGATACAAGCAAAATGACCGCAGCTCTGAGTATTTTCTTTGTTGGCCTGATAGTCGCAAGCGTAGGCCTACTTAAGTTACCCATCGTTTTGGGCTTAGTGATAATATTATACTGCCTTACTAAAATAGTACCTCCCAGAGAGGTTTATTCTAGTGTGGAATGGCCCGTAATTATCCTCTTAGCGTCTGTAATACCCTTAGGAGCCGCTCTTGAGAGCAATGGCACAACAGAAATAATAGTCCGGATTTTAACAAAATATGCGTCATCAATGGAACCATGGTTGATAATAGCGATAATTATGATTATTACCATGACACTATCAGATATCTTAAATAATACTGCTACGACTTTAGTTATTGCACCTATAAGCATACAATTAGCGCAAACACTAAATTTAAATACAGACACATTTCTTATGGCAGTCGCAGTATCAGCATCTTGTGCTTTTCTAACTCCGATTGGACATAAAAATAATACCATAATCTTGGGGCCCGGCGGCTACAGATTTGGGGACTACTGGAGAATGGGTTTAGTTCTCGAAGTCTTAATTATTATAACAAGTATTCCACTACTATTGATATTTTGGCCTATCAATTAAAATAATAATCTAGTGTAAGCTCTATCAAATCTTGATGCCTGTAGGGATATAATTGCTGACTATTGCTATAGCTATCAAAGGAAATAAATTTGCTACCAATATTGATGCTGTCACTTAATTCATAAACCGCTGATACTGTTGAAAAACTCCCATTATCTCCCAAAATATTTGCATGCTGCAGAGAAATATCTAAAAGATCGTTATACAATCTCCAATCAAACCTTAAACTATATCCATATTCATTCTGCTTATTTACCATTTGCGCACCGTGATCATGAATATATGTACTAGCTAATTCAATGCTTATGTTCAAATCCTTAAGACCAGAATAATCAGCGCCTAAAGAAAATTCAGACACCTCATTTTTAGACCAAGGGCCTATCAAAGGGTTGGAATAAGGAAATCTTTTTCCCTTTTTATGAGAGGTATCGAATTTTAGAACGAAGTCTGAAATCGCAATATTACCGTTTAAACCCAAGAAAGCTATTCTATCCTGCTGAGTGCTAAGCGTAGTTACATTTCCTGACACAGAGGAACTCAATGTTGATAACTGCTTATTATTATATTCTCCTAAGGACAAATCCAATTCAAAGCCCGATAAAAGGATTTTATTTCTTAAGGCGAAACTTATATTATATTGCACAGGAGAAACATCGGTAATTATTGACGCACCTAAAAAAACAGCTTCAGGATCAAATGCCGTTCCAGATCTTGCAACTTTATTTCTTTTTTCATCCAAAAAAACAATAATCTCTTGCTTTAACGAACCAATATTGTACCCAGCTAATATAGAAGGAACATTTAATCTTATTTCATCCAGATCCTGCAGCCCAATAGTAGATAGATCTCTTGGATTAGTAATATCACTTGAAATTAGTAAGTTTGACTCTCCTCTCGCAATTATTTGATTCCCAACTCTTAACCAAAGTCCATCGATTGGATAAAAGTCAATGTATAAATCTCTTAACTTAAAATCAGCAGCTGTAGGACCATAAGAGTACTTAGAGCTTTCAAAATACCCCCAGTCCCAATTGACGTCACCAGAGAACTTGAAGTTAATACCTTCCGCAAATTTAGTATTTAACCCTAAATTAATATTGCTATGTATTGCCTCAATCCCTGGAGCTCTCCTGAAAAAAGGGACAGCTGGAGATTCAAGGCCATAGTATAACTTTTGAGAGAAAATAGCATCCCAATCAAAACTTTCGCTGGTTTGTTTTTTTTCGATTGAAACGTCAGAAAATTTTTCTTTAACAACATTCGTTGTAACAAAATCAAGTTCACTTTCTATTTCCTCGAAATCATCTCCACCAAAATCAGATAAGAAATCGTCATCTGATTGTGCATATACTGTCGAGTAAAGAAATGTAAAAAAAACAAGTAAATTTACGAGCCTGAACACGTTTATCAATAGCCTCGCTGCATGGCCTCGGATTCAAACAAGCTATCATTTAATTTTTTATTGAACGCTATTGTGTCAATAATAAAAATACTTGAATGCTCACGCTTTTTCTTTTTTGTCGTAGTCATCTGTTGTGTCTTTGCAACCCAGACACCATCAATTTTTTTAATATCCTTTGCTGACCAGAGCTTAACTTTTTTTCCCTTTTTTACAAGTATTCTGCCTTTTACACCAAAGAATATATCTTTTCTAATCCAAGTAAGTGTTTTTAAGTAACCTGTTTCCTTTATTACATCTTTTGATTTTGGTGTAGCCTCAATTACCCAACAATCTGCACCATCAACTACATCACTATCTTTTACAATTTTGTAAGTATAGTCTTCAATTTCTACTCCATCTAAATCAGCATATGTAAAATCACTACCCATAAAAGAATTGGACCGATCTCCACCAGAAATCCTATTAGTTTTTTGAAGACTTGGGAGATACAACCAGGAGTCATTATCTTTTGACGGATCATCCCAGTTGTAAGACAAATAGGAGGTGTTCTTCACATCGGAAGGGCTCAAGAAAAAAGAGATGCTTTTTGTTCCGGTTGAAACTTCTTTTGTAAAACCCTTTAGTTTTCTCTCTCTTTTTCTATTTTTCTTGTCGATCAAAACAAGAGTAGATGTCTGCTCTATAGTTTCTCCTGTATACCTCTGATCAACTTTTTTCATGATCTCGTAAGCGGTCATGGACACAGATACATTTGGGAAAAGTAACACAAGAAAAAACAAAAAGTATTTTGGAAATATCATATTAAAGTTCATATAATTAACAATCTCAAAGCTTAGGTGAGTTTTTCTTCTTTTTCGAATATAAAGAGTAGCGCGGGTATAAACAATAGGCACCCTAACAAAGCCAAAGTAAAAATCACAGTGGTGAGCCATCCAATATCAATCATCGGTACTAAACGTGCAAACAAAAAAGTGCTAAACCCAATAACAAGCGCCAATGACGTAGTGATAATGGCTCTTCCTGACTCTGTCATAGCTCTCTTTATTGAGTGTTCTACGGAACTTCCTAGAGATCTCGCTAACTTATATCTACTGACGACATGAATACAGTCGTCAATCGCAATACCCATTGTCATAGCTCCCACTATTAATGATCCCAAATTCAAATCCTTACCCAACATTGCAAAACATCCACCAGCAAAAACTATTGGAACGACTGCTGGGAACACGGCAATTGCGCCATGTTTAATAGACCAAAAGATAATAAAAAGAACAACACTTATAAAGGTTAATGAAAGCATGAATGATTGGCTAATCCCTTTATCGGTATACTCATTTTGAGCTTGAAACATTACCATTGGACCGGTAGGAGTAACATTCAAGTCTGGAAAATCTTTGTTTATTGTTTGCATCATATCATCCAGAAACTGATTATATTCACTAGCATCCATATTAATTGTCGGTAAAGTTATTCTCGTAAATCGCTCATCAAAATCTTTAATATCTGAAAGGTCATCATCAGGACCTGAGTTTTCGAACAATAACAAAAGCTGGCTAGTCATGGGTTTACTATCCGGTATTTTGTAAAACTCTTTTTTGTTATCTGAAAACGCCTTCCTAATTTGCTTAAGTTGATCCAGATAACCGACTATTTTCCCTGACTTTTCTTGTTTTTCAAGAAAAGCCTCGAGAGCGTCAAGTTTTGTGAGAAAGCTAGGCTCTTTAATCCCCTCTTCTAATTCAGAGTCTAGCATCATATCAATATTTGATGATCCTTTAAATTCTCTATCAAAATACCTCAAGTCTTCTGATATTTTGAGATCACTTTTAAAAAATTTAAAAATATTCGTATCAACTTTAATGTAGGTTGCGCTAAAAAAGCTTACAGAGATGAATAGCAGTCCCACCACTAAAATACTAAATCTATTTCTGTAGGAAAAATTTGGAAGACTGGTGGTCACACGTGTAAGCCAATCATTGTCATAAGCTTTCTTCGTAGCTGGTGAGAGTCTGTTTAAAAACGATAAAGCAGCAGGCAACGAAGTCATTGAGAGAATAAAAATAATCATTGGTAGTATCGTTGCTAGCAACGAAAACTCACGCACAGGGGATAATTTTGTTATATACAGCGCAGCAAATCCAATTGAAGTGGTGAATTGCGTAAAGAATATAGGCTTAAAAAGGTTTTTTATTAATTCTTTAGATGCGTCAGAAGCTGAGTGCCTGGAAAGAGTTCTTAAGCTATAAAACTCAGACATAACGTGAACAGTGCACGCCATACCTAACAACATTGTGATAGGAATTAAAGCTTGGTTTACTGGAGTTATATTATAGCCAAGATAGGCTTGCAAACCGGTCATCATTGTGACTGCTGTACCAATAACGACCCAGGGAGCCAAAATACCGGTCAAAGATCTAAAAACAACGCCTAAGACAATCATCATTATAGCAGCAACAGTAGGATTTAGCCAAGCGGCATCTGAGTTACTGATTACGGTAAAACGTTCATTTAAAACCGGTTGTCCTCCAAACTTTATATCATATCCCTTTTCCAAATATCCCATCTCACTTATAAAGTTACGTAAATCCGTTACGACTTTAAGCTTGTGATCAAGTCCGTTAACAATATACTCCGTTCTTGCAATTATTCTGGTATGCCTAAAATCTTTGCTTATAAGGGTGTCGAGCGCTAGGTTTTCATCCTGCATGGCAATCCTAGCCGTGTCTAATTGATCTAAATTATCATCTAAATTCTCTATGTCCTCGAAAATGTAGTCTGTAGCAACAACTCCACCTCGATTATATGTCCTCTGATATCTGGCTAGACTATCAACCTTCTCAACCACCTCATGTTCTTCTAACATTGCATGAATTTCTTCAATCATCTTTACAGTTTCAAGATTGAAAAGGTCTTTATCTTTTGGTCTCGCTTCTATACCGACAACTAGAGACTCAGTGCTTCCAAATAGATCTCTCATTTTATCATGAGCTAAAAGTGTTGGATCGCCTTCAAGGAACCACATTTCATTTGAATTATTAACGCCTATAGGGTTTTTAGAGATAGAAAAAACTGACACTAAAATCAGTAGAGCTGTTATTATAAGTATGAAAATTCTATTCTTAATTACTTGATTTGACCAAGCCTCTATCATAAAACTTCTCCTGTGATGAACGTGAAATAAGGCATTGAGTTATTTAATACAAGTCTTACGTTGCGTAAATTTATTATCTATTTAGAATAAATAGAAAAGGGGCTAAAATAAAAATTATTGTATAAAAGAATGCCATTGCTTGGATGGAAGATTTCTACAGGGAAGGTTTTTGCAAAATATATTTCTTACTGGAGGAACTGACGGGATTGGACTTTCCGCTGCGAGGTCCTTATTAGCGATGAACCATCGGCTTTTTATTACCTATCGAAATAAAAATAAATTAGATGCTGTAAAATATGAACTTAAGTCATTTTGCGACGAGAAACAGGTAAGTTTCTTAAGATGTGATTTGTCTGAGCCTGATGATATTAGTGAAATTGTGAATGTATTTAGCAAATCTAAGATAAAACTAAATTGTCTGATCAA
The DNA here is from genome assembly GCA_902537415.1 of uncultured Alphaproteobacteria bacterium. Taxonomy (GTDB): domain Bacteria; phylum Pseudomonadota; class Alphaproteobacteria; order Rhodobacterales; family Rhodobacteraceae; genus CACIJG01. Next base: position 40,374 of record CACBBC010000010.1, on the reverse strand, counting down.
TAACGCAGGAACTATTTTGTTTAAGAAATCGTATAATAGTGTGGGAATTGAAAAAGTCTTTGCAACAAACCATCTAGGTCCCTTTTATCTTACAAATAGGCTTCTTGAAAAAAATTTAATACATGAAGGCGGCAGAATAATTAACGTAGGGAGTAGCGCTCATAAAACCGCAGTTCTAGATTTTAATAATTTAGACAGTAGCAATTCGAAAAGTTGGTACGAACGTTATTCAAGGTCTAAGTTATGTAATTTGTTGTTTACACTAAAGTTATCGGAAAATCTTACCGAAAAAAATATAACTGTAAATTGTGTACATCCAGGAATCGTAGATACGAACATAGGTCAAGATCATAAAGGACTTTTACAGTTTATTATTAGGTTAGTTTTAAAATACAGAGGCATATCACCTGAGCAAGGCGCAGACACTCTTGTCTATCTAGCAACGAACGAGACGGTGCAAAACGTTTCTGGTAAGTATTTCATAAATAGAAGTGAATCAAACCCCTCAAAAGAGGCTTTAAAATCGGATATTGCAGATCGTTTATGGCAAGAAAGCACTAAATTAATAAATAGATTTTTGTCTTGAAGAACACTTTCAAAATTATTTTGTGTATAATTTTCATATCCTTACCGGCACCTATTTTTCCGCAGACTACAAAAGTGTATGAATACTGGCTGGATAAGTTTTTGCTACCAAAACTCCAGCAAAAATTTAATAGCCATAAAATTATTGGTGAAATTGAAACGCATCTCAAAGACAACATAGGCTCTGTGATAAAATTAAAAAGGTTACTCAATAAAAACGAGCAGGCTGAGTTTTCTAATCCTGCAAAGTATTTCAATAAAAAACTAATTTTACAAAAAACCAAAGTAGCCAAAAAATATAAAAAAAGCCTTCAAAAAATATTAGAAAATATCGAAAATTTATATGAAGTAGATAGACATTTTTTGCTTGCTATATGGGCTAACGAGACATTCTTTGGAAGAGTAAGGCCAAGGCTAGACAGTCTTCAAGTACTATCTCTACTCAGCTTTTCATCATCAAATAGACTAGGTTACTTGAATGAGCTTATTTATCTAATTGATTTTGCAATAGAAAATGAAATAAATATTAAATATTTAAAAGCTTCGAAAGCGGGTGCCCTTGGACAACCTCAGTTCCTACCTTCCACTCTTGTTAAATTCGCTGTAGATTATGATAATGACGGAAATAAAGACATATGGAACAGTCAGCCAGATATATTGGCTTCCATTGCAAACTATTTACATCAGTTTGGATGGGATAATAACTTAGAATGGGGATATGAAGTTCAACTGTCAAACAGCATTAGTTGTTACCTAGAGGGACCAGATCATTCAAGAAGCTTGAGCCAGTGGAAAAAGCTAGGAGCATCAAGATTTAAAGGAGAAGAATTTCCTCAAGATGATCTTAATGAGTCATACAGTTTAATGTTTCCGGCTGGAATACACGGACCTATTTATTTAGTAAGCAAGAACTTTTATACACTTAAAGAATATAATAACTCCGATTTATATGCTTTATCTGTTGGGTTCATTGCAGACAAAATTAAATATAACAGCCACAACTTTTTTAAAAATTGGGAATCAACCGAAAATTTAACAAAAAATGAAATAATAAGTATACAGGAAAAGCTATCTAGAAAATATTACACGGGTGGCATAGACGGTCTAATCGGGCACAAAACAAGGCGTGCAATAGGCCTGTACCAAAGAGACAATAACCTAAAACAAACTTGTTACCCACCACTTTGAGTTATAAAAATATTTTAAGAGTTGGAGCAAATACTATAGCCAATTCGAGCCATATCTTCTGCTCTTTTTATTTGCTCAAAGACATTAGAGCTTTCTGAGCTAACATTTCCAAGCAGGGTTCTAGCAGCTACTCCAAAAATAATCGCTGCACTACGAAAAAGAGCGAATGATAAAAATAGAGGCCAATTCGGAATTGAGCTTCTACCTGAAAACTTCATATATAGTTCAAGAAATTCTTCTTCAGAGGGTATACCTAGTTGTTCTAGATTTAAGTCTTCAAACCCATATCGGTAGGGGATACAATAATAACCCAGATCAGCTAAGGGGTGGCCCAATGTTGATAATTCCCAATCAAGTACACCAATCACTGTCGAGTTATTTTTATCAATTATCGTATTACCTAATCGGTAGTCACCGTGGGCAATAGCAAATTCATCCTCAATGATAGAATTTTCTTTAAGCCATATACTAAGTAAATCCATTTCTTTAAAGCTGGCCTTTACAGTAATATCTTCTTTTGATCTTTGGAATTGATCAGACCATAATTTTATTTGACGCTGAATGTAGCCTTCTGGTCTTCCAAAAGACTCGAGGCCGATTGATTTGTAATCTACATTGTGCAGTTTGGCTAGCGTCTCTGCTAAAGATACGCAGATGGTGTTTCTTTCATTTTTTGAGAATCCATTTATTTCCGGAGTTGTAATTATTCTGCCGTCTATGTAGTCCATTATAAAAAATTCAGTGCCTATCACACTCGGGTTATCACAAAAACCAAGCATCTTAGGCACAGGGAAATCTATTTTTCCAAGAGCGTTCATTACTTTAAATTCTCTGTCAACCGCATGTGCCTTTGGCAACAGCTTTCCTGGTGGTTTTTTCCTTAAGACATATTTATTGTTTTCACTCTCAAGAAAAAAAGTTGGGTTAGACATTCCTCCTTGAAACTGCTTTACCTTTAATCCTGTGCTCTTTATCTCATTGGACTCCATCCATTTCACTAGATTATCGGTATTGAATTTATGTTTTTCCAAAGGAGCTATTAATTCTTGGTCATTTCTGCTCATTTTTCTCTTTCCAATATGTAAAACCTAATTTACCAGGAATCTATGTACCTATTTTTTGGGACTTTTTCAGAACTATTAATAGGACTTTCTACTACCATAGATATCCAATCACGAGATTCTATAGGATCTAGAACTGTATCAAATTCTAACAAGCTTGCGGCATTAATTGCCTTTCCTTTTTCATAAAGGTCATCAACTAATTTTTTAAAAAGCTTTTCTTTCTTCTCTACGTCACTTTCTGCTTCTAGCTCTTTTCTGTACCCTAACTTAACAGCACCTTCCAAACCCATAGCCCCAATCTCAGCGGTTGGCCAACCCACAACAAATTGTGGTGCCATAAAGCTGCCACCAGCCATTGCTTGTGCTCCAAGGCCATAAGCTTTTCTTAAGACAATGGTCATCATTGGTACCGTTACATTAGCTCCCGCTAGAAATAAACGACAACAGTGGCGTACAAGGCCAGTCTCTTCAATTTCCGGGCCCACCATCATGCCGGGAGTATCACAAAGACTTAATATCGGAATATTATAATTTTCACATAATTTAATAAATCTGGAAGCCTTATCCGCTCCATCACTGTCTATCGCCCCAGCCAAAAATAGTGGATTATTTGCAATTAATCCCAACGGCTTACCTTTAACTCTTATAAAGCCTGTGAACATACCCTTTGCAAAACCAGCCTTTATTTCCAATACAGATCCTATATCAGCAATATTATCAATAACCTCCCGAATATCATAAACCTCCAACCTATTTTCAGGAATAACGTACCTTAAATTTTCTACTTCAGGAGCTTCCCAAGAGCCTAGGTTTCCCTGAAAATATGATAAATATTTTTTTGCTATTACAATAGCATCATCCTCGTTATCAACTAAAATATCAATAACACCATTGGGATATTGAACGCTTGTTGGACCAACATCTTCGGGTTTGTACACTCCTAACCCTCCCCCCTCAATCATTGCTGGGCCACCCATACCCAGATTAAGATCTCTTGTAGCGATAATTACATCACAGCAACCCAATAAAGCAGCATTACCCGCAAAAAGCCTACCTGAACCAATTCCAACTAATGGCACTTCTCCAGAAAGACGCGCAAAATCATGAAAAGAAGGAATGTTCAAACCAGCGATATTTTGATCTCCCGCATCAACATCTCCTGGTCTCCCTCCTCCCCCTTCACAGAAAAATATCAAAGGAACTTTTAAACCTTTAATAACATCAATCATTCTATCTAGCTTCTTATGATTATTTATACCCTGCGTTCCTGCTAGAACCATATAGTCGTAGTGCATAATTGCAGTCTTAGTTTGTTCTTTGGCAAACAAATCCGAGTTTACATAGCTCAAACCTGTTATTAATCCATCTGCAGGAGTATTTTTTATCAGATCATCAAGCGATCTTCTCGATCGTTGTGCCGCGTAAACCAGATCCCCATACTCAAAAAAGTCATTATTTCCAATTAAAGACTTTATATTCTCTCTAGCAGTTCTTTTCCCAATTTTTTTCCTTTTCTTAACTGCTATGAGCCTACTTTTATCTAATGTAAGCTTCCTTCTTTCCATGAGATTTTCGAGATCTCCTCTCATTTTTCTTGACTTTTTTGACTTGCCTTTCTTCAACTTTTTTTGGCTACTTTCTTTTTCAGGAATGAATTCAAAAAGAGGTGATCCTGTTGAAACAGTATCTCCAATATCAACAAAAAAGTTTGATACGAATCCATTCGCGTTGGCTTTAATAGGATGATGCATTTTCATAGATTCCTGAACTAGGACAGTATCTCCTTGCTTAATCTTTATATTTGGCAATACCTTTATGTCTATTACTGTACCAACAAGCTCAGATTGAATTGTGTTCTCTGTTAAAGCGCTATTTATTAGAGGACTGTTAGGAATTTCATTTTTATTATTCTCTTTAACGCCTATTTGGGTATCTCTATTCAGTTTTTGAAGATAAACTTTGATATTATTATCAATTGTAGAAATATTTACCGATCCGTTTTGAGGGACTTCTTGTCGCAATATCTCGATAATTAAATTTTTATTTGTCTCTACCCCTGAAACATTAGACATTCTTAAAGTAAAATCTAGCTTTCTTACAGCTTCATCCAAACCAAATTCGCTAGTAGCAATAACTTTAGCAAGCAGTGAGTCGTAAAGACCATTATTTAAATAGCCAACTTTTCCTGCACCATCAATCCGTATTCCAGGACCGGAAACAATATCATACTCTTTTATAGTTCCGGTTGTTGGAACAAGTTGGTTTTTGTTATCATAACTTTCCATATTAAGCCTAGCCTGTATTGAAGCACGCTTTCCTAATACAATTCCCGCTTTAATATTCTGATCCTTAAGAGATTTTCCATTGAAAACGCTGATCTGGGATCGTATGAGATCAATTCCAGTAAGTTCTTCTGTGATAGTATGTTCTACCTGCACCCTTGGATTAACTTCCATGAAATAGATTTTTTCATTTTTATCGACCAAAAATTCAACTGTGCCCAAACCTTTGTAAGCAACACTTTCGCACAAACTAATTGCATAATTATATAGCTTATCTTTAGCTTGGCTTGAAAGATTTGGTGCAGGACAAAATTCGATAAATTTTTGAAAACTTCTTTGAAAGGAACAATCTCTTTCGAAAAGATGAATACACGATTGTCCATCACCCAAAATTTGAACCTCAATATGTCTAGCCTCTTCAATTACCTCCTCTGCAAAAATCAAATTAGAGCCAGAAAATGACTTTGCTTCTTCTTTTACTAAAGATAATACTTCAGAAAAATCATCTTTTTTATGAATTATTCTTGATCCTCTTCCCCCACCACCAAAATTTGCTTTTAAGATTATTTTATTTTTTTTTATCTCATTAAAAAAACTCAGGATATCTGATTTTTTTTGTATTGGCCCCGATGAAGAGCATACAGGTATCCCTAATTTTTGAGCTAATTTTTTTGCTTTTTCTTTATTACCAAAATTTTTTAATGTTTTTTCATTTGGGCCTATAAAAATGATGTCATTCTTAGCACAACTAGCGGCAAATGCATGGTTTTCACTCAAAAACCCATATCCCGGATGGACAGCCTTAATTTTTTTACTTTTTGCGAGAGATATGATCTCATCAATATTTAGGTACGCAGAAGGTCCTGTACCGTTTAATTCAAATACTTCAGAACAATACGAAAGATGTGCACTTGAACTATCATCTTTACTATAAATCCCATAAGCCTTTATCCCCATCTCGTTCAAGGTCTTAGAAATCCTAATTGCTATTTCGCCTCTATTAGCAATTAAAACTGAATTTATAATAGTCATAGAACACTCTTTAAAAGATACATTGTTATATCATTTGTAGATAGTAACTGTTTTTGTTGGTAATTCGTTTGCCACATCATCGGGAACAAAAAAATCTCTAATTAGTTCATTATCTGAAATACGATATTTTTCAAAATCAGTTTCGCCCGCGTTTCTCAAAACAACCTCATCAATGAAAAAATTACCTGTACAAGATTTTGGATCTTTACTTAAAATTTCATATGCTGCATCGGCCATTATACTAACATCTCGACTACTTTTTGCAGTATTTTCTCCACCCAGAATATTTCTTACAGCTGCTGTATCAATAGCAGTTAAAGGCCAGAGTGAGTTTACTCCGATTGCAAATTTTTTGAACTCTCGTGCGTGCCCAAGTGTTAGCAAACTCATACCCATTTTAGAAATCGTATAAGCAACATGTGGTGCAAACCACTTATCATCTAGATCCAGAGGAGGAGAAAAAGTTAATATGTGTGCATGATCACTTTTCCTTAGATAAGGCAAACACGTTTTTGATACTAAAAAAGTTCCTCGAGTATTGATGTCTTGCATCAGGTCATATTTCTTCATGTCAACGGATCCAGTTGGGAAAGGAACTATAGCACTGGCGTTATTTATACAAATGTCAATTCCTCCAAATTGCTTCACGCCTTTCTCCACTGTGGCAACGACACTATCTTCGAAGCGAATATCACACTCTAAAGGAAGGCAATTGCCACCTAATTCTTCAATCTCTTTTGCAGCAGTAAAAATTGTTCCAGGTAGTTTTGGATGAGGTTCTGTTGTTTTTGCAGCTATAATTATGTTGGCACCGTCAATCGCCAATTTTTTTACTACTTCTAGCCCTATGCCCCTACTTCCTCCAGTTATAAAAACAGTTTTCTCCTTAAAGTTCATTTTATCCCTCACTCGATCTAATAATTGAAGCAGAATGTATAAGTGTAGCTGCTAACTCGCCATCAGCACTAAAAATATTTCCTTCAATATTAATAACTCTTTTGCCAATTTTTTTAAATTTAGTTTCAATTTTATTTTCACCAAGCAATACTGGTTTATGGAATAACACGTGATGGTTTGTACTGCTTACTTTTTTAATATTTTCTTGGCTTCGCAAAATACTAACAAAAGTTGCTTCATCCATCGCAGCAGAAATCATTCCTCCTTGCACTCCACCATAAATATTTTTTGAAGCTTGAGGAAAAATTACTGAAAAAACATACATCTCTTTAGTCTCTTTAATTAATTTAAGACTAAAGAACTCAGCAGCGTTACTTTCTTTATTTTGCAGTGTTTCGATCATTTGCTAGAAGCTCTTGTCTTAATCAAAAAATAAGTGTATTCCGCTATAGATATTCCTACAACATTTTCTTTAATCTACTGGAGACCAACTCTGAAAATTTCAAATACTTTCTTTTGCTTTATTATTGCTGGAATGATTTCATTTGTTGCTCTTTCAATAGATACCTTACTCCCTGCATATACAGAAATTAAAAATAAATTTCTAATTAGTGACCATCAATTGCATTGGATTATAACAGCTTTATTTTTTGGCTTTTCATTAGGCCAGATTCTATTTGGACCTGTCTCAGACCGTATAGGCAGGAAAAACTCAGTTCTACTAGGAGTAAGCATTTACTGGCTTGGGTGTTTTATTTGCCTTTTTAGTAATTCATATATGATATTTGTATTGGGGCGATTTATTCAAGGTTTTGGTATCGGTGGACCTAGAGTTGTTTCACAGGCTATATGCCGAGATTTATTCAGTGGGAATAGGTTGGCAAGCATCAACTCATTTATTATGAGTATTTTTATCTTAGTTCCTATTGTTGCACCGCTATTGGGCCAAGGCATCCTATTTTTCTTTTATTGGAAATATATAATAGTGTTTTTTATCTTGTTTTCTTTTATAACAACATGCTTTCTTTTACTTAATGTTGAAGAAACCTTGCAGGAAAAGAAACGAATAAGTTTTTTGGCTATTGTAAAGCACTTTAAAGAGGTTTTGAGTAATTTAACTTCAATGATTTACATAGCATCTTTAGGTCTTCTTCTGGGAGGCTTACTCACTTTCATAAACATTTGTCAACCGCTCTACTTTAATTATTTTGACGTTGGATCTAGGTTTCCCTTATATTTCGCACTGATAGCTTCCATGCTAGGTTTATCGTCATATTTAAACTCAAGATATGTTGGGCAATTTGGTGCGGTTAAGCTTGCTAAAATTTTTTCGTTACTATTGATGATCTGGACGTCAATCAATCTTTTATACCAAATCAATTACTTCTCTTTTAACTTGGCATGGTTCTCTATATTTATAATGATAAGTTTTTCTTTCTTCGGATTTATTTTTGGCAATTTAAATGCTCTAGCTATAAATCCTTTCGGACATATTGCCGGATACGCATCATCTGTTATTGGAGCATTATCTACGTTTATAGCGCTGGTAGTTAGCGGCTCAGCATCAACATTTTTTGACGGAACTCCAATTGTGGTTATCTTTACACTTTCTGTATGCTCTATTTCAACCTTTTTTCTCTTGTTTACACAAAAACTTTTTGAAAAAAAATAAATAAAGGCTTATCAAAGCGTATAGGAAATTATTCATTTAACTTTATTTTTATTTCTTCTACAGCGCTCACTACAATAGAGAACTTGCTCCCAGTCTTTCTTCCATTTTTTTCGCCAGGTAAAAGGTTTTTTGCAAACTTTACAAACTTTCTCATCCTTCATGGGTATTATTCTCAATAAATAGTTTTGCCTTCTCAAATATATGGAGTTTTCTTTCGGAAGACATTCTTTCTAACGTTTTATGAATAAATGATAATCTTGGATTCGATTTATAAAAGTCAATATGCTTTTCAATAAAACGCCAGTATAAGCCGTCTAAAGTATCACACCAATCGCCCCTTTTATAATTACTCATTTTTAAAATGTAGTTGGACCCACATGTATAAGGTTTAGTCGACATCAAACCACCATCTGAGTAAGTAGCCATTCCAAACACATTTGGCACCATTACCCAATCAGACGAGTCAACATACATTTCCATGAACCAGTTATAGATGTATTTTGGATTTATTTCGCAGAGGTTCATTATGTTACTGATTACCATTAGGCGTGGTATATGATGATTATAACCATCTCTTATTGCTTTATTAATAGAGTCATCTAAAGGCAGAATTCCTGTTGTTCCCTTATACCAACTAGAGGCTAACGATCTGCTGTGTTTAAAAAAGTTTGATTTAGCTTGAACATCTCCTTTTTCCTGATAAATCCCTCTAATAAACTCTCTCCAACCAATTATTTGTCTCAAAAAACCTTCAACCGAGTTGAGCGGAAGCTGATTTTTTTCATACACTTCTAAAGTTTTTTCTACTATTTCATCAGGAGTGATTAATCCAATATTGAGTAACAAACTCAAACAACTATGAAAGAGGAAGTTTTTACCCTCAACTAAAGCATCTTCATACACTCCAAAACAATTTAATCTTTCTTGTAAAAACTTTTCAAGTTGAATGGAGACATCTTTTCTTCGAACAGGAAACCAAATTTCATTAAGTTCTCCTGGATGATTAGAAAAATACTGTTTTATTAACCTAGAGACACTTTCATGATAGGCAGAGATTTTATATTTGGGGAGTGTAGGAATTACCGTCCTTGGTGGAATTTTTTTTCTATTTTCAGCATCATATGACCACTTACCACCTACTGGTTTTTGATTATTATCCAGTAATATATCAAATTTTTTTCTTCCAAATATATAAAACGAATTCATCCTAAACTGTTTCAATCCTTTATGAAAATCAGAAAAATCCTTTCTCGAAAACATAAACATAGGTGAGTCGATGATAGAATATGTAATGCCCGCGTTAGCAAGTACTTTAAGAAAGGGCAACTCGAAAGACTTATCCTCTATCTCAAATAGATTTAAATTAGCTACCTTCTTCTCACTTAAAAAAGAACAAAGCAATTCTGAATATGTCTGGTTTTCATCCCTTTCACTTAATTTAAAATAATGAACGTTGATACCAGCTGTCCTCAGTTCATCGGCATATTCTCTCATACAGCATAGAAAAAAATAGATCTTTAACTTATGGTGCTTCACATATGTGCAAAGACCAAAGTCTTCAGCCATAAATACATCGGTGCAGTCTTTTTCCTTCAATAATTTTGGATGAAAAAGCTGATTACCTAAAATCACAAATAAATTCTTCATATAGCAGACATAGTCTGTTAATGATTATTTTAAAGTTTTTCTTAATCGTTTTCTGTGTGGATTAGGATAAGCAGAAAGTTTTACATTTTTTTTCACTAAAATCAATTAATGATAAACAAATTCAATATATTAGACGATAAATCTAAAGGCATATTGCTTGCCGTTTTCGGCGTACTATTATTAACACCAGATACTCTTTTTATGAGATTATCAGAACTTGAAAAATGGCAATTAGGAGGATGGAGAGGTTTGCTTATGGGTGCTACCCTCTTTTTTATCTGGGTTTTTTCAAGAAAATCGGGACACAAAAGTGAGTTTCTAACAACATTTTCTATTCCTGGACTGCTAATTGTTGGAGCGATGGCCGTTAATTCAGTAAGTTTTACTCTTGGTGTAAGTGAAACTTCTGTCATTGTTGTTTTGACTGCGCTAGCAACGATGCCCCTTTTAACAGCCGTGTTATCAGTTTTCTTTTTGAATGAGCAACAAAACCTAATTTCATGGTTAATATTGATTTTTGCTGTGTGCGGCATTTCTCTTGCCGTTAGTGGATCAGATACTGCTGAAAATGCACCTGATGGCTCCGTAATTCTAGGTGCTTCATATGGATTAATTTCTGCTTTGGGTATTTCTTTCACGTTTACAATGGTCAGAAAATATCCAAATTTATCTGTCATGCCTGCAACGTCTATAGGGTGTATTATAAGTGGTGTCTTTTGTTTTTACTTATCAAACGAACCGAATTTAAACTTCTCTGCACCCTTAAGTGTTATAGCGATGGGGATAATCATTTTACCATTTTCCTTCGCTTTATTACTCATAGCGCCAAAATATACTAGAGCTTCTACCGTTAGCTTAATTATGCTCCTAGAGTTGGTATTGGGATCATTTTGGGTATGGCTCGTGATAGATGAGCAGCCATCTCTTCAGATGATTATAGGTGCTCTGATTGTAACGATTTCCATCATTGCTTATATAAAAATATCAGACATACAAAAATAGTTAATAGGTAACCACAGATCTTATAGATTTTCCTTCGTGCAATAGATCAAAGCCCTCGTTAATTCTTTCAAAGTCAATAACGTGCGTAATCATTGGATCAATCTCAATTTTTCCATCCATATACCAATCAACTATTTTCGGTACATCTGTTCGGCCTCTTGCCCCGCCGAATGCTGACCCTCTCCAACTTCTGCCAGTAACTAATTGGAACGGTCTCGTACTTATTTCCTCTCCAGAGCCTGCAACACCAATTATTATGCTTTCTCCCCAACCTTTATGTGCACATTCAAGTGCTGTTCTCATAATATTAACGTTACCAATACACTCAAATGAGTAATCGGCACCTCCTTTGGTCAGATCGACTAGGTACGAGACTAAATGACCCTTTACTTCGGAAGGATTGACAAAGTGTGTCATTCCAAAACGTTTTCCCCACTCCTCTTTAGAAGCATTTATATCCACACCAACTATCATCTCGGCGCCGATCATTTTGAGACCCTGGATGACATTTAGCCCAATACCTCCTAGACCGAACACCACCGCTCTACATCCAGCTTCAGCTTTCGCAGTATTAATTACGGCACCAATTCCAGTAGTAACACCACACCCTACGTAACAAACTTTCTCAAAAGGGGCACTTTTAGAAATTTTAGCAACCGCAATATCGGGCAAAACTGAAAATTGAGAAAAAGTAGAGGTGCCCATATAATGAAAGATAGGCTTACCTCTATAACTAAAGCGGCTTGTTCCGTCGGGCATTAATCCCTGACCTTGGGTGGTCCGTATTGCCTGACAAAGATTTGTTTTAGGATTAAGGCAATATTCACATTCTCTACATTCGGGGGTATACAAGGGAATGACGTGATCACCAACAGATACAGAGGTAACATTTTTTCCAACATCAACAACAACACCAGCTCCTTCATGCCCTAATACAGATGGAAATATTCCTTCAGGATCTGCTCCAGATAAAGTGTAAGCATCTGTATGGCAAATGCCAGACGCCTTTATCTCTACGAGAACCTCACCCTCTTTTGGTCCCTCTAAATCTAATTCTACTATTTCTAAAGGCTTAGAAGCTTCAAATGCAACGGCGGCTTTAGTTTTCATCACCTTCTCCTCATTTTAAGTTAAAAAGATATCTCTTATTTTAATCCAGCTATTTTCAAGCCTTCTAGTAAAGTATCTTTTATTATAGTTGGTGCAACCTTTTCATAATCCTCTAATGTCTTAATCTCAGGTCGTTCTTTAAGAAAAGAGTTTAGATTTTCCTTAGCAGAATCTAAGTCATTCATTTTTCCATACACCGCAGCCTTCCAGCCAAAGTATCTGGAATGTGGACTTCGCTCATGAGCCGTGTTCAGCCATGTTATCGCATTTTCCCAATCTTTGAGAGCTATATACAAAAGAGGGAAAAAACCTTCATAATTTCTTTTGGATTGAGGATCTAGCTCGATTGCTTTCTTAACATAGGACAAGGCTTCTTCATTTCTTCCAAAATTTGTTAAGGCTTGACCGTAGGAAAAATTCGAGCGTGGATGGCTTGGATTCAATTCTAATGCTTTCTCAGCTGTCTCAAGCCTTTTATTCAAATCTTTTTTAATACTATAAGACATGCTTAATGACGACATAGCGTCGGGGTTTTCAGGATCGGTATCGACTGCTTTTTGAGCCATTTGATGAAAGAGCCTAGTGTTTTCTTCACGACTATCTTGGTGCTCATGACTATAAATTTTTCCCTGAAGCACGTTACAATACAGAACGTATGCGTCACAAAAATTTGCATCAAGCTCTATTGCTCTCTTACAGTGTTCGATAACTTTATCACCTAATGTTGTTCCAACAAAATCTTGAGTATTATAAATGTTAAGACCTTGAAGATACTCATCCCAAGCACCAAAGTTTTTCTTCCCTTTAGTGCTTAGCTTTACCTGCTCCTGATCCTTTAAAGCAGGAGAAATTAGTGCGGCTACATCTCGTGATACTTCATCTTGAACTTCAAAAATATCTTCAAGCGACCTATCCCATCTTTTTGACCAAATTTGTTTATCATCATCTGCTGAAGTTAACTGTGCAGTAATTCGAACTTTGTTTGCGGCTTTTCTAACACTCCCTTCAACTAAATACCTCGCTCCCAGTGCTTTCGATATTACATCGGATTTCTCAGTGGAGTTTTTAAAAGAAAAACTAGAATTCCGCGAGATAACGGGAAATGTTTTCCACAATGAAAGGTTGGCAATTATATCCTCTGTAATTCCATCTGCGAAATACTCCTGCTCTTCATCATTACTCAAATTTTTAAATGGAAGAACGGCAATGGCTGGGGGTTTGCCGCCATCATCTACATCATCAAGTTTCTCTTCTTTTTTTGCCTCTCTTTTTTCTAGATTATTAAGCGCTAAATCGAACGCATGAACATCTGTATTTTTTACTCGTTGCTCACCAATATCATTGAACAAAAACTCAGTCTTTTGATTCACAAAATCATGTATGCTTTTTGATAAACATACCCCACCAGGTTGCGAAAGTGCCTCTAAACGCGCGGCAACATTTACTCCGTCCCCATAAAGATTATCGCCTTCTACTATAACATCACCCATATTTATACCAATTCGAAAATGCATTTCGCTATCTTCAGATACACTAGAATTTCGTTCAGAAATTAACTTTTGAAATTCAGATGCACAAACCACTGCAGAAACTGCACTTTGAAATTCTGCAAGGACCGAGTCTCCGGCTGTATTAAAAATTCGGCCTCCATGCTCTTTAAACAAATTATCTAGTATTTCCCTGCATGAACGAAAACTTTTAAGAGTTTGGTCTTCATTATTCTCCATAAGCTTACTGAAACCAACAACATCTGTTACGAAAATAACAGCAATTTTTCTATCAATTTTATTTTCATTCATTTTTTTTAACCAAAATAAGTAAGATTAAAGCTTACTACAAATATAGAAAAACCCAAGAGGATTAACAACAATCCAAACGCAACCTCCACAAAAAATATCTTATCCTTATAAAATTTAAGCAAGCTTTTTAAAGTTACTAGCAAAACAATGATAACGTAGACACTTACATCAATAAACCCTGCGATAATTGCCATAAATATGTGAATAGAAAAATTTTGCTCGGGAGACAAAAACTGACTAAATAAAGAAGAGAAAAAAGCCAGTATTTTTGGATTCAGAATTGCGATACCAAAACCATCTCTAAAATGATTTAATGTAATGCCTGATGACGATGTTTTATATTCCCCAAAATTTGATAAGTCTTTTTTTGATAGCCCTTCCCGGAGTATTTGAAAGCCTATCCACAACAAGAATAATGCTCCTAAAATTTGGACAAACGAAAATATCTTTGGAGAATTAATTAATATAAAACTTAAGCCAATCGCTGAGACAAGTGCATATATAAAAATGCCTAAGCCATGGCCTACTGCGGCGTAAATGCCTGCGCTTCTACCATCAGCAACTGCGTGATGTAAAATCACTATCAAGCTAGGACCTGGAGAAGAAGCACCCATAAGGCAAATTAAAATAAGATATAACCAGCTTTCAATACTCAACTTTTTTTCCTATTTTTTTATCAAGAGCAACCCTATAGGACTTCAAAAACCATTCAATAAATAAATCTTTATCTTCTAAAATTTCAGAGGGAATTGCCCAATTTGAAAGGGATATATCTTTCCCATTTTTTTTGTATGTAAATGGTTTTGAAAAAGCAGACTTATAATCATTTATATTTGACTGATCAACTTTCATGAAAATTTCTGAGCGCAGGATCAGTGCAACAGCCAGCCCATTTTTAAATAGTCCATACCCACCAAACATTCTTTTAAATGAAATGCCTTCTTCGTCATCTAAAAGATCCAAAATATGTTCAAGAGTTTCCTGGTTTGACATCTAAAGTTTAATAAATAGTATTTATAAAGTTTTCTTATTGTTTTTTGATTTGTAAAAAATAAAGATTCCAGCAAGGATTATAAGAGATCCTCCAAAAAGTGTACTAAATTTAGGTATCTCACCAAAAAAAATAAACCCCATGACACTAGCCCATAGTAAGGCGGTATATCTAAATGGAGAAACAAATGTTACTTCGCCATATCTCATGGCAGAAACCGAGGCTGTATAACCGATAGAAACAAATATAGCTGTATAAACTATAAATAAAGAATTATCTACTTTTCCAAAAAGATGGGTGTCTTCACTTAATAAAAAGCTAACCATGGTCAGCATTAGTGCACTATAAAAAGCTACTACATTTGATGGTATATTTTTATTCAGTCTTACAGTTAATAGATCACGCGCTGACAAACAAAAAACTGCAACTAATGCATGAATCGTAAAGAAGTTAAAATCCGATGATCCCGGGCGAATAATTATAACTGTACCAAGACATCCAACCAAGACAGCAATCCATTCGTATGTCTTTGGTGATTGTCGTAAAAAAATGAATGATCCCAACAGAACCATGAGAGGAATTAATTGAAGAATAGCATTAGCATTGGCTACATTCATGTTGAACAGAGCTGCCAAAAATGCATATGTCATGATAACTTCTAAAATTGATCTAATTGTTATTACAATTCGGTCTCTCCATTCTTTTATAAAAAAAGATGCCTTACTCATATAACAGTAAGAAAAAAGAAAGAAGGTTACAAATAGTCCCCTTAAAAAGGTTATTTGAAACATTGAGATTTCCGGTGAGAGAAATTTCATGAAAATATCACTCATTACATAGCAAGCTGCTGCGAGAGAGATTAAAAATGCTCCCTTAGTGTTTTCACTTAACAACTATAAACAACCTTTCAATTAATATAGAGGCGGTGCAAGTCCTAAAACTGAAAGTTAAAATGGAAAGTTCACGCAGGAATTACCTTTCCATCATAGGCAAAACAATACCCATTGTCATCCACAGAAAGGTTTTCAACAACTTTCATCATCATCTCAACAGACTCGTCTGGCGAAATGGTTTCAGTAGTATTTTGAAATTTTGCTGTAAACCTTGTTTTAACTGTACCGGGATGAAGGCCCACACAAATAGCATTTTTATTTCTCCTATTTATCTCAATAGAAGAAGTCTTAATGATTTGATTTAGAGCAGCTTTAGATGACCTATAGGAAATCCAACCCCCAAGTCTATTATCTGTTATGGAACCCACTCGGGCAGATAGATTAACGAATACACTAAATTTTGTCTTATCCAACTTTTTAGAAAAATTTTTTAATAATAAGGCGGGCCCTATTGCATTAATCGTCATCATATCAATCATTGATTTTTGTTTAACCACATTAATCGTTTTCTCAGGCCCCTCTTCAGTAGTTTGCAAAACCCCTGTTGCATTGATAATCAAACTGAATGGACCTTCTATTGATTCAGAAAATTTTAATATTTTTTCTTCATCTGAAATCTCAAACCCATCAAAGGATCGGCTTACATTTACCACATTTTCTGAACCAAGCTTATCCTCTAAGAACCGGCTAAACGCTTGACCTATGCCACCACTGGCACCAAATACTAAAGCTCTTCCACTATATTCGTACATGACTATCTAACTAAGCCCCTAACTCGGCCTTTATTTTGTTAGCCTGCAACGATAAAACAGACATATCTTTTACCATTTGACCAGGTCTATCCATTGGTTTTCCCTCATATCTAGGTATAATATGAAAATGTAAGTGAAATACCTCTTGACCTCCATCAGCCTCACTAAATTGCTGGATAGTTATACCCGTTGCATTCATTGCTTTTTTAGATGCAACCGCAAGCTTTTTCACTACTTTAATAACTGCACATAGACTTTCATTATCAATATCTAGAATATTCCGTACACTCGCTTTAGGTATAACAAGAAAATGACCTGGCGACCTAGGCATTATATCCATAAAAGCCAAAACTTTTTCGTCCTCATAAATTTTTTCAGCAGGCAATTCACCCCTGATAATTTTTGCAAAAATATTTTGTTCGTCATAGTTCATCTCAAAATCCTTTTTTAAAAAATTGAACTTTCTACTAACCTTTTTGTGTATTCGTTTTTTGAATACCTTAATAGTCTTGCCGGAGTTCCCTCGTCCACAATCATACCATCTTTCATTACAACCATTCTATGAGAAATAGTTGAAACTAACTCTAAATCGTGACTTATAAATAAGTAAGATAAATTAAGGTCTTTTTGCAAATCAATTAACAACTTAATTATCTGTTTTTGAACAGCCGCGTCCAGTGATGAAGTTGGTTCGTCTAAAATTAGGAGCTTCGGTTCCATAATTATTGCTCTTGCAATTGCGATACGCTGTCGTTGTCCACCAGAAAACTCATGGGGATACCTTTCGAGAGTATCTTTGTCAAGGTCTACTCTACTCAGAGCTAATAGTATTTTTTCTTCTACCTGTTCTTTAGAAAATATACGATGTGAAATAACACCCTCACCGATTATATCACGAATTGAGAGTCTTGGTGAGAGTGAAGAAAAAGGGTCTTGGAAAACAATTTGAACATTACGTCTATAATTTTTAAGTCTTTCCTTTTTTCTGAGACGAGGTTGAGGAAGATGCAATTTTATATCTCCTTGATAATCTATCAACTTAAGTATTGATAGAGCTAAGCTTGTTTTACCACTACCGCTTTCGCCTACAACTCCAAGTGTCTCGCCCAATTTAATATTTAAAAAAACTTTATTTAAGGCACAAAAGTCTTTAGACGAGCATCTAAATAAGCTTCTAGGGCCTTTATACTTAACTGATAAGTTTTCAGCTGATAATATAATCTTTGAAGTGTTTAATCTTGATTTTATAATTTTAATTTTGGGCTCGATTAAGTCTTTTGTGTATGCATGAGTTGGTTTTTTAAAAACATCTTCGGTTTTACCACTTTCAATTATTTCCCCTTCTTTCATAATATATAAACGATCAGCCAAATTTTTAACAATCTTTAAATTGTGCGTAATGAATAATATTGAAAGATCAGAGGAGGCTCTTAAGGAGTGTAACAAATCAAGGATCTCTTTTTGAATAGTTACATCTAAAGCGGTAGTAGGCTCATCTGCAATTAGAAGCTTTGGTTTATTTGAAATCGCCATTGCAATCATCACTCTTTGACGTTGGCCACCTGATAATTGATGTGGATAATGATTAAAGCGTCTCTCTGGATCATCAAGTTTTACATCTTTCAATAAAGCGATAACTTTATCCTTTAGATCTGCGTTTGGAATGTGTGCATGTGTTGTTATACACTCACCAATTTGTTTGCCTATAGTGTGAAGAGGATTCAGAGACACTAAAGGCTCTTGAAAAATAAAGCCTATTTCCTTTCCACGAAACATTTTTAAAGAATTATTATCTGCCAAATCATAGTTCAGATTTAGCCACTTTCCTTTACCTGAAGCGTTGATGGCAGAGGGTAACAAACCAACAGTAGAAAGTGCGGATAAAGACTTTCCTGAGCCAGATTCTCCTATTAACGCAACAAATTCCCCTCTATGGATACTAATATTTATGTTAGAAACTAACTTTTTAGCGTCACCCCTAAATCCATTTAAATAAATAGATAAGTTCTCCAAGCTTAAAAGATGTGTTCTCATACGAAAGTCTTTCTTGGATCGAAAGCATCTCTTATGCCTTCAAAAATAAAAACGAGGAGCGCCAGCATTATAGAAAATACAAAAAACGCACTTAAGCCCAACCAAGGAGCCTGAAGATTTTGCTTTGCTTGCATAGTAAGTTCACCAAGCGATGGGTACGAAGCGGGCAAACCAAAACCCAAAAAGTCAAGCGCTGCTAACGATCCTATCGATCCTGTTAGAATAAACGGTATTAAAGTGAGCGTTGCAACCATCGCATTGGGCAATAAATGCTTAAAAATAATTGAACCCGTTGATACACCGAGAGCCTTCGCTGCCATTACATACTCAAAGTTTCTAGCTCTTAAAAATTCAGCTCGCACGACACCTACCAACGCCGTCCAGCTAAATAAAGTTATCAATAGCATTAAAATCAAAAAGTCTATTCTCAAAAAAGCTGATAAAATAATTATTACGTAAAGAGAGGGTACAGAATTCCATATTTCTATAAAACGCTGAGTGAATAAATCCGTTTTCCCACCAAAATAGCCCTGAATTGCACCTGCAAAGATACCAACCATACTTGCAAAAAAAGTAACGGTTAACCCAAATATCACAGAGATACGAAACCCATAAATTATTCTTGCTAAAACATCTCTAGCAGTATCATCAGTCCCGAGCCAATGCTCACTATCCGGCGGAGATGGTGCTGGTACATTTAAATCGGCAATAGTATTATGATTGAACCGAATAAGGGGCCAAATTATTACTCCTTCATTTGTTTTATTTTTATATCCTTCAGATATAACGGTTTCGGGAGAGTCCCAACAATCATCATTGCCTTCTGTTAAAATAAGACATTGTATTTCTCTATCAGCGTATATTGCCTCAGTTTTCAAGTCACCTCCAAACTCGACCTCAGAATAAAAATTAAATATAGGGAAATATACCTTGTCTTGAGACTTAATATATAACGGCTTATCGTTAGCTATGAAATCTGCAAATAAAGAAAGAAAAAAAAGCATTCCAAAAATAATTGCCGAATAAAAGGCACGCCTATTTTTTTTAAAATTTTCCCATCTTTTCCAATTAAGTTGTTTGCTCAAGATTGTCTCTTTTCAAAATCAATTCTTGGGTCAACCCAGACGTACATTAAGTCCGAGAGAAGCCCTACCACCAATCCTAATAAGCCGAAAATATAAAGAGTACCAAATACCACGGGATAGTCTCTTGATACTGCAGCCTCAAAACCCAAACGACCCAATCCATCTAGAGAAAAAATAGTTTCTATAATTAAAGAGGATCCAAAAAAAACTGAAATAAAAAGCCCAGGAAACCCAGCTATTATTATCAACATAGCGTTCCGAAAAACATGGCCATATAAAACTCTTTGATCACTCAAGCCTTTTGATCTTGCAGTAATTACATATTGTTTCTTTATTTCGTCTAAAAACGAGTTTTTCGTTAGTAGTGTCAATGTAGCGAAAGCTGATACTGTGGATGCTAATACTGGAAGAGCAATATGCCAGAAATAATCTTTTATCTGTCCAAAAAAGGACATATTTTCAAAATTTGAGGATACTAGTCCTCTGATAGGAAACAATTGAAGATAGGAACCACCTGCAAAAAGAACCAAAAGAAAAATTGCAAATAAAAATCCAGGAATAGAGTATCCAATTATAATGAGCGTAGATGTCCAATTGTCAAAACTTGAACCATCCAATAAAGCTTTTCTTATTCCTAAAGGAATAGATATCATGTACGCCAAGAGGGTTGTCCATAAACCTAATGATATAGAAACGGGCATCTTTTCTATTATAAGTTCTATAACTGAAATTGATCGAAAATAACTATCCCCGAAGTCAAAAGTAATATAATCGTACATCATTGAAAAAAACCGTTCCCAAAGTGGCTTATCAAAACCAAATTGTGCTTCCAGTTCATTAATAAAATCTTTTGGTAACCCAACCGATCCCTTATACGATTCAACTCCATCGCTTGTTCTTACTTCTTGAGAGCCTCCGCCAATACTATCAAGAAAAGAGCTATTTTTTTCTAAGTCACTTATTATTTGTTCGATAGGACCACCAGGAACAAACTGTACCAAAAAAAAATTTATACACATTATCCCAACTAATGTAGGTACAATAAGAATTAATCTTCTAAAGATATAACTGAGCATTTTTTTATGATTATTTTAAAGCACCCTGATCCTTTAAATCATTATATTTATCAGAATTCATCCACCAGGTATCAAGAACACCAATATCATATGGTGGTAAGTTTTTAGGATGCTCATACATATCAAAATAAGCAATTGTGTGTTTATTCTTAAACCACTGAGGTACCCAGATGACTTTATTTCTTAAAACTCTATCTAATGCCCTTATTGCGAACCCCAATTCCTCTCTAGACTTTGCTGCTCTTACTTCTTTAATTATTGCATCAACACCCTGATCTTTAACGCCGGTTAAGTTAAAAATAGAAAAATCGGCAGACTCAGATCCGAAATATTGCTCTAGCTCGGACCCTGGTGTTAATTGGGTACTCAAGAAACCAACTAACATATCAAAATCAAATTTCCTACGCCTGTCAGTCATCTGCGCATTATCAATTTTTATATTTGCGGCATTGATACCTAGCTTTTTTAAGTTTTCGATATACGGATTAATTATGCGGTCAAATGCCTGACTATCGTTCAGTATCTCAACATCAAGTGTTTTTCCGTCAGCGTTTCTTCGCAAACCATCGTCACCAACCTCCCAACCTGCATCATCCAATAATTTGGATGCTTGCCTTAAGTTTTTTCGATCAAGTTGTTTTAATGACGATTTAGGGAATGAAAAAACTTCTTCGCTAAAGTTATTTTCATCTAAGATATCTTTATATTTATTAAGAATTGATAGCTCTTGTTCTATTGGCATTCCTGAAGCCTTGAGATCACTATTGTCCCAAAAAGAATTTATGCGTTCATAGAGACCATAAAAAAGTGTGCTATTCGACCATTCAAAATTAAACATTAATCCTATAGCTTTTCTAACCTTTATATCTTGAAATTTTTCTCGTCTCAAATTGAGGACAAATGATTGCCCCGAAGATAAATTTCCATCTGGAAGTGTCGTTTTCTTAACCCAACTCTTTTCCAATGCAGGAAAATCATAACCTGTAGCCCATATTTTTGAGGATGCTTCATTTCTGAAAGTATATGTACCAGCTTTAAAACCTTCGAACGCAGAATTATAATCTGCGAAGTATTCAATTCTAAATTTATCGAAGTTATATCTACCTTTATTAATTGGGAGATCATTACCCCAATAGTTTGGATTTTTTTTGTATATAATCTGTTTACCTACATCTACTTTATCCAAAATATATGGCCCTGAACCTAAAGCAGGAGTTAAAGTTGATGCTTCAAAATCTACTTTGTTATCTGTAAAGTATTTTTCTGAAAAAATCGGTAATCCACCTACCGTATTAATTAAATCTCTTTTTGGCACATCGTCATTGAAAATAAATTTTATTTTACGATCCGAAATAAGTTCCGCCGATTGAATGTCCTTTTCCAACACTGCTCTAAAAGAAGGAAGACCTTTTTCTTTTAGTAATTTATACGAAAAAAGCACATCTTTAGCGGTTAAAGGCGATCCATCAGAGAATAATACTTCACTCCTCAGCGTAAAAATAACCCATGAACGGTCTTCTGGATATTCAATCTCTTTTGCAATCAATCCGTATGCTGAGTCTATTTCATCAGATGTACCCTCTAATAGGCTTTCAAAAAATATTGATGAGTATGCTCCTGCTCTTCCCTTCCTTGTGTAAGGATGCATTGAGTCAAACGATCCAAACGCCCAAAAAGAAATTTCACCTCCTTTTGGAGCATCAGGATTCACGTAAGATAAATGCTTAAAGTCTTTTTCGTACTTCAAATCTCCAAAAGTTGAAATACCGTGAGATATAATTTCGCTTTGCGCCATACAAATACTTGTAGTGAGAATGAAACATAGTGCAGTTATAAAAGATTTAAGTTTATCCATTTGAATATTTCCTGTATGTATATCAAGTGTTCCGTAACTATTGTAGAATATAGTCGTATTATAATTGCATTCCAACTGTTCGTATTCAAATGAAACTTAAACGCATCATAACCTTAATACTTTTATTTATCTTCATCTTAACCGGTAATAGTTATGCTGAGACAAAAAATATAGGAAATGATGAAATTAAGAGACTAATGTCGCTAGGCATTCCGCTTATCGATATAAGACGTAAAGATGAATGGGTTTCAACTGGAGTAATTGAAAACAGCTATCACCATACTTTTTTCGAGAAAGATGGAACTTACGATTTCAAAGGATTTATTAACAAAGTTAAAAATATTACAAACTCTGAAAAGGGAATAATTCTTTTTTGTAGAACGGGCAGAAGAACTACTGCAATTGCGAAAGCGTTAGAAAAAACAAATGATTTTCCCAATATCTATAATACTAAAGGAATAAAAGAGTGGCTTTCCAAAGGAAATAAAGTCATAAAATATCAATAAAATCAACACTTTACATTTTTATACTCAAGCAATATTAAGCTCGGTACATATGACTAAAACAATTAAGTAGTGACTTTACCTCTTTTTTTGAGGATGCGCTGCCAAAAATATATTTATCTGGTCGAATAATCACCGCTTCTTTTTTGCTTTTAATAATCCAATTTCTTAAAGATCCTTTAGCGACTTTTTTAGTTAATATGTTTGTATCCATATTAACTTCGGAACACGCATTATTTTCTAAAACTAGTAAAATAAATTTATACCCAAAGGTATCATCGCTTTTTTTACTATCTTCAATAAATTGTGGAAATAATGTCCCAGATAAAGAACATGTATAAAAAAAACCAGTTTTTAATCTCGGTTTTGGGAAATCAAATAATCGCATGCTTTGTAACTTTTCAGACTTCATAAGCAAGCCTGGGTTGGACATTATCTTGCCTACTTCAGCAGCCAACTTAATAAAAGCAGATACATGCGGAAACCTTTCTGCTTGATAGTTTACTAAATCATCAGCCGACAGTTTATTGCTGGCATATCCTTTTAAACGCCATGCTAAGGCTGCAACGTCACGAATACCCGCACACATACCTTGCCCAAGAAAGGGAGGAGAAAGGTGTGCGCTATCTCCTGCTAAAATTACCCTATTTTTAAACCATCTCTTCTTAAGTATTGATCTAAAAGTATATAATTGGCTACGCTCGATTTTTGCACTTTTCTTGTCTATCCATTTGCTTAGGAATTTCCATATAGTTTTACTTTTTAAGAACTCGTCTTCATTATCGTCAGGCAATATTTTGACTTCCCATCTTCTTCTTTTTTTATTTATATAACAACGTGTGACTGGTCTAAGCTTATCACAGTGCTGAACAGTGTAGTCAGGCAAGTTTTTTATGTTTTGGTATCGATTATCGACTATTAGATCGAGGACTAAAAACTTTTCTTTTAATCCATAATCTTTTACTCCTTGCCCTATAAAGTCGCTCGTATTTGAGTTTGCTCCATCGCAACCAACTAGGTATTTGCTTTTTAGCACAAGCTTTTTTTTTAAACTCTTGCTATATGATGTAACAGTTACTAAATCACTATCCTGGCTTATTTCTTGGGTTTCATACCCCAAAAAGCTAATGAAGTTTTTCTCCTTCTCTGCGTTACTCCTCAAGAGTCTTTCAAGCTGAGGTTGATGAAAATACCAGCTTTTTTGCCAACCAAACTCCCCTATGGAGTTTGATCCTTTTCTTTCCATTAAAATATTGTCTTCTTCATCAACAAAATGCATTCCCTTAGTGCCTATTCTTGAGATATTAGAAATCTGCTTACTAAGATTAGCCATTTGGAAAATACGCATTACTTCTTCGTCAAAATGTATTGCTCGAGGTAATGGGTAAACATCTAAATTTTTATCTATTACTGCAACTCTCAGTCCTAATTTTGATAGAAATATCGAAAGTAAAGCGCCAACAGGACCGTAACCAATAACGATGCAATCAAAATTCTTTTTCATCATATATTTCAGTTAAATTTCTTCTGCCTTTTTATCAGGTACCTTTGTACCATTTTCCATTATGTAGTGACCAGCGTCGTCTATCTCCGCCATTTCACAAAAAATTTCTATTCGGTGCTTATCCGGATCTAGAACGTAAAAACTCCAATTTTCTCCCCACGTTCCATCACCCTTAGATTGATACGCACTATGAAGAACGGGTCCCCTTACAATTTCTAATGACATTTCTTTTGCTCTTTCTAAATACATATCGAAACTTTTTTTATTTGGACATTCGAATGCATAATGATGAATTCCGGCAGGACCAGAATTAAATATTTTTTCTGGGTAGTCTCTCTTTGGATCATGCGTTAGCACAAGGTCATGATGTTGCTTGCCAAGTCTCATAAACGCCATCTCGAAGGGTATGGCAGGATTTTCATTTGCAAAATGCCTTTCTGATAGCTTTAATCCTAGAAAATCTCTATAAAACTTTAGAGAAAAGTCTACATTACTAACTTCTAGAGAAACATGTTGACACTTTATGACCTTTAACGAGTCCACTATTTCTTCGTTTTTCATTACAAAACCTCCAAATTACTTCACCCAAAAAGGCGAATTAAAAACAAGCTTATACCAGGAAAGATAAACAGTATGCCGACCCTAATAAGATCGCTTATTAAAAATGGCAAAACTCCAATAAAGGTATCTGAAATTGGAACATTTTTTGCCATTTTATTAATTATAAAAACATTCAAGCCCACTGGTGGGGTTATTAGCCCCACTTCGACCACGATAAGAGTAAGGATACCAAACCAGATTGCAACCTCCTCAATACTCATTCCAAAATCTAACTCAATAATGATGGGGAAAAATACAGGTATAGTTAGTAGTATCATAGCTAAGCTATCCATAAGACAACCTAAGAGAATGTATAGAACTAATATACAAAATACGACTAGATATGGAGAGAGCTCATTGCTAATAACAAATCTTGCCAATTCATTTGTTATTTGTGTAAGTGCAATAAAAGAATTAAAGAACTCAGCCCCTAATAATACTAAAAAAATCATGGCGGACGTGACAGCAGTATCCTTGATAACATCTATTAAATCAATAAAATTGAAGCCTTTGGTAAAGAGTGCCATAATACCTGTACCGGCTGCACCTATTGAAGCACCTTCGGTTGGCGTAAACCACCCAAGATAAATACCTCCAATTACAAGAAAAAATATAACAAGTATTTGCCACACTTGTCCAAATAAATTAAGTCTTTGCCTCCATCCCACATAGCTCGTGGGTGGACCCGAATCTGGTTTTATCCTTACAAAAATCGCTATTGCTATCAGATATCCAATTGCGGCTAAAATCCCAGGTACAAAAGCTGCTAAAAACATTTTTGCAATATTTTGTTCGGTTAAAATTGAATAGATTATCAGTATAACTGATGGTGGTATCAAAATACCTAACGTACCACCAGCGGCCAAAGCCCCAGTGCTTAAAGATCCAGAATAACCCATTCTACGTAGCTCAGGAAGAGCCACACGACCCATGGTAGCGGCTGTAGCAAGAGATGAACCACATATAGCGCCAAAACCAGCACATGCACCGACTGCTGCCATAGCCACCCCACCTCGTCTGTGTCCAAGGCAAGCACCAGCAAACCGAAATAGAGATTCACTCATTCCTGCCTTTGATGCAAAGTTTCCCATTAGTAAAAATAAAGGAATAACAGTAAATGAATAATTAGAAAAAAGATGCCATGCACTTGTCTTTACTTGGGACAAAATGGGCAACCAACCGGCTATAAAAATTGTTCCTGAACAGCCAACGACCAACATTGCTAAACCAATGGGAACTCTAACAGCCAATAAAGAAAAAAGAATTGGGAAAGCTATTATACCGAGGTAGAGTCTATCCATGATAAATATTTTCTATTTTAAAGCCGATTTGAAAAATATTATTGATGTGTAAAGGCAGGTTATCGATAAAATACCAAAAGAAATAACCGCTGGAACAAATGGAATCCAAACAGGAATTTGAAGTAACATCGTTTGTTCATTGTACTTGAACATGTCTAAGGCTCCATAAATCATCCTCCACGTAAAAAAAGAAGATACTAAAAAAAATAAAAAAGCTCCTAGACCATTCAAGCAGTTTTTAATCTTGTTAGAGAGTTTTATTGTAAAAAAATCTACAATAACGTTGCCATTCTTAAATTGACAAAGTGGCAAAAATGAAAACATTGCAACTGCACATCCCATTTCAACAAGTTCAAAGTCTCCTGTAAGAGGCTTGCCAAACATTGTTCTACCTGCAATAGAAATGAAATTTATAAGTACTATTACAACAAGTACTATACCTCCACAAATCGCTAGATATGTTACAATCTTAAGTAAAAAGCGCCCAAAAATATCGTTTGGGCGCTCTGTTTCTTCAAGATCTAACAAGGTATTTTTACTTGTCATATTTTGAAATTAAGTCTTTCGCAGTTTTAACAAGCATTGCACCATCTAGGCCGCGTTCATTAGCTGATTTAATCCAATCCTTCTCAAGGCCTTCACCAGCCGCCTTCATTTCTGCAAGAGGACCTCCTGATAGAGAGTGTATTGTTCCACCAGCATCTAATGCTAATTTCCTAGCTGGAACTTCGAAACCGTCCCAAAGCTGTCCAGCAAGTTTTGCGAGGGCTAGACCAGCATTATTATCAATAACCTTTTTATGCTCATCACTTAGAGACTCGTATTTCGCTTTATTCATCAAGAACAAAAACGGGGTTGTGTATAAACCTCTGGATCCCGAAACTGTGGTATGTGCTTTTGTAAGCTCATGAAGTTTGAAAGACGGCATAATTTCCCAAGGCACAACCATACCATCGATCACACCCTTTGATAGTGCTCCAGCCACCGCAGGGACAGGCATTCCTACTGGCGTTGCCCCTAAGCCTTCTAACATTTTGGTAATCACTCTTGTAGGACCACGCATCTTCATACCATTCAAATCAGCTGCAGACTTAATAACTTTTTCTTTAGTATGAATTTTTCCTGGAGCATGACAAAATACGGCTAAAACCTTATAATCTTTAAGATCAGAGGCAGCTACAGTATCTACGTATTCTTGTAGCGCTTGAGATGTCGCCTCAGCAGATGCAGGCATAAACGGTAATTCAAACGCTTCCAAGTGTGGAAATCTACCTGGTGTATAACCAGCAACAGTCCAAACGATATCTACCACACCATCTCTCACTTGATCAACAAGTTGAGGTGGTTTCCCACCAAGCTGCATTGCAGGATATATTTCAACTTTTATTTCTCCATTTGACTCCGCTAATACCTTTTCACTCCATGGCTTAACAAATTTTGCGTTAGAATTTGCAGGCATTGGCGGAAATGAATGGAACTTTAGTACCACTTCTCCTGCGTATGCAGATATTGAAAGAAACAGTACAGAAGCAGATGCGACTAAAAATCTTAAAAATAATTTCATTAAACTTCCTCCCCAGATGTTAATAATTTTTTATTTATAGTAACTATACACTCTAAAAACTAAATATCTCGTTATTATTCAATAAATTTGATAAATAATGAAGATTATTTTTTTTGTAGATTGCGGATACTAATTTATCAGGTCGGAGTAAAAGAACCCTATTCTCGGGCACCCTTGTCTCCATTTTTTCTAAAAGGTTATTAAAATCCCGAACAACCTCATGCCTACTTGGGAAAATCATGCATGATTGGTTCAAAACAACAACAACCTTACAAGTTTTTGAAAAATTATTAAGATGTTTCTCCAGACTGATGTAAGTCTCATGGTTTTTGATATAACAAACTAAAGAAAACTTGTTACCCAAAACCTCATCCAAGTTAGACAAAATTCCTGACTTATCTTGCACTAAAGGCTGTGGGAATAGCGTTCCAATTAATTTCTTATCATCGCTTGTCTCTTTCCCATGAAAAAAAATAAGTCCCGTTTTTAATTTAGGTTTGGGCCGATATTTCATTTGAGACATATAACTAAGCAGTGTTTTATTTAACTTGATTAGCCTAAAAAAAGTTGAACTAATAAATGAAGACAAGCTGTTTCTTGGCATCATTATTTTACCCATTCGTATCGCCAAATTAATTAGGGCCCAGCAATGTTCTTTTCTTTCAAGAAAATAGGTCTCCAGTATATTACTTGATTTTGGCATTTTGACAGCTAACGCTAATTTCCAACCCAAGTTCCCTACATCTCTAATTCCGCTATTCATTCCCTGCCCAGCAAACGGCGGAGACAAATGCGCTGCATCACCTGCAATAAATACAGATTTTTTTTTCCAATCTGAACCGATCAATGCATGAAATTGATATACTTGTGATCTTCTAATCTTTGCTTGTCCATCTACTCCGACACTTGCTATAAGCTTTCTTGTAAAATCTTCACTTAATTTTTTAGATCCCTCTCCATCATTTAGTTTAAACTCATATCTCCTAATCTCATTGGGACCAGGTAAAGTTATGGATGGACGCTTGGGGTTACAATAAACTTGCGTATGCCTAAAAAAATTTTTTGTATTATAAATATCAACGACTAACCATTTTTGATTAAAAGTGCTACCTCTCATTACCACGCCAATAAGGTCTCTAACAGTTGATTGACCACCATCACAACCTACGAGATACCGTCCTAAAATGCTTTTTTTTATCCCTTTACTATCCTCAAAATTCGCGATAACACGGTTAGTCTCGTTTTTTATAGAAATTAGTGTATGTGAAAAATTGATGTTGATGTTTTTTTTACCCTCCAGATGTTTCCTCAATGTGCTTTCAAAAGTTGGTTGATCAAAAGCATTTCGTTTAAAAAAGCCATTTTCACATGAATTCGGTTCAACTTTCAAAAATAGCTTACCTTTGGCATCGTAGTAATGAGACCCATAATTTTGAGAAACATTCTCTAACACAGCTTTATGCAACGAAAAGCTTTGAAGAATTCGGAGTGACTCATCATCTATAGAAACCGCTCGTGGTTCTTTGACAGTACTTTTATTCTTTTCAAAAATACCAACCTCAATGCCATAGCTGGCAAGCAAGCCAGCTAAAACGAGACCGGAAGGACCCATTCCAACAATAATTACATCGAAATTTTTCGTCACAATAATTTGAGAGGTATTTAGACGATAATATTTTCGTCGAGCACCGGGTTAACTAACTTACCAACTTCCGAAATTTCAACTTCTACAATGTCACCATTTTTCATGTATACAGGTGGATCTCGCCTATCCCCAACTCCACCAGGCGTTCCCGTAACAATAATGTCTCCCGCGACTAAAGGAGTAAAAGAAGAAATGTAGGAGATTATCTCAGGTATTTTGAAAATCAATTGATCGAGCTTTGCTTCTTGCATAACCTCGCCATTCAATATTGTTTTAACAGTTAAGCTTTGATAATTTTTTATCGACGATGCTAATTTTAAAAATGGTCCACAACCGCCTGTTTTTGCGAAGTTTTTTCCTGGAACGAACTGACTGGTGTGTCTCTGGTAATCCCTAATAGATACATCGTTATAACAAGTATATCCTGCAATACTTTGCAAAGCTTCTTCTGAAGAGATGTTTTTACCACCTTTTCCAATTACTATAGCCAACTCACCTTCAAAGTCCACTCTATCAGACAAGGTAGGCTTAATTACCGCTTCTCGATGTGCCACTTGGCTTTCTGCAAATCGAGTAAAAATAGTGGGATATTGAACCTCTGGCCTTTCTGTTTCTTTCCTATGCTTTTCATAATTTAGACCAATACAAAAAATTTTTCCTGGATCTGGTATAACAGGTAGAAATGTTATATCGGCAGGATCATAGGCTGTGACATTAGCTA
Organism: uncultured Alphaproteobacteria bacterium; assembly: GCA_902537415.1. Classification (GTDB taxonomy): domain Bacteria; phylum Pseudomonadota; class Alphaproteobacteria; order Rhodobacterales; family Rhodobacteraceae; genus CACIJG01. Next base: position 9,572 of record CACBBC010000010.1, on the reverse strand, counting down.
AATAGTTTTCTAATTCTTGTATATTATCTGGGATACTTCCAAAATGAATAGCTTCCTTCAAACTTGAAGAACCCCCAGCTAATTGATAGGTCAGGTCAAAAATTTTACCCTGATGGAAAACTCCAAAACAGGTTTCACCTAGTCTAACGAAACTTGCATATTTCATAAATTCCCTCCTTAAGAACGCATTATTGCATTACCCCATAAATTTAACGTTTTTGGTTCATGAGGCCATTTTTTTGTTTGCCTATCATGAACAATTTCTAACTCAGCAGAAATCTCAATTTTATTCCCGTCAAGATCTTCTATAAATGCAAAAAGATTATTCCCCGGACCATGTCGACCTGGCCCCCAAATCAATTGAATATTTTGCTTGGAAAAATGATCACACCAATTCTTTATCCATTCCCATGTTCCTGCTTCAAAACTATAATGATCTAAACCCGATTTGTTGCTCAAAAAACACGCGACAGTGTGATGCTCTTGGTTTGACCTCATAAAGCAAGTTGTGACCTGACCCGTCTTATTAATAACTTTATCTGAAATTTTGAATCCAAGTTTATTAACATAAAAGTCAACAAAATTATCTAAGTTTTCAGAAGTGAAAGTAATATGCTGTAGTGGGGCATAAAGATGCGAAATATGATCTTTTTTATTTTTGGCAAGCCCAAAATAAATTTTATTTCCGTCGCAGTCTAAAATATAGAAATTATTATGAATAAAGAGAGAATGATCATCTTGAAATGTTTTTATACCCTTTTCCATGAAATTTCTTTTTAAGGATTTAAAAGATTGGCTATCTTGACAGGCAAAACTTGCAAATCGCAGGCTATTTTTTTTATCTCCTAGTATAAGAATTTTTCTTCTAGCACCCGATAAAACCCACCCACCTCTTATTTGTTTCCTTTCTATAGATAATGCCTTTTCATAAAACTTAGCCAATTCCAAAGGACGGGTTGTGTTCAAAGCAATATGGTGTAGGTAGGCGTTAGAGTTAAAAGCAGTGTAAGACATGATTAACCTTAATAAGATAAGAACACATAATCTACCGATATTTTATTTTTAATTTACCTTATTTCAACCTATATTACAGAGATGAATGATCCATGTGTCATATGTGTTGCAATCACAGGCTCTGTCCCTACAAAAAAAGATAACCCTGCAGTGCCAATAAGCATATCCGAACAGATAGAAAGCACTCAAGAATGCTATGAATTAGGCGCTAGCATAGCCCATTGCCATGTTCGTAATGATGATGGGACACCCAGCATCGACCCTGATAAATATAGAAGATTAAAGGAGGGTATTCAAAAATATTGCCCTGGGATGATAATCCAACTTTCTACGGGCGGTCGGTCAGGCCATGGTTTTGACCGAGGAAAAATGCTGAGTCTTAGGCCAGACATGGCCTCGTTAACTGTTGGCTCAAACAATTTTCCAACAAGAGTTTATGAGAACCCTCCGGATCTTGTTGAGTGGCTCGCAGAAGAGATGATTAGAAATTCTGTTAAACCTGAAATAGAGATATTTGATTTATCTCATATTCATCAAGCTGCTAGTTTAGCTAAACAGAATAAATTACAAGGAAATTTGTATATTCAATTTGTCATGGGGGTAAAAAATGCTATGCCAGCAGATTTTGATGTTTTTGAATATTATATTAAGACTGTTAATCGACTATTGCCAAAAGCTTTATGGTGTGGTGCAGGGATTGGAAAAAATCAGAGGATTTTGAATGAATGGTGCATTAAATTGGGGGGACACGTTAGAACTGGATTGGAAGACAACATTAGAATTGATAAGGAGACATTGGCGCCTTCAAACGCTAGCTTAGTAAAGATTGCTAAAGAAATTTGCGAACAGTACAATAGACCCGTCGCCTCTTGGGAAAAAGCACGTGAGATTTTAGAGTTAGGATGAGTTATGGCTAAGTTATTTTTCAATTATTCAACTATGAATGCAGGAAAATCAACAATTCTATTACAAGCCGCGCATAACTATGAGGAAAGGGGTATGGTGCCCTACCTCCTAACAGCAGAAATTGACAATAGATCTGGTAAAGGGAAAATAGCAAGCAGGATAGGAATAGAGAAGCAAGCTGATACATTTAATAACAAAATGAACTTGTATAACCTATTGAAATCAAAACAAAAAAGCTCTCCAATTGCATGTGTTTTAATTGATGAATCTCAATTCTTAACTAAAGAACAAGTTTGGCAACTGGCAAGAGCTGTTGATGACCTGTTTCTACCAGTTTTGTGTTACGGACTAAGAGTTGACTTTCAGGGTAATTTATTTCCAGGATCATCTGCGCTCCTTGGCTTAGCCGATGAATTAAAGGAAATAAAGACAATTTGCCATTGCGGGAAAAAAGCCACTATGGTGGTAAGAAAATCAATTAGCAATAAACCTATTAAAGATGGATCTCAAATACAGATTGGAGGAAATGATTTATATGAATCTTTATGTAGAATACACTGGCGCCAGCTTATGGAGAGCTAGACAAATTTGATGTTATTACAACTCATTGGCACCCAGCTAGCAAAGTATCTGACTAAGGAGCATGTACATGAAGATCATTACTTCAGAATTAGTATAGATGATATAAAATCTTCTTTAAAACCGGGCGATGTGGTTTTAGTTGAAGGACAGAGTCGGGTAAGCAGTGCAATTCAATTCATTACCAATTCTAATTGGTCTCATGCTGCAATTTTTATCGGAGAAACTAGCTCTTTAAGTCACTGTTTAATTGAGGTTAAGGCAGTTGATGGATGCAAATTTACAGATATTGATGATTATATGCATCATAATCTTAGGATATGTAGACCGGTATTCTTAAACAATAAAAAAAGAAAAATTCTAATTGATTATTTAGTAAAAAAGATAGGTTCAAAATATGATTTAAAAAACATTATAGACTTAATTAGATATATTTTTCCGAATCCACCAGTTCCAAAAAAGCATAGAAGGAATTTAATTGGAATTGGTGCTGGAGATCCAACAAAGGCTATTTGTTCTACTCTAATCGCGGAAGCTTTCAAGGAAATAGGCCATCCGATTCTTCCATTTAAAAAATGAGCTCGAGCCAATAGTAATGCGCCATCCTACTTATTGCTTACCAAAAGATCTTGATATTTCTCCTTTCTTTCAAATTATAAAACCGTCACCGCAAAAATTTCATTAAATTTTTGTCTCTCTTTACAATCCCATACCAATTCAAGTTTTATATCGCTTTCTTTCAACTCCGAGGATTTAACTAACTGATTTTGATAAAGCCATTTAATTTTTTCCGTCTCATTTATACCTAAAATTACATTCTCCTTTATTTTTTTTTTATACAATTTATTTTCAATTCCTTGAAAAAGATTTTCTAGCCCCTGCTTTTTTTTCGCAGAAATAGAAAAAATTTTGTCCTTTTCTAGTCCTTTTAAAAAGGGTGGAAATCTTTGGTGAATACTAACGTCAATTTTGTTATGAACTTCAATAATTCTATTTTTATCTCCAGTATCTACATCTAATGCCTCTAAAGTATTATAGACCACTTCCGCATTTTTATCTGCGAATTCGTCAGATACATCTACTACATGAACAATAAGGTCTGAAAAAGCTATCTCTTCGAGCGTCGCTCTAAAAGCTATCACTAAGGAAGTAGGTAGATCTCTAATAAAGCCAACGGTATCAGAAATTATATACTCTTTTTTATGTGACCCACATTTTTTCAAATAAGGATCAAGAGTTGAAAATAGCCTGTTTTCTGCTTTTGTTTTTTTGTTTGGAAAAGCATTGAATAGAGTTGATTTTCCAGCGTTTGTATAACCTACGAAGGAAACCAAAGGAATACTATTTTTTAATCTTTGGTTTCTTTGCACATTTCTTGTCTTTCTAATTTTGCTGATGGATTTTCTAATGTTAACTATTTTAGCTGATAAACTTCTTCTATCAGATTCAATCTGAGTTTCTCCGGGACCACCAAGAAATCCTTTACCCCCTCTCTGCCTTTCTAAATGGGTCCAACTTCTTACCAAACGTGACTTTTGGTGCAAGAGATGAGCGAGTTCTACTTGAAGCATCCCCTCTTTTGATTGAGCTCTACTCCCAAAAATCTCTAAAACCAGACCAGTTCTGTCAAGAACTTTGGCGATAAGCTTTTTTTCAAGATTTCTTTGTTGAACAGGAGACAAAGGATTGTCTATTAAAACAAGTCCAATATCATTATCTGCAATGTAATTTCTGATATTATTTAAGTGTCCCTTCGAAAGAAAAAAAGCCGGGTGACTTTTAGTTAGACGTATAACAGATTTGCTTTTGATATTTAAAGCGCTTAATGATCGTGCTAATTGAAAAAATTCATCATCTTTAAAATATTTATTATTGTGGCCCTGAAGAATTACAGAAATAACAAAAGTACGCAAACTCTAGCTTCTACTCTTATTCGCTGTCTTCACCTAATAGATCAATAGGAAGCGAAGGCATAATAGTTGAAATAGCATGTTTATATACTAGCTGCACCGTTCCCTCTCTCCTCAACAGAACGGAAAAATTATCGAACCAAGTAATGACCCCTTGGAGTTTAACCCCGTTTACCAAAAAAAGTGTTACAGGATTTCTATTTTTTCTTACAGAATTGAGAAATGTATCTTGCAGACTTGATTGTGATGACGCCATTTTATAGTGCCCTTAGTGAATATTGTTTAAGTTAGCACTTTTTTAAAAAAAGTCTACGCCCACTTGAAACAAATTTTCTACCTTATTGATATCATTTCTTAAACAGAACACTGTTAATACATCTCCCATTTCGAATCTGGTACTCCCCCTAGGCACTAGTACTTGAGTATCTTTTTTTAATAAACCGACCAGGGAGTCTTTTGGCCAATCTACGTCTTTTAAAGTTTTACCTGCAATAGGTGAAGATTCTAGCACACGAAACTCCAAAACTTCGGCGTCACCATCACCTACGGAATATACAGACCTTACCATTCCGTGCCTTATATTACGTAAAATTGATGAGACGGTAATTGACTTTGGGCTAATAAAGGAATCTATCCCCATCTTGTTGATCATTTTATCTAATGAAGGGTCATTAATCAGTGCCATCGTGAACTTGCAACCAAATGCTTTTGCTTTTGCACAAGCAATTAAATTAGTTTTATCATCATCAGTTAAAGCTATAAAGAAATCTGACAGGCTAACATTGGCCTCGTCCAAGGTCTCGGTATCAAGACCATCTCCATTCAAAACAACCGTCTTCTCCAGCAACTCAGCCGCATCAACCGCCCTATCTTTTGATTTTTCTATAACCTTAACATTTACACCGTCGTTCCTCTTATTTTCTAGCATTTTTGCTACATTTTGTCCTACGGCACCCATTCCTAAGATTACTATTGACCTACCAATAAAGCTTTTTTTATCAAAAATCTCAATCGTACGACTTAGATCCTTTTTGTCACTAAAAATGTAAATATTATCATTTGGTTGCAATTCATCTTCAGGATCTGGAACAAAAAGATTATTGTTCCTTCTTATTCCAACTACAATAGCATTTAGAGTAGAAAAAAGCTCTGATAACTGCCTTAAAGGTGTTGATAAGACAGCGCACTCTTCTGTTAAAGTGAGACCAATTAGAACAGCAGACCCATCTAAAAATTCTGTAGCTTCAAAAGCAACAGGAACCTCTAACCGTTTCAATAAGCCTTCAGCAATCTCCCTTTCAGGAGATATTATCTCATCTATAGGAAGATGATCAGAACGGTAATAGCTAGAATAATTTTCCTCAAGATAAAAATTTGATCTGATCCTGGCAATTTTTCTCGGGATAGAAAATATAGAATGTGCAATTTGGCATGTAACCATATTAACTTCATCAGACAATGTAGCAGCGATAATCATATCTGCGTCATGTGCTCCGGCACGTTCCAGAACGTTTGGGTAAGAAGCATAGCCACAGACAGCAGAAACATCAAGCTCGTCAACTACTTTTTTAATTAAGTCCGACGACTTATCAATAACAATTACATCCATTCTTTCGTCAGAAAGATGCTTTGCTATTTGCAATCCAACTTGACCGGCACCACAAACTATAATTTTCATTAATTTTCCCTTTATAAGTTTGTTATTTTTCTTTTAATGTGCTTTCAATATTTAATAATTTCATTTTTCTGTGAAGTGCAGACCTTTCCATTCCAACGTAGCTTGCGGTCTTTGACACATTTCCACCAAACTTACTGATTTGGTACTTTAAGTAAGCTCTTTCAAATTCTTCTCTAGCTGATCTAAGAGATTTATCTGTGAAAAACTCGCTATTAAAGTCCAATACATTACCTTGGGAACTATTTTTTTCATTCTCTATGAACTCAAAAATATCATCAGGATTAACAATGGTTTTACTCGCACCTAGAATAAGTGCTCTTTCGATAGTATTTTTTAACTGCCTAATATTTCCTGGCCAGCTCATATTTTGTAATTTTCTAATAGCAGATTCTGACAATCGTTTATTTGGCAGACCGTCATTTTTAGCTAGCCAATCAATAAAATGAGTGGACAATAATGGAATATCAAGAATTCTCTCTTCAAGAGATGGTATTCTTATCGGTACTACATTAAACCTATGAAAAAGCTCTTCTTTAAAGTTTCCTTCATCTATCTCTTTCGTCAGATCCTTTGAAGTGGAAGAAATTATCCTACAATCTACTCTGACAACATTTTTACCGCCAACCCTAAAAAAAACTTGATCAACGAGAATTCTTAAAATTTTTGCTTGCGTACCAATAGGCAGATCGGCAACTTCATCAAAAAACAATGTTCCTCCATGAGCTCTTTCAAAAAGACCTGGGTTAATTTTTCCATCAATCTCTTGACCAAAGAGAAGCTCTTCCATTTTTTCAGATTGGATAGATGCGCATGCGACAGTTAAAAACCTATTTTTTGCACGTGGCGAGTTTTGATGGATATACCTTGCAGCAATTTCTTTTCCAGACCCAGACGGACCCGAAATAAGTATCCGTCCATTCGATTTAATCAATTTATCTAGCTTTTGTTTTAATATCTTAAAAGCACCTGTTCCGCCAACCATCCTACTTTCATTTATTTCTCTATTTTGAAGGGAAAAAACTTCTTTTCTTAAACGTGATGCTTCTAAAGCTCTATTAATAACAAGCAGAAGTTGATCAATATTAAATGGCTTTTCGATAAAGTCGTACGCGCCTTGTCTAACAGCTGCAACCGCTATTTCTATATTTCCATGTCCAGATATCACAACTACAGGACACAAAGGATTATTTTGCCTTACTGATTTTAGGATCTCAATACCATCCATTTCACTATCTTTGAGCCAAATATCTAATATAATTAGGTCTGGCTCCCCATTATTAATGTAATCGATTGCAGACGTTGAGTTATGAGCCAATTTTACTGTATGACCCTCTTCAAACAAGATCTGGCTAATTAAATCTCTGATATCTTTTTCGTCATCAACTACGAGTATATAACTCATTCTATCCGCTCTCCTCTGAGGCTTAACTTTGGATCGAGTTTTAGTTTTTGTGAGTTAATTGTAGGTAATATGATTTTTGCCTCAGCTCCAAAATGATCGCTACCTTTCATTTTACGGCCTGGCAAAAGTAATAAGCTGCCTAAATGATCTTCGATAATCCGCTTTACAATTGATAACCCCAATCCGGTACCCTCTTTTTTTATGGTCACATATGGTTCGAATAATCGATTAACATTTTTTGGTAATCCTATCCCGTTATCTAAGATGGTTACACAAACTTCATCATTTTGAGTTTGGATATCTACCTCTACTTGACCATAAGACTTATTTTCATCAATCAATTTGTTTTCTTTCGCAGAATTTATTGACTCAATGGAGTTTTTTATGAGATTTAAAAATGCTTGATTAAGCATTTGACCATCTCCCAAAACTAGAATTGAATCGGCACTCTTCTTAAACTTAAAAATAACATCTTTATGAGCAACTTTTTGTAATAAGATAGCGCTCTCCGTAAGCTTACATAAGTCAAGTTCTACTTTTTTAGGCAATGGTAATCTAGAAAAGTTACTAAACTCAGTCACCAAACGACTTAAGCTCTCTGTTTGTCTGATAATCATATTTGCATACTCAGAAGCTGAAAGTTTATCCTTTTCACTCAAACTAAAAAAATACTTTTTTAATCTTTCTGCAGCCAATTTTATAGGTGTAAGTGGGTTTTTTACTTCATGAGCGACCCTTCTAGCTACATCTCCCCATGCGGCTGAACGCTGTGCTGCAACCAAATCGGTCAAGTCATCGAATGTAAAAACATAACCCTCTAACTGGCCTTTATCGGATTTTATTATTGAAATTTTTAAAAATATCTTTTCTTTTATGTTCTCTCTAAAGATTTCAACTTCTTCCTCCAACGACCCACTATCCAGAAAAGTGACCTTATTAAATAACGGTATGAATTCTGGTACAACATCATTTAAAATTTCATTCAAGCCTTCATTCTCAGATAATCCAAGTATTTTTTCGGCAGCCACGTTAATAACTTTGATCGTTCTATCAGCATCTATTCCAATAATTCCGCCTGAAGCACCATCAAGAACAGCTTCAAATTGTCGCTTTTGTTCTTCTGTTTTACTATTGATTGATAAAAGTGAGTCTCTCTGCTTTTTAATTTGCCTAGTCATTTTATTAAATACTTTACCAAGAATAGCGACCTCATCTTTGCCTTTTTCTTCAGAAACCTCTACGGTGAGGTCGCCATCTGCAACTTTTGCGACGGCAGTAACTAAATTGCTCACTGGTTTTGTTAACCTCTCAGCAATCCATAGAGCAAACCATACAGCTGAAAGAATTAGTACAATCGAAAAACCTAAATAAAGCTGACCAAACTCAAAAAGTAACTGGCCTCTCTCCTTTTCAATCTTGTCATAAAGTACGACAGTCTCTTTTGTTTGATCTAATAAAGATAAAACCTCTCCATCTACGTTTCTAGTCACGTAAAGCAATCTGTCGGGGAAAGCATCCATAAACACAATGGCTCTAAATTCATTATTTTCAAGATCTTCAATAACTGCAATTCCTTCATTTTTTGCAACAAGCACATCATAATCTGTCACTGGCTTAAAATCGAACAAGTAGCTCCTCTCGCCTCTAACCTTAAGTATTCCAGAATAATTAATTAAAAATGATTTTGATATACCTTCTTGTTGGTTGACATTAAGGATCTTTCGAAGATCGCCATCACTTAAAAAAGGTCTGAATTGCTTCTCAGCATTTAATACTTTTGATAACCAGAATGCATCATTTTTCAAACTCTGGGTATGTTCCATCTTATATGTCTTAGCAGACTCCAATGAATTTCCTACGACCCTTTGAACTTTCTCTGAAAACCAGTCCTCCAGCCCGAAATTAAGGGATATAGTTGCAAAGACAGCTACAATTATTGCAGGCGATAACGCAAGAATAGAAAAAACTGAGGTTATTCTCAGATGAAGAGTAGACCCTCCTCGTCCAGCTCTTTGGTTCACAAATACCTTTGAGACTTTGAGCAAGATTAACATTCCTACAATAAATATATATAAAAAATCTA
>CACBBC010000009.1 GCA_902537415.1 uncultured Alphaproteobacteria bacterium | reverse complement strand
GGAAACATGTGTCAAACCAATGGTTGGAGGAGAAAGTTGCCAAGCAAAACACGTTGGAACAGTCATTTCTGGTCAAATGGCTGCCAAGCATAACGACGGTACAGAACAGGTTTTTGGGCCTGGTGACGTTTATGTTATTGAACCTGGTCACAATGGTTGGGTAGTAGGTGACGAAGAAGTAGTTGCGTTCGAATTTAATTCAACCGCAGCGCAAACATACGCTAAGACCGATTAAGCGATATTTAACTTTTAATAAATCTAGGTAGAGTCGCTAAAAAATCATTTAAGTTAAGTTGCTGATGTCTAATAATTCAATTGATTTTTACATCGACATAAAAAGTCCCTATGCCTACTTGGCTTTAGACCCTGCGATAAAGATATTTGGTCAACTGGGATTACAGTGGAATTTATTGCCATACACTCTGGATATTGCTGACTATTTAGGAAGCGCAACGGTCAATAACCAAGGGAAGATAATCTCTTCAAATAGAACAGCACATCAGTGGCGCAGAGTTAAATATTCCTACATGGATTGCAGAAGGATGGCTAATCTACAAGGGAAAACAATTTTAGGTACTCAAAAAATTTGGGATAGCTCATTATTTTCTATGGCTCATTTATGGGTCAAAGAAAAATCGGAAAAAACTTTGTTGCCTTTTTTGCGCGAGTCTTTTCAATTGTTTTGGAAGAGAGAGCTAGACATAGAAAATGAAAAGGTGCTTTTAAATTTAATCGACAAATTTCAACTTGATAGCACTGATTTCATATCTTGGAAGAGCAACAATCAAAACTGTGTGACCTCTTTAATGGATACCGCACTATCTATGGGAATATTTGGGGTGCCAACCTTTGTCTTTGAAGAAGAAATATTTTGGGGAAGCGAAAAATTAGCTCTTATTAGTGCAAAGGTTACGGGAGATTACTCAGCTTTAACTTAAGTTTTTTTAAATCCTTTTTTTGTGGCCTAAGTCTCTTATTGATGCGAAGAGGACGAACCAATAAAATCTAATTTTTGCGTAGATGCCTTTTCGTGATTTGAGCAAATCGTATTTTTCTAGTCCACATTTTGTTTTTATAAAATAATTCATAAAAGTTGCATTCATTATTTATTTTCGTAAAGTTCACGTTCATACATTTCTATAATGTCGTTTTCTTTTTTTATTTCACAATTTAATCCTGTCTGATCCTCAATCATTTCATAAAGCGTGGGTATGGGTCTTGTATCAGGCCAGCTTTCAGGCTTCCATAGACTTGATCGAAGTAGTGCTTTGCCGCAATGCAGAAATACTTTTGTTGGTTTAATAACTGTAACTGTCTTTGGCAAATTGGATTTTAATTTATGTTTTTCAAGAACTTTTGGGTCATTTGATATCGTAGCTTTCCCTTGAACTCTAAGTGTTTCTGCTACCTTTGGAATGAAAAATATTAGGGATACTGTTGCGTTTTTAGAAATATTTAGAAGCCCGTCAATCCTATTGTTTCCAGGCCTGTCAGCTATTTCGATGCGATCATCAGATATCACTTTAACAAAACCTTTTGGATCACCTTTGGGTGAGAGATCAATATCTTCACCGTCAAAAGTCCCCATGACCAGAAAATTTGATGCATTTATGAAACTGACACTATGTGGATCCAAGCTTTTCATAATCTTCGCAGATGCTTTCTCAGTAGCAGGACCATAAAGATTTCTTAATTGAATTTCATCCATCGTGCATCTTTTGTAGTTGAAACAGTTTGATAATAAACTATTTTGAAATAAACAATACAAAAAACAAGAGGTATGAAAAATGAGCGTCGAACTTTATTATATCTGTCTATATGGACTTCTAATCATAGCAACTACCCTTGTCCAACAGCTCACAAGCTTGGCAAACGTTGGAATTATGCCCGTATTTAGTAGTCGAGAAGGCGTAAATTTTTCAGGTATGACCGGGCGATTAGAGCGTGCTATTCTAAATTGTGTGATAGCATTCGCGATGATAGGTCCAGCAATCCTCGCACTTGCAATGACCGAAACCAGCAGTGCAAATACTAAAATGGCTGTTCAAGTTTTCTTTTGGTCACGCATCGTTTATGTAATCGCATACGGATTCAATATCATTGGATTAAGATCTGCAGGTTGGGTTGCGAGTTTATTAAGCATCCTCTATTTGTATTGGTCAGCAATGTCGATCAGCTAACTTTTGGAAATGGACAACAATCTTATTAGAAAATAGAGAGCTTTATGGACGCTATAGATCAGCTGATCAATTACAATAGAACGACTGGTTTACTCCAATCCGTAGCGGGTAGAAATGCTTGGGATCAGGAGACAATGATGCCATCTAAGAGTGGAAATTCTCGAGCGATGGAGATGGGTGCACTTGAAGAAGTTATCCACGATAGAAAAAAAAATTCAATAGTCAGAAAGTTATTGGAACAAGCCGAACCTAAAACACCTTTTCAAAAAAGAGCTTACACACTAATAAATAGAGCCTTTGACAGAGCAGAAGCTATACCAAGCAAACTCGCATCGGATTTGGCTGCAACCACATCCTTAGCTCAAATGGCCTGGCAAAAAGCTAGACAAAATAACGATTTTTCTGAGTTTTCACCTCACTTAAAGAAGGTAATTGATTTAAAAAGAGAAGAGGCTTCCCTTCTATCTCCCAGTGGAGATTTATACGATGGGTTAATAAATGATTACGAATTTGGAATGACAAAAAAAGAGACCTCGAGTATTTTTGAAGAAATGAAGCCAAGACTTTTAGATTTGCGGCAGAGAATAAGTGAAGCAAAACTTTCCAAACCTGTATTAGAAGGTGACTTCAATACTGAAAAACAATTAAAACTCGCCCATGAAATAGCAAAGACATTTTTCTATGACTTTGATAGAGGAAGGATTGATATTGTAGCGCATCCTTTTTGTTCAGGTGGCGGGGATGATGTACGAATTACTACCCGAGTCGATAATAAGGACCCATTTAACTGTTTATACAGTACTATTCACGAAGTGGGGCACGCTTGCTATGAACAAAACGTCTCTTCAGACTTTTTACACTCGCCTCTCGGTTCTGGCGTATCTTTAGGCATTCACGAAAGTCAGTCTAGGATATTTGAGAACCAAATAGGAAGATCTAGGCAATTTACTAGGTGGCTGTTTAAGAAAATGAAAAGCTATTTTGGAGAATTTGGCATTAGTGATGAAGAAGAATTCTACCGTTTGGTTAATAAGGTTGAAACCGGTTTTATTAGAACTGAAGCTGACGAAGTTCACTACAATCTACATATTATGCTTCGCTTTGAGCTCGAATTAGAGGTAATTGGAAAAAATTTGGAAGTTCCGGATTTGCCCGAGGCCTGGAATGCAAAATTCAAGGAATATTTTGACCGTGACGTTGAAAAAGCCTCTGATGGAATTCTCCAGGACGTTCATTGGTCAATCGGTGCATTTGGGTATTTTCCAACCTACACTTTAGGTAACTTAAATGCCGGTTGTTTATTTGAAAAGATGCAAAAAGATATTCCTGGTCTTGCAGACGGATTTGAGAAGGGTGATGTGTCATTAGCAACCACTTGGTTAGCAGAGAACATACATCAGCATGGAAGCCTATACGAGCCTGCTGACCTGATCAAAAAAGCTACAGGAAAGGCTTTTACGCCTGAGCCCTTTTTGAATTATTTAGATGAAAAGTTTTCCGATATATACGAGGTCTAATCTCTAAAATTTATAAATTGTAAAGGAAGAGGTAAATCGAGCTTTTTTGCTAACGAAATAACTTCCTGAAGACTATCTTTCTTTTGCCCTGAAACCCTAAGCTCATTACCTTGTATTTTTACCTGCACTTTTAACTTACTCTGCTTGACAGAAGAAATAATTTTCTTTGATGTGTCTTGTTCAATCCCCTCCAGCAAATCATAGTTTTGCCTTACTCGATTACCTGAAGCGCTTTCCGTTGATTTAACTTTGAGGGCTTTGGGGTCTATACCTCTTTTAACAAAATGGCCTATTAAAAGTTCGTTAACTTGCTTTGCTTTCAAGTCATCTTCTGTTTCTACAGTTAACGAGTTCTCATTTCTCTCAATATCGGTCTTTGAACCTTTAAAATCATATCGCTGGTTGATCTCTTTACTAGCATTAAAAATCGCATTCTCAACTTCCTGCATATCCAATTTACTGACAATATCAAAACTAGGCATTTCCTCTAAACTCCCTTGACCATAAAATAAATTGCTTTGTTGTTATTTTACAATAAATAAACCCTAAATTTAACTCATATTTAGATTCAGAAAAAATTACAATATTTTTAAGTTTCACAATAATGTATGATAAAAACTTCGAGTAGATCCGGATAATAATAATGGAAAAGAAAAATAAACAATCAGAGCCTAGCTTTTATGTAAATTTTGAGAAAGTTTACGCACGTAATATCGACAGTAATATAAGCTTGCTAAACTTTTTGAGGCATAATTGTAAATTTACAGGAACAAAAGAGGGGTGCTCAGAGGGAGATTGTGGTGCATGCTCTGTATTGATTTTTGATGAAAAAGGATCCTTAGCACCAGTAAACTCTTGTATTTTAAAGGTGGGACAAATAATTGATAAAAATATAGTAACAATTGAAGGTGCTAGCAAATTAAGCTCTGCTAAACCTTTAATTCAAGCACTAAACTCCGAGGCGGCGTCGCAATGTGGGTTTTGCACACCCGGCTTTGTAATGGCAGCACTTGCATTAAAAGAAAAACATAAAAGCCCTTCTGAGAGCGTTATCCATGACTCTCTATCTGGAAACTTATGTCGCTGTACAGGGTATAGGCCAATAGTGAACGGGATCCAATCTCTCAAAGAAAAAATAAGGTTTCCAATGCCCATAAATAGTAAAGGCTCAAAATTAAAGACCGCAATTTTTGGAAAGACAACTTACATTTACCCAGACTCTAAAAAAGAACTAATTGAATTTATATCAAAGGAAAAAAATTATACTGTTTTGTCTGGAGGTACAGACTGGAACCTTGAAGCGGAAGACTCCAATTTTAAAGAACAGAAAATATTATTTCTGAATAATATTAAAGAAATGTCTACAATTAAGACCAAGACTTCATCATTTGAAATAGGAGCTTGTGTTACACTATCTAAATTCGAAGAGTTATGCCGTGAATTTTTCTCCCCCTTTCTGGATACAATTATTAGGTTTGGTTCTCCACAGATTAGAACAGCCGCAACAGTTGGAGGGAATCTTGGGACATCGAGCCCTATTGGTGACCTAGCTCCCCTATTTTTCGTGTTGGAGGCTGAATTGTCTCTACTCGGTCCAAAAGGAGAAAGAACTATTCCGATTAAAGATTTTTTTAAGGGATATAGAAAAAACGCTCTAAAACGCAATGAGCTTATATACAAGGTTAAGGTACCAAAAACAAAAAAGGAAGATTCAATTTTTTCTTGGAAGCTATCAAAAAGGTATGATCAAGATATATCAACTTTATCGCTGGCAGCCAAATTTAAAATGGATAAAAACCACACTATAGAAAATATTATTTTATCTGCAGGGGGCGTAGGACCCACGCCTTTGTTATTAGATAAAACGAGTAAGTTATTAAAGGATAGTAATCTACGCTTTAACCAAAACTCTCTGATAACTGCTTTAAGTCATGATATTTCTCCAATAAGTGATCTTAGAGGAACAGCAAAATATCGATCGGCTGCAATGGTTGGATTGATAAAAAAAATGCAAAGATCCGCCATAAGTGGTGAGAAACAACATTCGATAATGAGTATTTGATGGCGTTAGATAACAAAAATAATATTTCAGTTGGAAAGTCGCACTACCAAGACTCGTCTTTTAGACAACTTACGGGAAGAGCCGAGTACATAGACGATATTCCATTGTCAGAAAATACTTTGCATGGAGCTCTTATCCTCTCAGAAATACCATCTGGTATGATAACTTCTATTGAGACCGAAAAAGCAAAAAAATTTGATCCAAGCATTACAGTTATTACAGCAAAAGACATACCTGGTAGGAATGATATAGCGCCTATTTTTATAGATGAGCCAATCTTTGCAGAAAAAGAGGTGACTTATGTAGGCCAACCTATCGGGCTCATTGTTGCTTCATCAATGGAGAGAGCAAGGGCAGCCGTAAATGAAGTGAAGATTGTCTATAAAAAAGATAAAACACCGATTTTAGACTTGGATTTAGCGTTCAAGAAAAAAAACTTCTTTTTAAAACCAATTCACTTTGAGAGAGGTAAGGCAAACGAACAGATTAAGCAGGCACCCCATAAACTTAAGGGTTCATTTTCTATGGGAGGTCAAGATCATTTTTATTTGGAGACACATATTGCTCTTGCAATTCCGCATGAAAACTCTGAGTTCACAATCTGGTCAAGCACACAACACCCAACTGAAGTCCAACATGGTGTATCCAACGTTTTAAATATTCCAGCGGCCAAGATCTCTAGTAAGGTCAGGAGACTTGGCGGTGGTTTTGGAGGTAAAGAAAGCCAGTCAACAATATACGCCGCGATAGCAGCTCTAGGAGCATACATTTTGGATAAGCCTGTTAAGCTTCGTCTTAATCGCAAAGATGACATGGCATCATCTGGTAAACGTCATGACTTTGAAGTGAAATACTCCGTAGGTTTCAACAAAAAAGGAAAAATTAAGGGATTAGATATAACATTGCTTAGCAATGCAGGTAATGTCTGCGATCTGTCAGCTCCTGTAATGTCGAGGGCATTGACCCATTTAGATAATTGTTACTCATTTAAAGATTTTACAGCACGAGGCTATATATGTAAAACAAACACCGTTTCTAACACTGCGTTTAGAGGCTTTGGTGGCCCTCAAGGAATGCTTGCAATTGAGACTATTCTTGAAAGAGTTTCTCGATTTCTAGGGATCGATTTAGATGCGCTTAGAAGTGAAAATTATTATTCCCCTAAAAATGGAATTAAAACACCCTATGGGCAAATAGTTAAAAATATTAAAATAGAAAAAATAATAAATGAGATGGAAACTTTCGCAGGTCTAGAAAAAAGAAAGCTTCTTGTAGAAAAATTTAACACGTCGCAAATTAATAAAAATCAGCCTTACAGAAAAGGGATTGCCTTCATGCCTGCCAAGTTTGGGATATCTTTTAATAAAGTATCCTTAAATCAAGCAGGTGCTCTAGTCCATGTATACACAGATGGTTCGGTGAGACTCAATCATGGTGGAACAGAGATGGGACAAGGCCTATTTATTAAGGTGGCTCAGGTTGTCTCAGAATGTTTCAACATTCCTATCGACTATGTACATATTTCTGGAACAAATACGGATGAGGTCCCAAACACCTCAGCTACAGCTGCATCGTCTGGCTCCGATATTAATGGTATGGCTGCGTGGAAAGCAGCTACTGTTATTAAACAGAGAATGCTTAAACACGCGAGCAAAGTTTTTCAAAAGCCACCCTCTTCTATTGAATTTAAGAACGGTCTGATACTAAGCGGGAATAAAAGCATGACCTTTAAGGAATTAGCGTTTTCCTGCTGGGAAAATCGCATATCTCTTTCATCAACGGGCTTTTATAAAACACCAAAAATCTCATGGGATCAGGAAAAATTTAAGGGAAGCCCCTACTTTTATTTCACATGGGGAGCGGCAGTATCCGAAGCAATTATAGATATTGATACAGGAGAAAGTCGAATACTTAGGGCAGACATCATTCAAGACTGTGGGAGCTCTCTCAACCCCCTAATTGATAGAGGGCAGATAGAAGGAGGTTTCATCCAAGGTATAGGATGGCTAACGTGTGAAGAACTATATTTTAATCCAGAAGGCAAACTTTTAACTCTTGGCCCCTCAACATATAAAATACCTGGGAGCCGAGATGTACCACCTGAATTTAATATTAAGCTATTAGAGAATACTCCTAATGAAGAGAAGACAATATTTAGATCTAAAGCTGTAGGTGAGCCCCCTTTATTATTATCGATTTCTCACTTTTTGGCTTTGAAAAATGCCGTCTCAATGGCTAGCGAAACATCAAATGCAGATTTATTAAATGCTCCCGCAACACCAACAAAAATTTTAGCTGCGGTGCATAATGATCACTCTATGTAAATCTCATTACCATTGCGTTGAAAAAAAAACTCTCTTAAATTTTCTTTGCCTGCATCCAATGCTGATGATCTATCGATAACCAAAAAATCTTGAGCAGTATTAACGAGCAGTGGAAAATGCCAAACTTTTGGATTGTAATTTATACCTACATCACCTGGCACTCCGAAATACTTAATTGAAGAAAGATCTGGGGATCCGTCCTTATCATTTGCCACGACTACTTGCCAATCTATTTTTTGTATTGGCATAAAAGCTTGAGAAGCCAGAGGGTGCATCTCCAGATAATCAATTTTTATTGGTCTTTTTCTAGGAGTAGCAGAAAATATTGAAATGATTGGATTAGCTTTTCTGTCAAGTACTTGTACCGTTGCTACCTCGTCAAACCTCTCACAATATCCCTGATTTATCAGAAATTTATTATTTTCCATCCCTTTTGAAATTACATCACCAAAAGGTTCGAATAACTTCTGGCTTACGGTCAGCTTTTCTAAATTTAAATGCATTTTAGCTTACTGGTTGACCAAAAATTCGAAATCTTGAAACTCCCCCATCAGGATAGATGTTTAATCTCACGTGGGAGACCGTTTTTTCGTGTAAGAAATCTTTTTTTCCAAAGTTATGAATAAAGTCTGGTTTGCATTTTTTCTCATCTAAAAAAAATTCCCAGTTACTAGAATCTTCAAATGCTTTTATTTTGTCTTTTTCATTTTTTAAATCAATTGCTTGAATTGAAGCTCTATCTGGAAAATTACCCTTGAAGTGACAGGTATCTATTTCTACATTCGAAATAAGCCCAGGTGTTCCTAACTCAATGATTATAAAATCATTTCCAGGGACACGCCTACGGCGAGTCTCCCACCCGTCACCCATTGTAGTTCCTCTACCTTCAGACAGGAGAGCGTTTACGTTGCCATAGTGTGCGTTATTATACCCAACGATTTTGCCTCCATTTTTTAGAGCAGATAATTCTAAATCTTTAGATAGATCCTGAGAAAAGGGAATAAGATCTCCAAAAAGTCTAAGCCGCGCTACACCTCCATCTGGGAAAATATTTAATCTTACATAGGTTACATTTTGATTTTTTAGGAGCTTAAATTCATTTATGTGATCTCCTTTCAATATCTGTTTTTCAAGAAGTGTGTGCCAGTCCAAAGATCCTGATTCATAACTTTGGTTACATGAGAAATCTAGCGAGGCAGCTGGCGGATAGTTCCCAGTAAAATGACTAGTATCAATTATTACATCCTCTATAGAACATCTGCCTCCTAAGCCAATTATAGCCCAGTCGTTTCCCTCTACTCTTTTTCTACGGCTTTCCCAACCATCCATCCATTTTCCATGATCATCATATTTATCGTCAATGAAAATGGGATCAGTGTCATTTAACATTCGATCACATTTTGCAAAAAAGTCGTCAGACACATCAATAATTTTTGCCCCTGCTTTCGGTGATGCTAAATTAACCTTTTTTGACACTATTAATTTATCTTCATTTTTCATGTGGTAGCACCTTTCTCCAATGCCTCGCAATTCCTATTCTAGTTGCAAACCAGACATCGCTGAATGACTGAATGTAATCAACAAACTTTTTTAGTGCCGGGAACCTTCCCGGTTTTCCAATTATACGGCAGTGAAGTCCAATGTTCATAATCTTAGAACCTTCATTCCTTTCTTCGTATAGACAGTCAAAACTATCCTTAAGATAATTAAAAAAATGCTCGCCATTATGAAACCCTTGCGGGGTTAGAAATCTCATGTCATTGGTATCAAGAGTGTAAGGTATTATAAGGTGCGGCTTTTTTGTCATTTTAGACCAAAATGGTAAGTCATCACTATAGTCATCTGAGTCATAAAGAAAGCCCCCTTCTTCACAAACCAAATCCCTTGTATTCTCTGAGGTACGACCAGTGTACCAACCCATAGGTCTTTCTCCACAAATTCTTTTTTGAATCTCTATTGCTTTTTGCATATGCTCTTTTTCAGTGGCTCTGGGCACATCTTTGTAATTTATCCATCTTAGTCCATGTGAACAAATCTCATGATTATCTTTTAAAATTTGATCTACAATTCTTGGATTTTCTTCCAAAGCTTGTGCTACAGCGAAAATTGTTATCGGGATTTGTCTTTCTCTGAAGAGTTTTAAAATTCGCCAAGCACCGGCTCTAGTACCATATTCATATAAACTTTCCATAGACATATGTCGTTGACCAAAAAATGGCTCGGCACCTATGATCTCTGAAAGGAAAGTCTCGGAATGCTTATCTCCATAGATGATTGAATTTTCACCACCTTCTTCTAAGTTCAAAACAAATTGAACCGCCAACTTTCTACCCCCTGGCCAGCTAAAGTGGGGAATTTCGCCATGGTAACCTTCTAGATCTCTGAGTTTTGTTTCCATGCTGCTCACTTCTCTTCTCTTAATATTTCCTCAATCTTGTGAAAAAGGTTTGCGTACAATAATCGCTCTTCGTCGTCTAAAAAAGTAACATTGCCAGGTGGCATCGCCCTTGATGCTGCAACCTGCTTATAAATAGTTTCATAGTTATTAATCAAGTGACTGAATTCGCTCAAATGAACCCCCTTAGGAGGTTTTTTCATTCCTTCCCAAGATGGCTCCATAACATGGCAAGTGGAACATTTATAAGCCGTCACTTCCATTATATTATCTTTGAATTCTTTTGAAAATGAGCCTTCGATTAGGCTTAGTTTTTCTGGCGTTAGTTCATCCAACCTAGGTTCGTCAACTTCAGACAACATTAGAGAACCCCATGATAGGATTACAATTGGAACAGCAACCCAATATGGGGTCCTATTACCCGCGTGTCTTTCATTAAAAAAATGTCTAACAAGGCCTCCTATAATAATGGTCAATACAATTATTACCCAAGAATAGGAGGTAGCATAGGCGGTAGGATAATGATTGCCGATCATTATAAATATTACAGGAAGTGTCAAATAGTTGTTGTGAAGAGATCTTTGTTTTGCACGGATACCGAATTCAGGGCTGGGTGTCTTCTTGGCGATTAATTGTGCTACAACTTTTTTCTGACCTGGAATAATTACCATCAGAACATTTGCTACCATTATCGTACCCAGAGTTACTCCCATCTGCATAAAAGCCCCTCTCGAACTTAGTAATGAATAGGATGCCCAAGACAAAAATGCAAAAAATATTAGAAGGACAATTGATAATACTAAATTAGATTTTCCAACCAGTAATCTGCATATTAGATCGTATATCACCCATCCAAATATAATACCTGTTATTGATATCAAAACAGCAGCAGTTTTGGATAATTCAATTTTTTCATAATCAATTAGATATAGTTCAGCACCAAGATAGTAGACGAGTATGAATAGCGCTGCACCAGTAATCCATGTAGCATAAGCCTCCCACTTAAACCAAGTTAAGTGGTCGGGTAGATGATTTGGAGCCACGAGATATTTTACCAAATTATAAAAACCACCTCCATGAACTTGCCAAGCCTCTCCATGTGCCTCTTTAGGCAATGAGGGTGATTTTCTTAGACTTAGGTCGAGCGCAATAAAATAAAAGCTAGATCCTATCCATGCAATTCCAGCAATTACATGGAACCATCGAACCATAAATTCTATCCACTCAAGATAATCATAATCCATGCTTAACTACCTCGATAGGTACTGTAGCCGAACTTAGATAGTAACAGAGGGACATGATAGTGTTGCTTTAGATCATTAATTTGAAAGCAGATAGAAATATTATCAAAGAATAAATCTGTTTCTTTCATTTTATGTTTTGCCACCAAATATTTTCCAGCATGAAATACCATTTCATACCATCCTTCTCGAATGTTAGACTGATCAAATATTGGCTTATTTAATCTTCCATCAGAATTTGTTACAAAATTAGCAATCAATTCTTTCGTGTCTGAACGCGTAGTATAAAAACTAATTTCAAGTGCATCCGCCGGTTTCCCCTGCGTCAAATCTAAAACATGTGTGGTAAGACCTGTCATTTATTAAAAGCTTTTTTTTTTTTGTTTTTACATGGTAACTATAACGAGACAAAAAACAACCAAAGAAAAGGCAAACTTTGGAGCAAGAAAAATTCATTAGGCATTATGGCAGCTTGTATGAAAATTCACCTCATATAGCGCTTGCAATATACGAGAACCATCGTTTGGATACCTTGTCATCCTTGGAAATACTGAGCTTAATGAAGAATTACGTAACCAAGATGGATCATCAATCCAAAATGAACCTAATTTTAGAACATCCAGAACTAGGTATTAAGAAGGGACAACAGAACAACCTAACAGCCCATTCAAAGCGAGAACAAAACCGAGCTGGTCTAGATAATCTTTCTGGAAGTGAATATAATCTTTTGAGCAGGTTAAACAAAGACTACATGAATAAATTCAAATTTCCTTTTATTATCGCTGTATCAGGCCTAAAAAAAGAAGAGGTATTTGAAAATATTCAGTTAAGGCTACAAAATACTGTTGAAACAGAGTTTGATACCGCTTTAAAGGAGATACACAAAATTGCAGAAATAAGGCTGAAAAATCAGCAGTAAGGTTATTTAATTTTTTTACCGGCAATAAATACCGAGTCTATCGCTCGATCATCTCCTAAGGTCTGAAGGATAAATAGTTCTTCTCCAATGGTTTTACATTTTTCCATTCTATGTCTCATTAAAGGGGTACTTTTACTATTTAAAACTATCAAGTCAGCATAGTTTCCGGTCTTGATTGTTCCTATTTGATCCTGAAGCCCTAGACACTCTGCATTACCCATAGTTGACCAAAAGTATGAAGCTAGGGGATTAAGGCTATAGTTTTCTAATTGCTGAATTTTGTACGCTTCGTCCAGTGTTCTTAACATTGAGAAGGATGTACCGCCTCCTACATCTGTTGCTATTGCGGTTCTTACTCCTTTCTCTTCTAACTCTTTAAATTTAAATAGCCCACTTCCTAGAAATAGGTTTGATGTTGGGCAATGGACAGCAATGGACTTGGTTTCCTTCATTCTATAGATCTCGTTCATTTCCAAGTGTATAGAATGAGCTAATAATGTTTTGTTCGAGAGCAACTTATATTTGTCATAAATAGATAGGTAATCTTTTTGATCTGGAAATAGTTCCAGTGTTGTTTTAATTTCGTCTATATTTTCAGATAGATGCGTTTGCACATAACACGATTTATTTTCAGCGCATAAGGTTTGAGAAACTTCCATCAACTCAGGAGTGGACGTTATTGCAAATCTAGGTGTTATTGCATATTTGCAACGGCTGACATTATGCCACTTACTAATTATCTTTTTGCTATTTAAATAGCTTTTATCTGCTTTCTCTAGCACTTTATCTGGCGCATTCCTATCCATCAATACGTTACCAGCAATAACACACATGTTTCTTCTAAGCGCTTCCTGAAATAGATATTCTACTGAATTAGGATGCACTGATCCAAATGAAACGGAAGTTGTAATACCATTATGATTTAATAAATCTAAAAATATTTTTGACTCTCTATCACAATGCTCATCATCAACAAATAAGCTTTCATTTGGAAAAGTATATTTATTCAGCCATTCAAGTAATTTTGTTCCATATGATGCGATTACCTGTGTTTGGGGGAAATGATTGTGTAGATCTATAAAGCCAGGAAAGATTATTTTAGATCCAAAATCTATTGTTTCAGTATTCTCGTATTTCTTACTAAGTTTGGAATAATCATCGACTTCAATGATTATTCCTTTATCATCAAATGCTACTCCTCCTTTTTCTAAATAGATGTAGCTACCAGTGTCATTAATATCTGCTGGTTTCCTCAAAAACGAAAAAATTCTTCCTTTAAATATTTTCATTTTTTACAAGTCTCCAAAAAAAAGGCCCTTTATAGGGCCTTTTTTATTTTCTGTAGGTTACATTATTTTGGAATATCGCCTTCAATTCCCTCAACGTAGAAATTCATTCCAAGGAGTGTTCCGACATCAGCTGTCTCACCAGCCTTAAGCCAAGGCGAACCGTCTTGCTTATTGATTGGGCCTGTGAATGAATGAAGGGTTCCAGCAGCAATTCCATCTCTAATTGCCATTGCCTCCTTCTTGACACTCGCAGGAATCTTATCATTTAAGTCTCCAATAATAACCATACCGGCTCCAATTCCATCAAAAGTTTGTTCTCCGCCTTTCCAAGTGCCAGCCATACCCTGTTTTACCTTTTCCACATAGTAAGGCGCCCAACCATTGATA
The DNA here is from genome assembly GCA_902537415.1 of uncultured Alphaproteobacteria bacterium. Lineage (GTDB taxonomy): Bacteria > Pseudomonadota > Alphaproteobacteria > Rhodobacterales > Rhodobacteraceae > CACIJG01. The sequence goes on along the minus strand of CACBBC010000009.1, from coordinate 42,618 downwards.
ATTGCTGTCAAGTGGGCGTTAGGACCAAAGGCACTCATGTCGGAGGCTTGACCAAAAGCATAAACTCCTGCCTCTTCGGCAACGGTCATTATGGCAGAACTGTCAACATGCTGTAGTATCACGTCAGCTCCTTGAGAAATCAAAGTTTTGGCAGCATCGGCTTCTTTAGCTGGATCATACCAAGTAAAAATCCAAATAACTTTGAATTCAACATTAGGATTAGCTTTCTTTGCAGCCAAGTATGCTGAGTTAATACCTCGAACCACTTCAGGAATTGGAAATGATGCAACATAACCAATTGTATTTGATTTAGTCATTTTTCCGGCAATATGGCCCACTACGGATCTACCTTCATAAAACCTCGCGCTGTATGTAGAGACATTATCTGCTGTCTTATACCCAGTAGCGTGCTCAAATTTCACTTTTGGAAATTTCTTGGCAACATTAATTACTGGATCCATGTATCCAAATGAAGTAGCAAAAATCATGTCCGCACCCGCTAGTGCCATTTGCGTCATAACCCTTTCAGCATCAGCACTCTCTGGAACATTCTCTTGAAAAACTGTTTCGACTTTTCCACCGAAAGCCTCATCAACAGCTTTTCTTCCTACGTCATGCTGATAGTTCCATCCATGATCGCCTGGAGGGCCGATATATATAAAGCCAACTTTATAATCTGCTGAAATAGCTAGGTTTGCGTTCAAAACCATTACTGCAAATATAAAGGAGGCCGATAAAAACTTAATAACTCTTTTCATTTTATCTCCATTTCTGTGTTAGATTTAAATTGTTTTCACAAACGATCTACCTAGACATCCGGGAGCTCCCCTGTTCCCTCGGAATCGACTCATTGATATTACCACTAAAGCCAATATCGTTGCAAGATATGGTGCCATTGATAGTACAGCAATGTTTATATTTACACCAATTGCTTGCAAGTTTAGCTGAAGAATTGTGATACCACCAAAAATATAGGCACCTATAAGTAATCTAAAAGGTCTCCATCCTGAAAAGACAACCAGAGCAAGGGCAATCCATCCTGCTCCGGCTGTCATTCCTTCTGTCCATTGAGGAACTCTAAAAAGTGATAAATAGCCTCCCCCTACTCCAGCCATCGCTCCACCAAAAACAATAGCTAAAAACCTTATTGTTATTACTCTATAACCCAATGAATGAGCTACGTCATGATCCTCTCCTACTGATCTAAGGATAAGTCCTGCTCTCATACGCGTTAAAAAATACCAGATCGTTAACACAGAGATTAGCGACAGATAAACAATCAAATCATGCTGGAAAAACATTGTTCCGAGTATCGGAATTTCACTTAGAATAGGAATTGAAATCGTTGAAATTTGTGGTGATTTTATACCAGTGTATGGGTGACCCATCAAAGCTGCTATTCCCAGACCAAAAATAGTTAAAGCTAGGCCCGACGCCACCTGATTGGCTTGCATGATTAAAATAATAAAAGCAAAGAGAAGAGAAAGTAGTGCCCCTGCCACTGCTGCCGCTATCATCCCAATATAGGCAGACCCAGTTTCTACTCCAACAATAAAACCGGCAACAGCACCTATTATCATCATACCCTCTACACCGAGGTTCAAGACACCAGATTTTTCAACAATCAACTCCCCAAGAGCCGCCAGAACAAGCGGTGTTGATGCTACAATTAAGCTAGCAACTAAGACAGCGAAATTAATTTCCGAAAGATCCATTCACTTCTTTCCTTTGAGTTTTATTTTGTAATGCACAAAAAGATCAAATGAAAGTAAGAAAAATAGAAGCATTCCTTGGAAAACCTGGATTGCGGCAGCTGGTAAATTAAGCATAAATTGCGTAAGCTCTCCCCCAACATAAGTTAGTGCCATAACTATACCCGCGAAAAAAATGCCAATAGGATTTAGCCTTCCAAGAAATGCTACTATGATAGCCGTAAAACCGTAGCCGACATTAAAGTCAATGTTAATCTGCCCTGCAGGTCCAGCTACTTCCATTATTCCAGCCAAACCAGCTAAACTTCCAGACAAAGTTAAACAAAGAAAGATGAGCTTGTTTGGGTTATCGCCAGAAAAACCTGACGCTTTCGGAGAGTTTCCAAGTAGCTTTATTTTGAAGCCCAGACTGTGCCGAAATAATAGCACGTAGAAAAAAACGACCATCAATAAGGAAAGCAAAACTCCCAAGTGTATTCCTGTTCCCATAATTAGCTCAGAGTTGGAGGCAGAAGAGTATAGACTCAAATTACGTGAACCAGGAAACCCAGCACCATCAGGATTTCTTAAAAACCCCAACGATGCAAGAGCAAGTAGCTGCTCTGCTACATATACTAACATAAGAGAAACCAGTATCTCATTGACATTGAACTTAACTTTCAAAAGAGCTGGGATCATCGACCACAAACTTCCTCCGAGGATACCCATTAAGACCATTGTAGGAAAAATAAAAAAACTTTCTAAAGGATAAAGAGAAAGTGCAAATGATGCACCAAATATGGCTCCCATGATGTACTGACCTTCCGCTCCTATATTCCAGACATTTGCTTTAAAGCCAACAGAAAGGCCGAGCGCAATCAAAATTAAAGGAGCTCCTTTTATAAAAATTTGAGGAATAGAGTATGTTGAGAATGTTTCACTCATTAAAGGATCCCAAAATATCATTTTTATTGCTGCAAACGGATCTACCCCTAAAAAATAGAAAAGTATTCCACCGACAAACATTGTAAATCCAATCGAAAATAATGGGCCTAGCAAAGAAAGGACCGGAGAAACATTTTCTCTCGGAATTAACTTAAACATAAAGCATACCCCTAATCACTAATACCACCCATTATTGCTCCAATTTCATCTGTTTTTATTTCCGCAGTGTTGGTTGGAGTTGAAAGACTTCCATTAGTCAAAAAAGCAACCTTATTTGATATTTCTAGGATCTCATCCAGGTCTTGGCTTATTAAAATTATTGCAGCTCCATTATTCGCTATTTCAACTATAGCCTGCCTTATATTTGCTGCTGAGAGAGCATCCACACCCCATGTAGGTTGGTTTACAATGAATAAAGACGGTTTTTGCTCAATCTCTCTTCCAACAACAAACTTCTGGAGATTTCCACCAGAAAGGGAGGAAGCAAGTGCGCTTGCACCAGTAGTCTTAACGTTAAATTTCTCAATTATTTCATTTGTAAATTCATTTAATTCACTGAAATTGATAAAGCCCATATTCTTTTGAAAGCGTCTTTTTGGGTCTGTTATAAGGCTATTCTCTAATAAATTCAGATTTCCAACGGCTGCGTGTCCAAGCCTTTCTTCAGGAGCAAAAGCTAATCCGATTTCTCGCCTTTCACGAGGATTGAGCATTTCAACATTATAATCCAGATATTTTATAATGACGCTCCGAGCTTTTTTTTCTCCCGTCAGAATTTGCATTAGCTCTTCTTGCCCATTACCAGCAACACCGCCAATGCCTAGTATTTCCGACTGATAAACCTCTAGATCAATATTTTTTAAGGTTACTCCAAATTGTGTATCAGGTTTAACTTCATTTATTTTTACCGAAAGAACTTTTTTTCTTTTATTTGTTGCCACAGGTCGTTTAGGTTCGAATAATGGTTGCCCAACCATTATCTCACCCAGCTCCCTTGCTGTCATTTTTTTTGGATCATACTCGCCAACTATTGCACCTTTTCTAAGAACAGACGCCGTATCACATAAATCAGCAATCTCCTTTAACTTATGCGATATGTAAAGAATAGAGGTACCTTCGCTCGCCAATTTTTTCAAAGTCTTAAATAAGCTCTCACATTCAAATGGTGTGAGAACAGATGTTGGTTCATCCATAATCAAAAGCTTTGGCTTTTGTATCAAAGCACGAATAATTTCAACTCTCTGGCGTTCTCCAGCTGATAGATCTCCTATGAAAGAAGATAAATTTACTTCCAAGCCATAACTTTCAGATAACCTTATTACACTTTCATGGAGCTCTTTTTCTCCAATTCCCTTATCTAATCCTAATAGAATGTTTTCGAATGCCGTCAAAGGTTCAAATAGGGAAAAGTGTTGAAACACCATACCAACGCCTTGGGCTCTTGCATCTTTTGGACTTTTTGGTAGAAACTCCTTATCTAAAAACGTCATGCTGCCGCTGTCTGGCTGGAGCAACCCGTAAATGATTTTTACAAGCGTGGATTTCCCAGCTCCATTTTCACCCAATAGCGCGTGAATTTGGGAGTTTCCTATATTTATGGAAATATCGTCATTCGCTTTAACATTTCCAAATTCCTTATTTATCGCTCTGCACTGGAATAAAGTATTTTTAATTTTACTATTCAACTTGCCTGTCTTCTAATTAGCTAGATTTAAATAGTGTAGAAACTTTGTCACAGTTTAACCACCGAAAAACTAACATTGCGTTAATATATTGCCATGGATATTCAATTAGCATATCTTGTATGTAGTACTCTATCAACAACAATATAAGGAGATATTGATGAGTAATTCAAATATAAATAGTCAATACGCAGATCCAAACATGACACCACCATTAGGAGAAGCTAGCGCCTTGGGACTTCAACATGTCCTTGCTATGTTTGCTTCTAATGTTACTCCATCGGTAATAGTGGCTGGTGCTGCAGGATTGGCATTTGGAGGAGCAGAGCAGATCTATTTAATTCAAATGGCTATGCTTTTTGCTGGTATAGCAACACTATTTCAAACTGTCGGTTTTGGACCAGTGGGTGCAAAGCTACCCATCATGCAAGGAACTAGTTTTGCTTTTGTCGGCGTATTAGCAGGTATTGCGGCAACCCAAGGTCTATCGGTTGCATTAACATCCTGTATAATAGGAGGTATAATTCACTTTCTACTTGGTGCTGTGATAAAAGACATCAGGTGGCTATTTCCACCACTAGTTACAGGGCTAGTTATCCTAGCAATTGGGCTTTATTTAATTCCAGTTGCAATAAAGTATGCCGCTGGAGGTGCTGCAAAATTCCAAATGGAAGCGGAAAGTTTTGGCTCTCTAATGCATTGGAGCGTTGCAGGGGCTGTTGTAATCGTTGCCTTGATATGCAAGTTTTTTGGGAAAGGCTTAATATCGAATGCGGCTGTATTAATCGGTATCATAGCTGGGTATATCCTTGCGTTTGCGCAAGGAATGGTTAACTTTGCACCAGTAGCGAAAGCCAGTTGGTTTTCCGGTCTCACACCTTTACCTTATGGCTTTGAATTCAGTCTAGGTGCCGTGATCGCGGTTACATTGGTTTGTATTGTTTCTGCAATAGAAACAGTCGGAGATACATCAGCAACTACGAAGGCTGGAGCAGGTAGAGAAGCCACCGATGAAGAAATTTCAGGTGCAACATATGCCGATGGACTGGGTAGCGCTGTAGCAGGGATTTTTGGAGGGTTACCTAATACCTCATTTAGCCAAAACGTCGGAATAGTAGGTATGACAGGAGTTATGTCTCGTCATGTAGTGACTATTGGAGCAATAGTGTTGGTAGTCTGTGGCCTGATTCCAAAAATAGGTGCAATTATAGCGTCTATGCCTCTTCCAGTATTAGGCGGTGGTGTAATAGTTATGTTCGGAATGGTGGCAGCAGCGGGCCTAAATGTATTAAGTGAAGTTAAACTTAATAGAAGAAATATGGTTATAATCGCCGTTTCATTAGCTGTAGGGTTAGGCTTGAATTTAGTGCCTTCCGCAGTTCAATATCTTCCAGGTGTAGTAAAAGTGTTAGCTACTTCAGCTGTCGCACCAACAGCTATAGTCGCAGTCATACTTAATTTAGTTTTACCAGAGGAAGACTAAAATCGAAAAAAAAGGGCAGTAGTAAATACTGCCCTTATTACTTAAAAAATACGTTAGTTACTAGCTGATCATTGCTTCCATCGAGCACTTTCATATCCTTCACCACTGTCAGCTTTAATAGAATTTTCATGGGCCTCCAGTAAAAAATCTAAGTTTAAATCGCAGTTTTTGTAGCCTTCGCTAATCACATTGAAATACTTTCTAGATGGTGGAGCAATGCCATATTTTCCAACCATAATATAGGTCATTGCTGTCACCTGAGTGCCATCTAATATGACATCTAATTCCTTCTTATCGTATAACTGTGGGTAGTCTTCATAAATATCCAGAGCTTTTTCACACTCATCAGTGATTTGAAAAACTCCTACAGGTACACGTTTACCTAAATCTTTTTCAATAGTAGCGACCGACTTAAATATTAGTTTCCAGTGTTTTAGCATTGTATTTCCCAGATATCTCGCATCGGGGCACCTGTCCGCCATTTGTCGATGGTTTAAATTCGATCCATATGCCAAATATATTTTTGTCAACTATTTCTCCTAATGAAACATTTATTGGTCTATCATGAATAGGAAATTACGAGTAGTATTATTACCAACCAATAGTATTTACTGTTATAAAGGAAGTTCTCTGATGATTGACCAGATGTGGGGTTTATTCTTATATTCTGTAGTAAGCGGCATTGGGTTCGATGTATCGCATTCTATCAGTGATCTGAATCGATCCTATCTAACAAAAAATGCATGTGTTGAATCCGCAAAATCACTGAATAAAAAACCGAATCGTGATAAACAAATCGGGCTTGATAGCGGAGTTAGCATCCGTTACGTCTGTCTACTAAAGCCTAGCAATGATCCTACTACTTAGAAAATTTACTATAAGAAAAAAAGTAATTTTTCAGATTTTTCAATAAGATAGTGCCTGTGGATAAAATTGTTGATAAAAAAGCTATTGACTTGGCCAGTTAAAGTAAAGCCTTTTTTAGAATTTTACTGAGAATCAGTAAAAAATTTTTAAGTTATTGATTTAAAGCACTTTTTTTATCTTTTAAGTCTTTTTGTGAAGATTATTTTTTAAAAATATCTTTTTGATCATGATTCTGAAACGTCGTGGACAAAACGAATCAAGTATTGAAAATATCTTTTGTTATTTTAGTTGATAATTCGGTGTTGACAGTGATATTTTTTTCTCGTCATCAGTCATTTCTTCAGGAATTTCTTCAAAAAGGGGTGAAGACAGATACCTTTCTCCAGTATCAGGCAACATACACAAAATATTTGAGTCAGGTGGTGCATCTTTTGCAACTTCCATGGCAATTGCAAATGTTGAACCTCCCGATATTCCTGTAATAATTCCCTCCGCTCGCGCTAATCTTTTTGCCCATGTAATTCCTTGCTCACCGGAAACGGGAAGCAATTTGTCAAAATAGTTATTATCTATGGCCTCCTGCAGAACAAATGGTATAAAATCTGGTGTCCACCCCTGGATCAAATGGGGATTCCAAGAAGAGTGACTTGTAGCTGGTGTATTGTCGGAATGTCTATCTTGCTTCAATTCACTCCCAATCAAAGCTGCATTTTCCGGCTCGGTTAAAATTATTTTGGTTCCAGGACTTTTTTCTCTTAATACCCGTCCAACTCCAGATACAGTTCCTCCAGTGCCATACCCACTAACCCAATAATCCAATCCAACATCCGAGAAGTCACTCAAAATCTCTTGTCCTGTGGTGTTTTGATGTATTTCCGCATTTGCTTCTGTCTCAAATTGTTGTGCAAAAAACCATCCATTTTTTTCGGCCAGCTCTTTTGCCTTATTATACATTCCAAAACCCTTTTCGGCTCTAGGCGTCAAAACAACTTTGGCACCTAAATATCTCATAATTTTCCTTCGCTCTATCGAAAAACTGTCTGCCATAGTCACGACAAGCGGATAGCCCCTAGCCGCACACACCATTGCCAATCCGATACCCGTGTTACCACTTGTTGCTTCGACCACTGTCTGGCCTGGCTTGAGCAAGCCTTTTTGCTCAGCATTTTCTATTATACTTATCGCTAGACGGTCCTTGACTGAACTGGCGGGATTAAAAAACTCAGCTTTGACATACATATTTACATGCTTGGGTGCTAAAGTATTTATTCTTATGCAAGGCGTATCCCCTATAGTTTCTGTTACGCTCTCATAAAGCTTGCTTTTTCCTTTAGTTGTTCGCTTTTCCAATTTTTCCTCCGTTTGATATTATCTTTCGTCAATTACTCTTACCGCTTTTCCTTCCGACCTTGGTACCGAGCCTTTTTTTCCAATATCTACCTCAATGCTTAAACCCATAATGTCCTTTACACGTTTTTTCAGGTTAGCAGACAAATTTTCCACATAGGATTGTTCCACATCTTCTGACTTGTAGTGCTCAGTATACACTATCATCTTGTCCATCCTTCCATCCTTAATCAGTTTAATTTGAAAATGAGGGGATAAACTATCTATTTTTAATAATTGTTCCTCAATTTGCGTGGGAAAGATATTTACCCCTCTAATTATCATCATATCATCGCTGCGGCCGGTTATTTTTTCCATCCTGCGCATAGAGCGCGCAGTACCCCTCATCAATCTTGTTAAATCCTTGGTCCTGTATCTAATTATAGGAAAGGCCTCTTTGCACAAGGATGAAAAAACCAACTCACCTTTCTCCCCATCCTCTAAAACATTTTCAGTTTCCACATTGATTATCTCTGGATAAAAATAATCTTCCCAAACGTGTAAACCGTCTTTTGACTCAACGCACTCATTAGCCACTCCGGGTCCAAGTACCTCTGATAATCCATAAATATCGACTGCATGCATATCAAATTGCGACTCAATCTCGCTGCGCATAGAGTTTGTCCAAGGCTCAGCTCCGAAAATACCAACTTCCAATGAAGATTTCTTAGGATCTAAACCCTGTGCTCTGAATTCATCTAAAATAGACAGAATGTAGGAGGGAGTGACGGTTATGCCTTTAGGCTTAAAATCGTTAATCAGCTGGACTTGTCTTGCTGTCATACCACCGGATACTGGGATAACCGTTAGTCCCATCTTTTCAGCTCCCCCATGCAGACCCAGGCCACCAGTAAACAGCCCATAACCATACGCATTATGAAGCATATCTCCCTTTTTCATGCCTGACGCACGTAGACATCGCTCAATTAAATGTTCCCACATTTCCAAATCATTTTTCGTGTAAGCAACAACTGTCGGTTTTCCTGTGGTGCCGGATGAAGCATGTATTCTAGCGATATCCCTTAACTTGTTTGCAAACATATCAAATGGATAGTTCTTCCTCAGATCTTCTTTGGTTGTAAATGGGAATAGCTTTATATCCTCCAAATGTTTTAAATCACTAGGATGAATTCCGATTTCATCATATTTTTTTTTGTAAAAAGCTACGTTATTATAGGCGTGATCGACAGACCATTTTAATCTAACAAGTTGCAGGGCTTTTATTTCATCGATAGATGCGATCTCGATTGGTTCCAATTCCTTTTTTTTTGGAGTTAAATCCCTCATTATTTTATTCCTTAAAATTTTGCCCACCGATTGTTCTTGAAAGTCCTCTAAACTCCGCTATTTTCTGTTCTTTATCGTTAAAAACGGAGACATCATAAATCCCTGATCGGCCAGTTCGACTGACCTCTCTAGCCTTTGCTAACAGCTTTTCACCTTTTTGCGCGGGTGCAATGAAAGTAATCATATTATTTTGGGCAACTGCTGCTTGATTATAGCTATTACAGGCAAAAGCAAAAGCACTGTCTGCTAGGGTAAAAATAAATCCTCCGTGGCAAATGTCGTGTCCGTTAAGGTGTTTCTGCTTTACAATTAAACTTAAATCAGCTTTTCCAGGAGCTACGCTCTCTATCTTTATACCAATTCCCTTAGAAGCTTTATCTCTCTTCCACATCGTCTCTGTAGATTTTTTTGCACGTTCTAAAGGCGTCATACCACAATTCCATGATATCAAAAATTGGATTTCAGTTAGATTAACATTAGATAAAATTTTATCGCAATTTTTTTCGACATTATTTTTGGTTGGTATTGAAGAGCAACCGTTTTTAACATATAAACTATTTATAATGAGATACACGTAAATGATAGGCAGACAGGATGGCTAGAGAACAAAACGAAAAAATAGCTTCTTTGGAAGCATTTCAGGAAAAAATCGATCGGGATGAAAAAATAGAGCCCAAAGACTCTATGCCTGAAGCCTATAGAAAAACATTGATCAGACAAATAGGGCAACACGCGCATTCAGAGGTTGTGGGTATGCTTCCAGAGGGTAACTGGATCACTCGAGCTCCTACACTCAGAAGAAAGTTATCTCTTTTAGCAAAGGTGCAAGACGAAGCAGGTCATGGACTATACCTTTATTGCGCTGCCGAGACCCTCGGAAAATCAAGAATGGAAATGACCCAAGAACTCTTGTCCGGTAAAGCAAAATACTCATCAATCTTTAATTACCCTACTCCTACATGGGCTGATATTGGTGCCATTGGGTGGCTTGTCGACGGTGCAGCAATCATGAACCAAATTCCCCTTTGCCGCTGCTCATATGGACCCTACGCACGAGCGATGATTAGGATATGCAAGGAAGAAAGTTTTCACCAGCGTCAAGGATATGAAATAATGCTCACCCTATCTAGAGGAACGAAAGCGCAGAAAGAAATGGCACAGAGAGCCTTGAACAGATGGTGGTGGCCAAGCGTAATGATGTTTGGACCGAGTGATGCCGATAGCCCTAATACTGAAAATTCTGTAAAATGGAAAATAAAAAGATACACCAACGATGAGCTGCGGCAGAAATTCGTGGATGCTATCGTTCCTCAGGCTGAAAAAATAGGCCTTACCGTTCCCGATAAAGATTTGAAGTGGGATAAAAAAAGAAATAACGGCCAAGGTGGCTATGCGTATGGAGAAATAAACTGGGACGAGTTTTGGAGAGTAGTAAGAGGGGATGGTCCGATGAACAATGAAAGGATATCCGCCAAACAAAAAGCTTGGAACGAAGGTAGCTGGGTCAGAGCTGCAGCGCACGCACATGCCATAAAAAAACAAACTGCATTACAGGCTGCTGAATAAATTGGTTAGTGAAGAAAAAGAAAGTATTTTATGGGAAGTATTTATTCAGCCAAAAAATGGCCTGTCACATCGCCACTGTGGATCAATTCATGCTCCAGACCGCGAAATGGCAATATTTTCTGCAAGGAACGTATACAGTCGTAGGGGAGAGGGACAGTCAATTTGGGTAGTAAAGTCTATCGACATAGTATCTTCTGATCCTGATGAGAAGGAGGAAACTTTTAGTTCTGACGATAAAATTTATCGCCATCCCACTTTTTATGATGTTCCAGATGATGTAGGTCACATGTAATGAAAAGTAATATGGCCGATATGGTTTTTGAAGGTCTACTGAGAATAGCTGATGACAATCTAATATTAGGCCATAGAACATCAGAATGGTGTGGACATGCCCCCACGCTCGAAGAAGACCTTGCACTTCCAAATATTGCTCTGGACTTAATAGGACACGCGCAAACATTGTACTGCTTGGCGTGTGAAATAAATTCTAGATATAAAAATGAGGATCAATTAGCGTTCCTGCGGCTTGAGCATGAATATAAAAATTTATTGCTTGTTGAGCAGGAAAACGGTGATTTTGGAAATACTGTCTTACGACTTTTCTATTTTTCAACCTTCATGAAATATTTTTGGGAGAGAGTTAAAATTAAATGCTGCTTTAAAAAGCTAAAGGAATTCTCGGAGAAGGCATTTTTGGAAACTTCCTATCATTCGAAATATGCGTCTCAATGGGTTATCACCTTGGGCGATGGCACAGATGAAAGCAATTTAAAAATGTCTAATGCCATTGCAAACTTAGAACCTTTTTTAGGGGAACTTTTTAATAATGACGATTTTACTGAAATGTGCTCACAAAATGATTTCCTTCCCGAACCAACATCGATATTTGACAGTTGGAAAAATGAAGTTGAGGCAATTCTACAAAAGGGGAATTTAGATTTTCCAGACATTATTTTAAAAAAAAGAGGTGGACGAAAAGGTGAACACAGTGAGGCATTTGGTTACTTACTTTCAGACCTACAATATATGCAAAGAGCGTATCCAAACTCAAGTTGGTGAATATGGAAAAAGGCACTGAAAAAGCATGGGATGTCTGCAAAGACTTGACCGATCCTGAATTACCCTTCCTAACATTAGACGATTTGGGAGTAATCAGAGAAATTAAGCGCAACGATAAAAACCATGTGGTTACTATTGCTCCAACCTATATTGGATGCCCAGCTATTTCAGTCATTGAGGAAAAAATTGCAAGTGAATTAAAAAAGATAGGTATATCGGCCATAATTGAAAAGTCATTTTCGCCACCGTGGAGCTCAGATTGGATTTCTGAAAATGGGAGAAAAAAAATGGAAGAGTTTGGAATCTCACCCCCACATCCTAGAAAGGCAGATACTATTGGAGATTCCTTATTAAAAGATGTCAAGTGTCCACAATGTACATCTTATAGAACCGAAAAGGTATCTGAATTTGGGTCAACAGCATGCAAGTCACTATATAGATGTTTGGATTGCGAAGAACCCTTTGATCATTTTAAGTGTGTTTAAATGGTCAAACAAACATTTTACGATCTTAAAATAAACTCAATCAAGAGAGAGACAGTGGGCAGCAGTAGAATAAAATTTAGTCTGCCCAACTCTCTGCACGAGAAGTTTAATCATAAACCTGGCCAATATATCAGTGTCAGATTCAATATGAAGGAAGACGACCACACTAGAACCTATTCCATCAGTTCTGAACCCAATAAAAACTTTATTGAGATAGGCGTCAAACATATAGAAAATGGTATGTTTTCAGAATTTCTTAAAACAAAAAAAATAGAGGATGTAGTCCAAATATCTAACCCAGATGGAAGTTTTGTTGTTAATAGCGAAAACGCAAATCATCTCCTACTTATAGCGGCTGGGTCAGGGATTACTCCAATAATGTCTATTTTAAAGTCTACACTAAGAAGAAATAACAAATCGAGAATAACACTTTTATACTCAAATAAAACGTTCGCCGATATGATGTACAAAACAGAAATACAGGATTTAAAAGATAAGTATCTTGATAGGTTATTAGTTTTTAACTTTTTTTCAAGAGAGATCCAGAGCACAGAATTTCTGAATGGAAGAATAACGCAAGATAAAATAGCGTATTTGAGAGACGCAAATCTTATTGATCTGGAAGATTTAGACCAATGTTTTATTTGTGGACCATTAGATATGACTAAATCCTTGCAATCATATTTAAAAGACAAGGGAGTGGCAGAAAAAAAAATTACGACTGAATTATTTTTTGTGGCTACGGATAAAAATATAGAAGATAGCTCCCAAAATTGTGATACTGGGGAGAGTAAAATAGAGCTCCTAATAGACGGAAGTAAAAAATCTTTTCTTATGAGCAAGAATGACGATTTTATCGATAAAGCTAACCAAAATGGAATTAATGTGCCCTATTCTTGTAAAAACGGCATGTGCGCAACTTGTAGATGCAAAGTAAGTTCTGGTGAAGCAAGAATGAAAAAGAACTACTCTTTGGAAGAATGGGAAATAAAAAAAGGATTTGTGTTGTCGTGCCAATTAGAACCAATAGACAAAGAAATATCTCTTGATTTTGACATCATATAAATGACGAATTAAACCCCCTAATCATTACTTAAATTTATTTGCTCAATTACTTGCTTTTTATAAGATATCCTTGTTAATATTTTATTTACTAGGGGGATATGATGAGCGAATTACCTTCACAAGCAAGAGTGGTTATAATAGGTGGTGGCGTCGTAGGGGTATCTTGTGCCTATCATTTAGCAAAAGCTGGTTGGACCGATTGTGTTTTGCTTGAGAAAAATGAGCTTACAGCTGGCTCAACATGGCATGCAGCGGGCAATGTTCCCACATTTTCCACTAGCTGGTCCATTATGAATATGCAACGATATTCTACAGAATTATACAGTAACCTTGGTGACGAAGTTGATTATCCAATGAATTATAATGTCACAGGGTCGATAAGATTAGGGCATAGCAAAGAGAGAATACAGGAATTTCAAAGAGCCAAAGGAATGGGGCTCTATCAAGGAATGAACATAGAAATTTTGGATAATAACGAAATCAAGAAGTTGTATCCTTTTATAGAAACACATGAAATACAAGGCGCTCTATATGATCCTGCAGATGGCGATATTGATCCTGCCCAGTTGACGCAAGCCTTAGCAAAAGGAGCAAGACAGCTTGGTGTTAAAATTGTTCGGTTTTGCTCAGCTGAAGGTATTAAAAAAGAAAATTATATGTGGGAAATAATCACTGAGAAAGGCTCCATCTCAGCAGAAATAATAGTTAACGCTGCTGGATATTATGCCCAGAGAGTTAGTGAATGGTTCATCCCTTTCGGTGGCCGAAGAATTCCCATGGTTTCGATGAGTCACCAATATGTAGTTTCTGAACAAGTAGAAGAACTCGAGAAATGGACGGCAAATACTGGTCACAAGCTGCCTTTATTACGAGACGTAGATTCCTCTTACTATTTAAGACAGGAAAAAAATGGTTTTAATCTTGGACCTTACGAAAGAAATTGTCGAGCCCATTGGTGTACAAAAGATGACCCCCTTCCCGACGACTTCAGCTTTCAGCTATACCCAGATGACCTTGAGAGATTGGAATGGTATGTGGAAGACGCGATGAAAAGAGTGCCTCTTCTTGCTAAAGCGGGGGTATCGAAAGTAATAAACGGACCAATTCCCTATACTCCGGATGGAAATCCACTTATAGGCCCTATGCCAGGCGTGAGAAATGCATTCGAAGCCTGTGTGTTTACTTTTGGCATTGCCCAAGGTGGAGGAGCGGGAAAGGTCTTAGCAGAATGGATTACAGAGGGCACAACTGAATGGGATATGTGGTCCTGTGACCCCAGACGTTTTACCGATTTTACTGACCAAGAATATTGTATTGAAAAAGGCAAAGAAATTTATGGTCATGAGTATGGGATGCATTTTCCTCACATGCGATGGCCTGCAGCTCCCGATAGACGTTTGTCTCCAATTCATGCAAAAATTCTGGCGTTAGGCGGTCAGATGGGTTGCTATAATGGATGGGAAAGAGCCAATTGGTTCGCAAAAGAAGGTGATGATACTTCTATAGCATCGGCTCAAACATGGGAAAGAAATGGCCCATGGGAAAAAAGGGTAAAAGAAGAATGCGAAGCGGTAAGAGATGGCGTAGGGGTTTTAGATCTACCTGGGTTTTCTCGCTTTGAATTAAAAGGAAAAGATTGTCAAGATTTACTAAGTAGGCTGATTGTAGGCAATCTACCATCCACAGGCAGGATTAGCCTTTCCTACTTTAGCGATCACAGAGGAAGAATACTCACGGAAATGTCTATCATGAAACATTCTAATCAGCATTTTACTTTAATAACTGCTGCAGCTGCGCAATGGCATGACTATGAATTATTATTGAGGTCGATAGACCCAAATAGTGACATTACCCTTGAAGATAGAAGCGAGGAAGTTGGAACTCTAATTGTGACAGGACCCAAAAGTCGAGATTTATTCAATAAGATTGTAGATGCTGATCTTTATCTTCCTTGGTTGTCACACCAAAAAGCTTTTATAAATAAAATGCCAGTAGTTATGGCTAGGGTATCATTCGCTGGGGAACTAGGGTGGGAAGTTCACGTTCAGAATAAGTATCTAAATTCTATTTATGATCAAATACTGTCTCTAGGCGCTAAGCCTTTTGGGATGTTTGCATTGAATTCACTTAGAATAGAAAAGGGGTATAGAGCTTGGAAGGGAGACCTATCCAGTGATTACTCAATCCTTGAAGGGGGACTAGAAAGATTTGTAAAGTTTGACAAAGATATTGATTTTATTGGCAAGCCAGCACTGCTAAAGGAAAAGCAAGAAGGTAGCAAAAAAAGCTTTGTAACTTTAAAGGTAAAAGCGAACGGTTTTGATGCTCCTTACATGTCCACCCTTTGGCTAGACGACAAAATTGTTGGAGAAACCACTTCCGGCGCATGGGGATACAGGGTAAACCATTCTATAGCCTTAGGTATGCTTCGCACAGATCTTTGTGATCCAGGAACTCAGATTGAAGTGGAGATCTATGGGGAAAGATTTGATGCAACCGTTCAGGACAACAAACCCCTCTGGGATCCTGATAATAAAAGACTTAGACAATGAGCATACCGGCAGAGGCAAGAATTGTCATTATTGGTGGCGGTATATCAGGGTGCTCACTTGCCTATCACCTTGCAAAAATAGGTTGGAAGGACATCATCCTTTTGGAAAGAAAAAAACTGACCTCTGGAACCACATGGCATGCAGCAGGGCTTATAGGCCAACTAAGACCAAACTTAAATATGACACGTTTGGCAAAATATTCCGCAGATCTTTATGTGAACCTGGAAAAAGAAACAGGCATTTCTACTGGGGTAAAACAAAATGGATCTTTAACGGTGGCGCTTACAGAGCACCGTCACGAAGAAATTCTGAGACAAGCCTCAATGGCCAAGGCGTTTGATGTAGAAGTCAATGAAATTTCCATCTCTGAGTTGAAATCTTTTCATCCATTTTTAAATGTTGATGGTGTCAAGGGCGCCGTCCATCTTCCACTAGATGGTCAAGGTGATCCTGCAAATATCGCCATGGCATTAGCAAAAGGTGCGCGAGATTTAGGAGTAAAAATTTTTGAGGATACCAAAGTAACTGGATTAAACACTCATAATAATTCTGTTAGTGGTGTTCACTGGGAGAATGAAAATGATAAAGGGCTTATCAAAACAGAAAATGCTGCAAATTGTGCCGGCATGTGGGCAAGAGATTTTGCTGAAAGCCATGGTGTTACAGTTCCGCTTCATGCCTGTGAACATTTTTACATTGTTACAGAGCCAGTAAAAAATCTAAGTACGTTACCCGTTTTAAGAATGCCTGATGAACAAACCTATTATAAGGAGGATGCGGGTAAATTTTTAGTTGGCGCCTTCGAACTGCAAGCAAAACCATGGGGAATGAATGGAATTGATGAAAATTTCTGCTTCGACCAACTTCCAGAAGATTTAGACCATTTTGAACCTATATTGGAAAAGGCAATAAAACGAATACCAATATTAGAAAAATACGGCATTCAAACATTTTTCAACGGGCCTGAGAGTTTTACACCAGATGACAAGTATTATTTAGGGGAAGCTCCTGAACTTAAAGGATTTTGGGTTGCAGCAGGATATAATTCAATTGGCATAGTCTCTTCGGGTGGTGCAGGGATGGCTTTAGCGCAGTGGATTGACCAAGGCTCCCCACCGTTTGACCTGTGGGACGTTGATATAAGAAGGGCCCAGCCCTTTCAGAGAAATCGCCTTTATTTGAAAGATCGGGTAAAGGAGTCATTAGGATTATTATATGCAGATCATTTTCCTTATAGACAGGTTGAAACATCCCGAGGGGTCAGAAGATCTCCATTACATGAACATCTAAAAAAGGAAAATGCCATATTCGGCGAACTCGCAGGATGGGAAAGAGCCAACTGGTTTGCAATTGGAAAACAGGAAAAAAAATATATCTATGATTGGAAGAAACAGAACTGGTTTGAAAACCATAGGCTAGAGCATTTAGCGATTAGAAATAATGTTGGGCTGATTGATATGAGTAGTTTTGGAAAAATAAGGATTGAAGGGGCGGATGCCCTGTTGTTTTGCCAAAAGATTTGCGGAAATAACGTCGACGTAGATATTGGGAAAATAGTATATACCCAAATGCTAAACTCAAGTGGTGGTATTGAAAGTGACCTTACTGTAACTCGTTTAAAGCATAATTGTTTTTTATTTGTTGTGCCTGCTGCTACTCTAGTTCGAGATTTAAGTTGGCTAAACCGCAATAGAGAAAACTTTAATGTCGTAGTGACTGATGTTACTTCATCAGAAGCCGTTTTGGTATTGATGGGACCAAATTCAAGAAAGCTATTATCAGAAATATCACCGAATAAATTTGATAACAATAATCATTCATTTGGCTCAGCTAAAGAGATCGAAATAGGGTATGGATTGGCTAGAGCGCATCGAATTAGCTACGTTGGAGAATTGGGTTGGGAATTGTATGTAAGCTCAGATCAGGCTTGTCACGTTTTCGAAGTGATCCGAGAGGCAGGAAAAAAATATGACCTTAGGCTATGTGGCCTCCATAGTTTAGATAGCTGCAGAATTGAGAAGGCTTATCGCCATTTCGGCCATGATATTACTGATGAAGATCATGTATTGGAAGCTGGGCTTGGTTTCGCAGTACAAACTAACAAGGACGATTTTATTGGTAAAGAAGCAGTTATAAGAAAAAACAACCAGGGTCTTGAAAAATATCTCTACCAATTTCAACTTGAAGATCCAGAGTTGCTACTGTTTCATAATGAGCCGATTTACCGAGATGGTGAGCTTGTTTCATACCTAACTTCAGGTAACTACGGTCATTTTTTAGGATCAGCTATTGGCATGGGCTATATTCCACTAAAAGAAGAGACCATAAAATCAGTCGAGACCTCAGACTTTCATATTGAAATAGCAGGGACGATGGCCAAGGCAAAAATATCATCTAAACCATTGTATGACCCAATCTCTGAGAAGATTAGAGTGTAACTTTTTTGAAATTTTTTTGAGAGGCAGAAATGAAGAGGCCTGAACGAAGAGGTAGAAAATCAAAAATAGCGCTAAGAGCTGCTCCCATATCTGAAGAAATAAATCCAATAAAGCCAGGACTGATTGGTGGCAGTTACAAGCCTTTAAGTGACTCAGATATAAAGAAATTATACAACTTAGCTCTTGATTCATTATCCGAAATCGGAATTGGCCTGGCCCCAAAGAGCGGAATAAATTATATGACAAAAGCCGGTGTAGTACTGGGAGACGATGGAAGACTTAGGTTTTCTAAATCTCTTGTTGAAGACGTGATTGCTTTGTCCTCTAAAGACTTGACGCTATTTGGACGAGAGGAAAAATTTGATATGCACTTATCTGGGAAAAAAGTTTTTTTTGGAACTGCAGGAGCAGCCGTTCATGTGGTGGATATGGAAAAGAAAGAATACAGAGACTCAACAGTTCAAGACTTATATCACGCAGCTCAGATAACTCAGGAATTAGATAACATACATTTTTTCCAACGGGTGATGGTAGCAAGAGATATAACCGACAACTATGAAATGGATCTCAACACGCTTTACGCTTGTTGCGGAGGCACTACAAAGCATATTGGAACTAGTTTTTCTGAACCTCACCATGTTAAGGGCTGTATGGATATGCTACACATGATAGCTGGTGGGGAAAAGCAATGGCGGGCAAGGCCTTTTGTTTCAAATTCAAACTGCTTTGTAGTTCCCCCAATGAAATTTGCAACGGAGAGTTGTGAAACAATGGAAAAATGTATTGAAGGCGGGATGCCTATTCTTTTACTTTCTGCTGGCCAGGCTGGGGCAACGGCACCAGCACCTATTGCTTTAGCAATTGTTCAAGCAGTTGCAGAATGTTTAGCTGGAATTGTTTACGTAAATTCAGTGAAGCCTGGACACCCCTGCATTTTTGGAACTTGGCCCTTTGTTTCCGATTTGCGAACAGGTGCAATGTCAGGAGGGTCGGGTGAGCAATCTCTTTTAACAGCTGGCTGTGCTCAAATGCATCATTTTCTTGGTTTGCCTGGAGGTGCCGCCTCTGGAATAGCAGACTCCAAGTTACCAGATATGCAGGCTGGTTGGGAGCAAGGTATTTCTAACACCCTTGCTGGTCTTGCAGGCTTAAATCTCTGCTATGAGTCTGTAGGAATGCATGCTTCCCTTTTAGGGTTTTCATTAGAATCATTGATACTAGGCAACGATATACTTGGACAGGTACAACGATGCATTAAGGGAATAGATGTTAACGATAATATCGTAAATATTGATGTTATAAGGTCCGTTTGTATTGATGGACCAGAGCATTATTTGGGGCATCAACAAACATTAGACTTAATGCAAAAAGAATATATTTATCCTGATCTTGCAGATAGAACGAGTCCTAAGGAATGGCAAGAAAACAATAAACCAGATCTAATGAACAAAACTATAGAACGAAAAAAAGAAATTCTCACGAGAAGGAATAATATACCTCTTTTTGATAAAGAAATTGAGAGAGGCATAAGAGAAAAATTTAAAATTTATGTATAAAAACCTCTTTATTACCTTTCTTCTTACTTTTCTAATTTCTTGTTCTTCAAATCTTAACCGTGAGATAATAAGACTTGACCCAACTAATGAAAATTACCATACGCCAGGATGTAGAGAAATTAGAAAAAAAATACTAGATCAAAAAAGTGATCCCAGTGAAAGCGTCGCGCGTGGTGCTTTGTCGACCTATTTTTTGGGAGCAATAAGTCTGCCTGCTTTGGGTTTTTTGGAGATAAACTCAGAAGAGTATAAGAAGAGTCTAATAGCTGAACTTAAAAGAAACTGTTATTAATAGAGTATAAATTTAAAAAGGGAGTAACGTTTGATTGATACAAAACAAATCCGGGAGTCTGTAGCCACAATTTGCCAGAAATATGGAGAAGAATATTGGCGTGATTTAGATAAGAAAAAAGAATACCCTACGGACTTTGTTAAGGAAATGACGACAAGCGGGTTCTTAAATATTCTTATTCCTCAAGAATATGGTGGCGCTGGACTGGGATTAAAAGCAGCCTGTATTGTTTTGGAAGAACTCAGTCTTCAAGGTGCACATGCTGGTGCGTGTCATGCTCAGATGTACGTTATGGGCACCCTTCTAAGACATGGGTCGGATAAACAAAAAAAAGAATATCTTCCAAAAATATCTTCTGGTGAGCTAAGGCTTCAGAGTTTTGCCGTAACGGAGCCAAACTCAGGAACGGACACAACTAGTATCAAAACCATGGCAAAAAAAACTAATGATGGCTGGATTATCAATGGGCAAAAAGTCTGGATTAGTCGAGTGGAACACTCTGACTTAATGATCCTTCTTGCACGAACTAAACCACAGGGAGCTCTAACCAAAAAAACTGACGGATTTTCTGTTTTCCTTATTGATATAGAACAAGCTAAGGAAAGTGGCCTTAAAATAGTGAAGATTGACTCTATGATTAACCATCACTCCTGCGAATTATTTTTTGATGATGTTTTCATTCCGGATGAAAGCATTATAGGTGAAGAAGACAAGGGATTCCGAGCAATTATGGATGGTATGAATGCCGAGAGAATTCTTATAGCATCAGAGTGTATCGGAGATGGTAAGTATTTTATAGAGAAGTCAGTTAACTATGCCAAAACCAGAAAAGTTTTTAACAGAGAAATTGGCATGAACCAGGGAATTCAATTTCCAATAGCAGAGTGCTATTCACAAATCGAAGCGGCATCGCTTATGGTCGATAAAGCTGCCACGCTTTTCGACGAGGGTAAAAAATGTGGTGCTGAGGCTAATATGGCAAAAATGTTGGCGGCCGATGCTAGTTGGAAAGCAGGCACTACAGCAATGGAGACATTTGGTGGCTTTGGCTTTAGTAAAGAATACGATATTGAGAGAAAATTCAGAGAAACGCGTCTTTATCAAACAGCTCCCGTATCTAGGAACTTAATACTTAGCTATATTGCTGAGCACGTTTTAAATCTTCCAAGAAGCTTTTAATATGACTTTACCACTTGATGGAATATTAGTGGTATCAATGGAACAAGCTGTGGCTGGACCTTTTTGCTCTAATAGACTTAGGTTAGCGGGCGCCCGGGTGATTAAGATTGAAAGAAAGGATGGTGGGGACTTTGCTCGGGGTTATGACACAGTTGCTGAGGGAGAAAGCTCATATTTCATATGGCTGAATCAAGGTAAAGAAAGTATTGCTCTGGACCTAAAGACAAAGATTGATAGACAAATATTTTTAAATATGATTGCTAAAGCAGATATTTTTATTCAGAATTTTTCTCCGACAACTGTAACTAAATTGAGAATCGATAGCCCCAGTTTGAAATCTTATAACCCAAGACTTATCTGTTGCGATATATCTGGTTATGGAGAGGCTCCGGAAATGATGAAAAAAAAATCCTATGATTTACTTATTCAAGCGGAAAGTGGCCTAATAGATATTTCTGGATCACCAGAGGGACTTGGTAGGATAGGAGTCTCAATTTGCGATATTGGCGCAGGAATGGCAGCACATGCAGGCATTGTAGAATCTTTATTATTGAGAGAACGTTTTAATGAAGTTAAGGATGTAACGATTTCCCTTTTTGATGTTGCTGCTGACTGGATGACTGTTCCATATATTCATAGCAAATATGGAGGGGCTGCACCCAAAAGGGTCGGTCTAAAGCATCCTTCTATCGCACCTTATGGTGCTTTCCTGTGCTCAGAAAATACTAGCTTCATTATTTCAATTCAGAATGAATTGGAGTGGAAAAGATTTTGTGTGGAGGTTCTTAAAACACCTGGCCTGGCAGAAGAAAATAAGTTTTCTAGCAACACACTCAGAGTAAATAACAGGGATTTATTAGATGATACAATTCAGTCTATATTATCTTCGCTTACCGATGAAACATTAAAAAATAGGCTTGACGAAGCATCAATTGCGTATGGAAGACTAAATACTGTTAAGGATCTGGAAAGGCATTTGGCATTGAAAAAAATAAGGGTAAGAAATTCACTCGATGACAATTTAACTATTCCCTCTCCACCCCTAATTTGGGATAAATTAGAAAAAAAAGCTCCTAAATTTAATCAACACAACGAACAATTGAGAAAAGAATTTAGTGACACAAAAAAATAAACACATTTTTGTTTTTGGAATTTTCGCGGTGGATTTATCTTTCTATGTTGATAAGAAAGTAAAACCTGGAGAAACCATTATTGCAAAAAGTTCGAACATAGGCCCTGGCGGCAAAGCCTCTAATCAAGCAATATCAGCAAGAAAACTTGGAGCGCACACCACATTAATTACTCGATTAGGGAATGACAATTTTAATAGATATGCAAATGATATTTGGAGAAAAGAAAAACTCTTTGCAAGTGCAAAAATTGACAAAAATTTGCCTACCGGTATGGCAGGAATATTTATCGATAATAAAACTGGTGAAAATAGTGTAATTGTTGATCCTGGAGCGTCAGCCCAACTGAGTATAGATGACTTTTATTCGCAAAAATCTAAAATGAAAAAAGGCGACATCTTTTTAACTCAATTTGAACAATCATCTGATACTACATTTTCAGTTTTAAAAGAAGCCAAAGAATTGGGTATGATTACCATTTTCAACCCAGCTCCCTTCGGCATAATTAGTAAAAAGGCTTACCAGTTTTGTGAAATTATTACTCCTAATGAAACAGAAGCTGAACAAATAACAAATATCTCTCTCAAAGGAAAAAGAGACGTTGAAAGAGCTATAAATAAAATTCGAGACCTGGGAGTTAAAAAAGTGATTATTACACTTGGAAAAAAGGGAGCAGCATTTTTTGATGGACAAACAATTACGTTTTGCCCCGGCAATAAGTTTGGAAAAGTAATTGATACGACAGGTGCTGGCGATTGTTTCAATGGTGCTTTGGCAAGCGCTTTGTCTTTTGGAAAAGATTTTAGGCAATCAGTAGAATTTTCTTGTGCTGCAGCAGGTCTCAGTGTTTTGAAAAAAGGAACAGCTCTGTCAAGTCCGACTAGAGTTGAACTAAATAAGGCTCTGAAAGCTACTTAAGATTATACCTATGGGATAATTGATTTATGGAAATTGGTATTTCAATGACATTCACTTTTTTTGACTTAAGCGCCTTGACAAAAATTTGAGAAAAATCTTCCACCCCCTTTACTCTATAGGCATCAGCACCCATTGCTTTACATAGCTTAACAAAGTCAGGGTTTTTCAAATCCGTGGCTATTTTTCGCCCTGGATAATCTCTCTCCTGATGCATTCTTATTGTTGCATAACTGCTGTTATTAATAATTAAAATAATAATTTTTGCACCATAATGAACAGCAGTAGAGATTTCCTGGCTAGACATCATAAAGCCTCCATCACCTACACAACAGAGAACAGCTTTTTCTGGATTTGACAGAGCTGAAGAGACTGCTGCTGGAATGGCATATCCCATAGAGCCACAGGTAGATGCTATCTGCCTCCGGTTTCTTCCGAAGCTTAAAAACCTTTGTGGCCAGGCTGCGTTATTTCCAGCATCTAGAGTTATAATAGCATTTGAGGGGAATTTTTTTTCAACTATTTCAAAAATTTTACTCAGATTGTTAAGGTTTCTATTTTTTTTTGGTTTAGAGTCCTCCAAGTAGTTTTTGTTTAACTCATTTCTCCATTCTTTCCATCGATCGGGATTATCCAGAGTGAGTTCTTCTAGCTTATCGCAGCACTCATTTACTCCAACGTTTATGCATACATTGGCATTAAAAACCTTATTCAACTCATTTGGGTCTACATGAATATGCATTATATTTTTTGAAATATCCTGAGGGTTGATAATGCTATATCCTTGAGTTGTCATTTCACCTAGCCTAGCTCCTAACACAATAATTAGGTCACTGTTTTTGGTACTATCTATAAGTTTTGGGGATACTGATGTACCAAAGCTTCCTGCAAAATTCTCGTTTTTATGGTCAAATAAATCCTGTCTGCGAAAAGATGTTGCTACTGGGATATTATTTTCATTGATAAAATTGTGAAGTTTAGAACACGACCTATCGGTCCAACCCGAGCCACCAATTATAAAAAGAGGTTTTTTTGATTTTCTTAAATTTTCAATTAACCTACTTAATCCCTTCGAGGGCATTTCACCTCTAATAACTGGACTTAAAACAGGAGTTTTTACTTTCGAGAGTTGAGAAAGCATATCTTCTGGGGTAACTAACACCACTGGTCCAGGCCTTCCGGAAGTGGCCAGACTAAAGGCTCTATTCATGTATTCCGGAACCCTATCTGGATCACTAATTTCTCCTACCCACTTTGATATTGGTCCAAAAAAGTTTTTGAAGTCTACTTCTTGAAAAGCCTCTCTGTCTCTAACAGCTCTTGCAACATCCCCTACTATCAAGATCATTGGAGTGCTGTCCTGATGAGCAATATGTACACCTACAGAGGCATGACAGGCTCCGGGCCCTCTTGTGACTAAGGCAACTCCTGGTTTTCCAGTAATCTTACCATAGCTCTCGGCCATATTAGCTGCTCCAGCTTCATGACGTGCATTGATAACTTTTATACTTTTCTTTTTGTCGAATAGAGCGTCCAGAGCGCCCAAATAGCTTTCACCGGGAACACAAAACACGTGTTTGACCTCGTTTGTATCAAGGCTTTCTGCGATTAATTGGCCACCTGTTTTTGGCATTTCCTACTGCAAAAATAATCAAAGTCCAATACTAGGCTATTCTTTTGGTTCAGGTAAAGGTTTTAATTTGTTAAGTTCTGGCAAAAGCAATCTTTCTTCTTCATTTTTTGGCTCAAAATAACTGCCTAAAATAGATTTTCTTTTCTTTAGAGAATGAAGTTTTACAAGCTTTACATACTTATCGTATACAGCATCCACTTTGTTTCTTGAGTTATGCATAGTAACGCCGTCAATGAATTCATTTTCCAATGCAGCTTTTAGTCTCTGTGAAGTGTTTCCTCTAATTTTTGTCAAACTGCTTATTGCAGATCGGCTCATAGTAGCTATTTGATCTTCCATAGCCGTTAGATCATCCAGCGTTGGCTTTGGCACAGTAACTGTAACTAGTTGCTGTTGCACGTCTGCTTTTACATTTTTAAATTCGTGCGCCTTTATCTCAGCAACTATCAATGGAATATGTTCTCTACTAAATACGAGAAGTTCCAACGTTCTGGGCGCTTTTCCAGCATAAATTTTGCTCAAATCAGCTATACGTCTAGGTTTTTTCTCAATCATTACCTTCATGCCAAAGAGCGCATTCTTAAACCCTTCGCTAGAACCGACGTCTTTAATTAAAGTGCCAAAACTAATTATATAGTTCTCCATATTCGCTAGAGCTTCCGCTGAATAGGAATCCTCAAAAACTTCAGCCATTTTTCCCCCTTTTTTGAATAATTCTTTATTAATCCAAAAAAATTATTCCAATACGCTTTTTATGATACACTAATAACAAACAAATTTCAAAACTTCTAAACTAATAGATATAAGTGTCGATTTTATAATCAACCAATATTTTAAAGAGAGTAACAAAAAAGAAATGAAAAAGCTGTTTTTTTTATACGTCCTTTTGATGTTTCCTGTCATCTCTTTGGCTGAGGGACGTATGTATGAAAATAAGAAAGAACCACACTGCACTCTTTGGGACACGATGAGGCTTAAGTGGCCACAAACAATAATGGGAAGAGAAAAGATTAAGTGCCGTAGAAGAGCTGCACTCTCTAACACAACTCCAGTAACATGTAGGTTTAAAAGTTGGAAATGGAATGACGACGATCCAACTCAGAGAATGTGTACATATGTGAAAGCAGGGTCGAGAATGGATCCACCCGAGGTTACTATTGTTATTGAAGATAAAGGTGCTTGTCCCAGAGAATATAAATGTGCTCGTAACAAATAATATTTTTTAAATTTTATTTTGCAAAAATATTGGTCTTTCAACTACTTTTTAGATTATTATCAGCAACATGAAGAATACAAATTCAACATACCCAAATGAAGTGATTTTTGTAAGACAACAGAATTCATTTAATCTGCCAAAAGAAGAAACTGAGTACTTAGTAGAGAAACGAAATGATTTTGACGAAATAGAGAAGCTTGTAAGATTTTTTCCTGTTAAAGATGGCACTATTGAGCTAAAAATTGTATCGCCAGAATACTCTAAGTCATACAAACACGGTGATATCTATAACATAAGCAAAAAAAAATCTGCTGGATTTAGTGAAGTCGAGCAAATTGTTGGCACGGGTATAATTCTAAATAATATTTACAAAAAAAATAAAGATTCCTTTTCAATACTCGGTTCAAGAGAATATTCAGATAAAATAAATGTCGCCATCCATTGTTTAAAAAGAGATAGCAAAGAAAGATCTAGCAAAGAAAAATCAGTTCTCGGAAGTTATACCCAGGGAGATTTTAACTTTGATGATTTGAGGGGTAGCGGTTTTTTTTCTCTGTCTTGTGGCAAAGCGAGCGACAATCTGGATTATAACTTTGGGGAAGAATTCTATTTAGAGGTATATTTAGACGATGATACCTTTAGAGATCTACTTAGCAAGATTTATCATACTGAGTTTGAGGCTATTATTGTTAGATGTAACCTAGGTAATTTAAAAGGTGTATATGCGGAAAAACCTACCGGGATATATACGGAAAATGGGTTTATAACCGACGGGCAGTCCTACAAGTTACTATATGAAAAAGCGGACGTCTCCAATTATACAGAGATGCCTGACTACTTTGGATCTGTGGGCTCCATCTCAAAAGGCAACCCATTTATAGTCGATGTATACTATGCAAGCAAAGATTTAAAAAAACCCAAACCGAATAAAGCTAGGCAGACTCTCAAAGAACATAAACAAACTTTAGAAACTCTAAAGTTTATTGGCTCAAATAATAAAGTGAATATCATAGTGTTATATATTCTGATGTTCTCGACGCTGTTATATCTCGCTGTTCAGTTTTTTGAATGAAAGAAGCTATTTAATTGATTTTGTAGTAACAAAATCGGGATAAGTCCGGTAATTATAATGAAGAATGCTGGCAATGATGCCTCGATCATTAATTCGTCATGTGCGAACTGGTATGTATAAGTTGCGAGTGTTTCAAAGTTAAAAGGTCTTAGTATCAATGTCATTGGCAACTCTTTAACTATATCTACAAAAGTCAAAATCGCAGTAGCTATAATCGATGTCCTTATAAGGGGAAGGGTAATTTTATATGATGTAGATATTGTGGAATAACCCAAACTTTTTGATGCATCAAATAAATTTGAGGGAATTCTAGAGTATCCTGAAATCACTCCTCCATAGGGAACAGCATAAAACCTTACTGTTAATGCGAATATAACTCCATATATCGTTCCTCCTAAAAAGACTATATTTCCTGTAAATTTATCTAAAAACCCAAAAAAAATAACTACACCTATAGCGAGCATAGTTCCAGGGAGAGCATATCCTGTTGCAGCAATATTGTAGATAATAACTAAAGCACGATTTTTAGAAAAATACGCGCTAGAAGCTGAGAAAAAAGCAAGTAATATAATAATTAATGTGGCAGTTAAACCTATAAAAATAGTGTTTAACAGTACAGGGAAAATCGCAAAAAAACTATCAGGTTTTAGCCCTATAAAAACGTTATTTATCAATATAATTATTGGAACTATAAAACCAACTGAAATTGGCACTAAACAAAAGAAAATTGCAAATAGTGCTTTTTTCAAACTCAACTCTTTTGGTGAAATATTATTAAGTCTCTTAGAGGTATCATTATATTTTTGGCTAGATCTTGCCTTTCTTTCTAGAACAAGCAAGATGATTATAAAAACAAAGGTCACTATCGCTATTTGCGATGCTGCAGATATACTATTCATCCCAATCCAAACGTTAAACATTCCCAGAGTAAGTGTTTGAACAGAGAAATATTCAACTGTTCCAAAATCTGACAGTACTTCCATCGCAACAAGGGCAAGACCCGCCACAATATATGGTCTGCATAAGGGCAAGCCAACGGCAAAAAATTTATTTCGGCCATAAAGCGCCGCAGTCTCATACAAGCTTCTAGGAGAGTTATTAAAACCTGTTCGTGCTAATATATATATATATGGGTAGAGTACAAAACCCATTACAAAGATAGCACCCATTACCGATCTTATTTCAGGAAAATAATAGTCAGCTGCCGAGTTAAGACCAAATATCTTTCTTATAAGTCCTTGTACCGGTCCTGCGTACTCTAAGAAATCGGTATAGACATAAGCAACAATATAAGCCGGACAAGCTAGAGGTAGTATTAAAGCCCACTCTATTACTTTTTTACCAAAAAAAGAGTAATAAGTAACAATCCATGCCGTTGAAATACCTAAACCACCTGCTAGAGCTAAAACTCCTAAGAATAGGAATAAAGTATTCACTACGTATATAGGCAATACAGTGTTTACAAGGTGGACCCACAGATCTTGGTTACTTTCGAAAGCTGTCAGAACTAAACTGAATATAGGACCAATTAAAAGTATAGATAGAAAAACAGCGGGAGAGTTTCTCAGTATACCATTATTTTTTGCCCAATGGTTAGTGTGTAATATTGCAGAATTACTTAAAATTTTACCAACCTACTTTATCTATAATTTTTTGAGCTTCATAAGCTTTGAGGGCAATTGAGATGATAGGTAAACTGTCAGACTTGAAACTTCCCCAACTTTTTAGTTCTTCAGTAGTTTCGACATTTGGGTTCACCGGGTATTCAAAATTAATCTCTCCATACATTTTCTGAGAGGCGGCCTTTGATAAGAACTCTAATAAAGCCACCGCTTCTTTTTTATTTTTTGAATATTTAGCAACGCCTCCACCCGATATATTTACATGTGCTCCCCTATCCTCTATACCTTGATTCGGAAAAATTAAGCGAACACTTTTTGCCCATTCCCTTTGGTTTGGATCGTCAGAATATTTTAATTTACCAAAATAGTAGTTATTTATGATTGATATGTCACACTGGCCTTCAAAGATTGCCTTTACTTGCGCTCTATCATTTCCTTGGGGCCTTCTAGCTAGATTACCCACGAATTTTTTTGCCCATGCCTCTGCTGCTTTCTCTCCCAGAGATAAAATAAGCGAAGCCATTAGGGCTCTATTATATACATGGCTTCCTGGTCGGGAACACACCCTGCCTTTCCATTGTTCGTCGGCTAAGTCCTCGATTTTTGTAATTTGTCCCTCTTTTACTCTGTCCTTGGACGTAACTATAATTCTTGATCGCTTTGATAAGGCAAACCACTTGTTTTCGGGACTTTTTAAATTCTGGGGAATGTTCCTATCCAGAATATCCGAATTTACTGATGCGAGGAGATCGAGATCATCATATATATATAAGCGCCCAATATCTACCGTCAAAATGACATCAGCAGGACTATTCTTACCCTCTGCTTTCAGTCGTTGAGCTAAACCTTTCGTTGCATATACTACGTTAGTCTTTATTCCCGTTTCTTCAGTGAATTTTTCCAAAAAGGGGTTAATTAGAAAAGGTTGGCGGTGAGAGTAAATATTAACTTCAGCACCAATAACTGTATTAAACGAAAGGAGTAAAAACGTAATAATTGATATAGGGTAGAAGTTCATTAGGATTGCTCCTTTTATATTTTAAAAATTTTATTCAGCGATTTGAAACTGGATAGACTTTCTGCGGCAATATCTGAAATTTCTTTCAGTGGTTTCAAATATAATTCCGTTATCGATGTAGGATTGAAGTCATTATCTTCAACCCCTAATATAAGATTATCAATATCCTCGGAGTGATGAAGCGATCCAAATATCCAATCCCAGATCGCCAAAGCGGCTCCAAAGTTTTTATCGTAATGTCTTTCATCCAAAGAATGATGAAGCTGATGTTGAGCTGGTGAAATGAGAATTTTTTCTAACCAAACCCAATATTTGATGTCTATATGGGAGTGTCTTAAATTTGATCCAGCAACATGGAAAGAAAATACTAAAAAGTTGACTCCTAAAATAGTTACTAAATCTACCTTATCACCAAAAATGAAAAAGAAAGTGGAAATCACTGTACCTTGGGAAAATGCTCCTCGCAATGAAAATAGAATTCCCTCAAGAGGGTGTGTTCTATAAACAGTGATTGGATTTAAGGTCTCAGCCGAATGATGAACTTTGTGAAGAGCCCACAAAACTGGCCACTTATGCATCCATCTGTGTACCCAGTATTTTGTAAAGTCGTCAAAAGTGAAAAAAACAAAAGTAAATAGTACTGCTACTACAAAAGTCGGGGTATCACTTAAGAAAGAAATAAGCCCACTTAACGGTATTGATAAAAAAGAATAGTAAATAAATGTTGCAACGGCTAACTGAGTCAAAAGATACGGAGATAGTACCAACATTAGAACTCTATTAATTAAAAACATTTTGTAATCCGAGATTGCAGAACCTGATAAGAGAATTTTCTTATCAAACACTTTAAAAATTGCTGATTTCAACCCCTTTTTCCTTATAAATACAAGCCATAAAAGCGCTATTAAGATGGATAACACAATGTACCCAAGGAAAACTCTTTTCTTTGGATCAACAAAGTGATGGAAAATATCGCCAATATATTCTAACATCTTATTCCTAACTTCTATAAGGCCCTTTTAAGGTATTTAGGAGCTTTCCCCCGTGACTGGGAAATCCGGAGGAAAGCTGGAGAAGGAAAGCTCTTTTAGTCGTTTTCCGCGCTATCGGAGCTTCCTACCTTTGACGCCAAAGAAGACATATCTGCTAACATGTCGTTTCCTTTTGCTTTGACATCAAACTTTTCGACCATCAGCTTTTGGATTTTAAGCATGTGTAGCTTAAACTCACCCCACGACTGAGCTTCTTCCTTGATGTAATTTCCCGCAGAATCTACACCTGTTACTTGAGAAGCATTCATTAGAACTGGCCCCATACCTGTAAGCCTGTTTAGCTTCACGGCTGTTTCACCCAAGTTTGATTTGCCCGTCTGAAGAGCTAGTGCAAAACCTTTCAATTCTCCCCAATGCTTTGCATAGGTGGAGAAGGCTTTATCTGAGTAATTTTCTTCAAGCTTTACGATATCCTTATAAACGGAACCCGCATACTTAAAAACAGACTCGGCAATAACCTTTTCCCAATTTGCGTTAATTACAGCGATGTGACCTTGCAGTGCAGCTTTTTCAGATGATGAAAGCTTTTCACCTTTTGCTCCTGCAATTATCTTTCTACCGTCTAAAAAAGCCTGAGTAACTGTATTATAATAATTTGTCTTACCACCTTTATCAAAGCTTGATGCATAGTACGCGTGCGCAAAATTGTACTCGCTCTTGAGATCTACTACATCATCTTTGTTTTGGTCCGCGGCAGCCATATCCTTCATCTTAGTGATATCGTAATTTTGCTTTGCACTAAGACCGAGCCCATGGGAGACCGCACCCCAATAACCAAATGCTTCATCCCAAGCATGCTCTTTATAGGTATAATAAGCTCCGTCCTTATATGGTTTATCATTTGTCTTTGAGCTAAGAGCCATCTTTTCATCTAGATAATTATCAACTGCTTGGTTATAAAACACAGCGCCCATTGCAAACTTTGAAATTAATTGAGGATAGTTATAACCAGTAGCAGGGTCGAAACCTCCTTTTTTCTGAGCGGCTTTTTTAATCATAAACTCAATAACTTCTGGTCCGGTCATTTGACCAGGCCATCCATTTATAACGCCCTTATAAGTTTTACCAGACAGATTTTTACCTTTGCTGATTTGATTTAACGTCGTTTGCTTTATTCTAAAATCACCTTTTGTTTTGGGTGCAATAATATCAAGGTCCTCTTTACTTCCCTTGAAATACTTCATCATCTGAGCTTCAATTTCAGCAGCGTTAGATCCTCCATCACCTCTCCCAGCTAGTTTTTTGAGAGAATCATGTAGAACATGTCTTGCTATTTGCCCTGAGTAAGAGACTGAGTTGGTCTTGTCTCCAGTATAACCTTTCAATGTAATTGGAAACGTTGAATAAAAATGATGTGCTGCTACCTCTGTCACTACAAATACCGCAACAATCATAACGATAACTTTTTTCATTATATAAATCCTTTAATTTTAATTCCGACGATCCCAGTCAGGATTAAAGATGACTAATTTGCTCGGCTTTGTCAACAACTATTCTGACTAAAAAAGTAATGATTAAAAAAAATTGGAATTATCTAGTCTTAGAACCATTTTTTTCTTGCAAATGATAATCATTATCAAGTAGAAATTTTACAGAAGGTTTCAAGTTGATTTATTCTATTAGAAAAAAGTATTTCATTGCCCTTTTACTGCTTGCTCTAACAGCACTGCCAGGGGAGTTGGGCGACCTTACAAGAGCCTTGGTTACTGACGCATATGTTCAGGTAAGTGCTTTCGTAGCCATCACTCTATCTATCTTCTATTTATCAGAGCATAGGTTTAATTTTAATGTAGGGAATATTCTTCGAGAATCTTCAGCCTTACAAATACCAATAGCTGCTATTCTTGGTGCAACGCCAGGGTGCGGCGGTGCCGTTGTTGTGGTTGCGGCCTATACTTCTGGCAACGTGTCGTTTGGAGCGGTTATAGCAACCCTAACCGCCACTATGGGAGACGCCGCATTTTTATTAATTGCGGTCAGACCAGACATTGCAATATTAGTGCTTCCTCTTACGCTACTCGCTGGAATTATCACAGGATATATCGCTGATAATTTTCTTACTTTTTCACATCAGGAGAAGGCAGTTAATCTAAAAAGTGAAGTTCCCATAATTGGCAAAAATAGGAAGCGTGACATCATATTTACGTGTCTGATAATACCGGGTTTCGGTCTGGGGATTCTCCAAATACTTCAGTATGATCTTGAAGAGCTCTTTGGTATTTTCCCACAGATTATTGCAATAGTTGGAATGGTGACAAGCATTTTTATATGGTCTAACTCACAAATCAAAACCATGACTAACCCGAGAGACAAACCACTTGTTCGCGTAGCTGAAGAAACAAGTTTTATTGCCATCTGGGTTTTAGCTGCTTATTTAGCATACGATTATCTCGTTTATCTAACTCCGTTGGACTTGAACCTGATGTTTAAGACGATAGGAATGCTGATTCCTTTACTTGCTATAATTATAGGGTTTATTCCTGGATGCGGACCCCAAATATTGGTCACAACTCTTTTTATAAATGGAATGATACCTTTTAGTGCTCTTTTAGGGAATGCTATATCAAACGATGGTGATGCTTTATTTCCTGCTATAGCGATCGCACCTAAAGCTGCCATACTCGCAACGATTTATTCGGCTATACCAGCTTTTGTAATGGCCTATACCCTGTACTTTTTTTTCCCTTTATTTGGACAATAAAATCAATCTTCTGAAAGAGTCTTATTTACTTTCTTCCTCATCTGCTCGACTAATTTTGTGATATCTTCAGATATTGTTTCAGTTTTTTTTACCATTGCCATCAGTTTCTCCAAATCCTTAGATAATTCTTCACTTTGCGCGTTTGAATCAATGAGTCTCAAATGTGTTTTTCTTATCAACGCAGAAATAACTTTGTTTTGTTGTAAAAAACTGTCTATCGATCTTGCTGGAAGAAATAAGGCATGAACTTCATGCTCACCCGCAATTGCAGTTACCGAACGTGGCTTTTTTAAAACAAGCGAGGCATCACCAAATATTTCATTCACACCCAGCCTGTTAAGTTTTAGTCCACCTGATGTGTAAATATAAACGTATCCAGACTTAATCAGATACGCACCTTCTGGGTTATCCCCTGCCTTGTAAATCTCTTCATTTGGCTGCCATATCACATGCTTTTCAGTTTTTTCCATTTGTTCCTACTCCACATATTCTTTTAGTTTTTTTTCGTCAACAACTATAGGTTGGATGATGCCTCCAGCCCTTTCAAAAATATCAAGTACGTTTGGCAAAGCCAGCATATTTTCCCACACTTTATTTAGATTTGGAAAATCTTGTTCCAAAGGAATGTCTGATGCAAGTGCATTTCTTATTTGGGGAATTAAAAAACAATCCGCATAAGAGACATTATCTCCAACACAATATTTTCCTGAAACATTTTTCAAAATTTCTTCTATGGCAGAAAACTCGCGATTGATAAAATGCTTCCTCAGGGGATGCTTAATCGGCTGTGCTTTTTTCATTCCCCACTCACCCATTGCTTGGATAATAAAAGGAATATTTTGATAGGGTTGGGTGTCAGCGGCTACAATCCACTGAATTCTTCTCATTTCGGCTTTTAAATACGGGTCCTCTGGAATTAATGGAGAGGGTTCACCCAAAATATCGTCTATCAAATCTATGATAGCTCCTGTCTGAGTCATTTTTTTACCATCCTCAAGCAAAAGTAGAGGCACTCTTCCTTCAGGGTTTAGAGCTTTATAATCATTGGTTTTTAACTTATTGTATTGTTCGTCATCACTGGGGATCGTCCAAACAGGTATTCCTCGAGTATCAAAATCTATTCCAGTCTCAATTAGTTTAACTTTATTTTCAGGAACACCCCTGCAACTTAAAAAGATAAGAACGCGTAAAGAAGCACTACTGGATGAATGGTAATATAATTTCATTTTTAAAACCTCTTACAATATCAGTTTAGCCAAGGCCTTAGCCATTTCCGGTGGTATGGGAATCGACTTCCTGGCCTTGAGATCCATAGTAACGGCAACAGCACTTGCAATAGCGACTGGCTTTCCAGTTTCAACATTAAATATCCAGTGCTTCCATACAAAAGTCTTATTAGACATAGATTGAACTCCTGACTTCGTTTTTAAGTGCGTACCTAAGGTAACATATTCAAAAAAATCAAACTTATATTCTAAAGCAGCGCTTCCGACATTGGTCATACCATTTTCATCTATTGTGCCAGTATACGCTAACAAGTGGGGAGTTGAGTCTGATACCACACCCATATAAGCGGAGGGCTTAATCTTATTCATATTATCGCAATGCCTTAGCAAAATTACTGACTCAAATGAATCAATCATATCTTTCTTAGAGGCTTGTGAGAGAGACATTACATTTTCCTTTTGTAAGGATAATCCTCTTGGTTGACCATAGCTTGGAACATCTACCCTCAATTCCTCAAACACTTTAGAAAAATTCTTTTTTACTTCCTCTGGGGGTTTACTGGTCCATACAAATTGGAAGTTAAAGGCAGCGCAGGGTTGCTGTGTAATCGTTTCTACCATTTCTAAATATAGTTTTGCTTCGGTATCTCCAAGTTGAACTATTCCCAGTTTAAAAAAAAATGGAGCTCCTGGTTTTTGTTCCTTGAGAAAACGAATGTGGGCGCGGGCAAGAGAAAGATATGTATTTCCCAACTCGACTGGTTTCTCGTTAATTCCTAAACTGTTCCAAAGCACAACACATCCTTGAAGTGCTTTTTCAAAATAAAATTGAACATTCATATGGCCCATTTGATCTATTTCCCAAGATTGGACTGAGTTTCTGTAAACCGTTTTCATTATATGTAAATAATTCCCCCTCTTGAGTTCCAAGATTACATTTTATCTCTTGTTGTACCAGACATTGTCCTGTAATTAGATCATAGAGTTTATTTATCATCAAAGGAATTATATTGGAAGATTCTCAACCCACATTAGCCAACTGGAGGCTACCCCCATTTAATAGAGAAGCATTTTCTAAAGTAAGGGAAATAATCCCTACGGCTTCGATAAATTGGACCAAAGGAACAGATAAAAAAGTCAGTGAGTTTAAAAATAAAGAACTTACCGTAAAAATAAGAGAAAACGAGGAAACATTGTTGGACGAGTTTTTAAGTCAAACAACAGTAGACGCTTTTCACATATCTCATAAAGGTAAAACCATATATACGTGGCATTCTGATTATTGTTCCTCCACAACTCCACATATTATCTTTTCTGTGTCGAAGTCACTAACCGCGCTACTTATCGGCTGCGTAATAGATGAAGGGTTGTTAAGTGAAGAGACTTTGGTCTCCCAGATTATTCCCGAGACAAAGGGAAGTGCTTTCG
The DNA here is from genome assembly GCA_902537415.1 of uncultured Alphaproteobacteria bacterium. Taxonomy (GTDB): domain Bacteria; phylum Pseudomonadota; class Alphaproteobacteria; order Rhodobacterales; family Rhodobacteraceae; genus CACIJG01. The sequence goes on along the minus strand of CACBBC010000009.1, from coordinate 6,072 downwards.
AAGATGCCTCAGTGCGCAATTTATTAGACATGAGCGTTTCTTCTAATTTCATGGAGGACTATGAAGCAACATCCGGTATTTTTCTCGATTATCGGCAATCAACCGGTTGGAACCCACAAGACATAGATGATACATCACATTTAAAGTCATTTCTTTTTAGCTTGAAAAAAAATACGCACAAACACGGTGAAAAATTTGAATATCATTCAACAAACACTGACATGCTCGGAATTATAATAGAAAAATGCACTGGCAAAAAATACGCACAGTACTTTTTTGAAAAACTTATGAGACCTCTAGGTGCGCAAGACGATGCTTATGTGACACTGGACAGAATGGGTACGTCAAGATCCGCAGGAGGAGTATGCATATCGGCAAGCGACATAATGGGTATATGTGAAATGGTTCGATGCTATGGAAAAAATAGTCAGGGCGAGCAAGTATTTCCTGAAAACTGGATCAACGATATACTAAATTCATATTCTAATAAAAAATTCAGTCTTGATGGACATTATGATATTTTTCCTGAAGGGCTTTATAGATCAAAATGGTATAGGCCCTACACTTCAAGAAACGTTCTTTTTGGCCTCGGAATTCATGGCCAGTGGATTTGGATCGATTTTGATAAAGAGCTTTCTTTTGTGTGCCTGAGTTCAGAGCCTAGACCTATTATGAAGAATAATATTGAGCAGATGTCTGATATTTTCAGTCAAATTACCAATCAATTGGTTTAACCCTACGAAGGAATATCATTGAAATTAAATCTTGGAGGCATACCTCTTTTTTTGTGTGCCATATTATCATTTGTGTGCATGAATGCCCTTGCTAAGGGAATGGCTCTTCAATATCCCATAATTGAGGTGGTTTGGGCGCGATACCTCAGCCAAACAGTGCTAACAATATTGGTATTCAATAAAAATTTGAAAACAATTGTTAAAACACAGAGGTTAAATATTCACCTTTTCAGATCGGCTCTACTTTTTGGAGCGACCATTTTTATTTTTGCCGGTTTTGCTAACTTATCTTTGGCTGCAACTATGGCGATTTTTCAAACCGCGCCATTATTGGTTGTTATTCTATCAGTAATTTTTCTAGGCGAAATAGTTGGCTTTAAGAGATGGTTAGGGGTGTTTGTTGGATTTGTCGGAGCATTAATTATTATACAACCAGGAACAGATACCTTCCTAATTGCTAGCATTTTTCCACTTTTGTCAGCTTTATGCTACGCAGGTTATGCAGTTTCCACGCGTCACCTCGGTACAGATGAGGACCCTAGAACAAACTTCTTTTATACTGGCTTAGTAGGAACTATTGTTTCCACACTAATTTTATTTCCATATTTTCAAAAAATAGAGCTGGTCGATATTATTTATTTTACCATGTTGGGGACACTTGGTGGCTTCGGTCATTATTGTCTAATTTTAGCACTCAGAAAATCTGAAGCATCTCTGCTTGCTCCATTTTCGTATTTTGATTTAGTCTTCTCAGCTTGCCTTGGCATTATATTTTTCACCGAATACCCAAGTCAGAGTTTGATAATTGGTGCTGTTATCATTGTTGGAGCAGGAATATACACTTGGTATCGAGAAAGGGTACAATCACATAATCAAAGTGTCTGAGAGCGTGACCAATCCCAATATAATTCTCTTGCCAGCTTTGCTATAGACCCGACTTGGTAGTTCTTATCTTCGAACGCAGTTACAGGCATTATCTTGGTCATATTTCCTGTCATAAATACTTCCTCGGCTTCTTCAAAATCTTTGAAAGAAAGAACAGTTTCTAAAACCGATTTTCCATATTCTCTTAAATTTTTTATGTGCCTCGCCCTAGTTATACCAGCCAAAAATGTACCATTTGGAATAGGTGTTAATACTTCACCGTCTTTTACCATAAAGATATTGGCTGTTGCTGTCTCAGCAACATTGCCAGCAGCATCAGCAACTAAAGCATTTGTAAATCCTTTAGATCGTGCTTCGGCTAACATTCTTGCATTATTGGGATATAAACACCCCGCTTTTGCATTCACTACATTATCCTCTAGAACAGGTCTTCTAAATTTAGTTCTGCTGAGCGTTGCAGAAACGGTTGCTGAAGCCATTGGAATTTGCTCAAGACAGATTGAAAAAGCTGTACTATTTTCTTTTGGCAATACTAAAGACTCGGCCCCATCAATTGCCCAATACATTGGCCTTATATAAACCGATGTAGATTTATCGAAAGAGCTAAGCCCCTCTTTAATTATTTCCACCATTTCTTCAGGTGTAACAGAGGGATCAAGCATCATTGCCTTTGCTGAATTATTTACTCTCTCACAATGTAAAAGTAGGTCAGGTGTAGCACCTTCAAAAAAGCGAGCTCCATCGAAGACACTTGATCCTAACCATGCTCCATGATCAGCAGCACGTAGAATATATTTATCTCCGTCATGCCATGTGCCATTAAAATATGTTTTTATATTTTCCCCGGAAGCCATTCTAACCCTACTTTGTTGTGCTACTTCAAAGGTAGCTCTATGGAAGTTGTTAGTAAACTAGATATTACCAAAATTATAAATAATATAGAAATCTCTACATTGATTGACTTTCTCAATTTAATTGCGTGCGATAAATTATTGTTTTTAAGTTTTGGTACTAACCGGAACTTATTTAAGGCGCCAATCCCCAGCAAAATTGTTGCAAAAAACAATTTAAATAAAAAGGCTTTTCCATAATCAGAAGTCACCAGCTCCTCTATACCACCAACTAAAATTGTCCCCAGCATTAATCCAGTTATTAGCAAGACCCCTATGTAGTAGACAGCATAAATACCAAATTGATGCGCTATTTGAAAAAGGTTTTCTTCTTCGATTTTTCCCTGAGTAGAATAGCGGAGCGGTAAAAACGAGCCTACCCAAAAAGAAATAGCACCCAAGTGTAAGACAATCAGTAGCTGAGAGCTTAATCCATTTATTGTGGAGTGCCCATATAATGAGAAGGATGAAAGTATGAGGGCAAAGCCTAATATTCCTGGGATAAGCCTTTGATTTTGAAATGGAGATATCCATAATAATACTAACAAGAACCCTAAAAATAACACTAAAATGGACTGACCGGCCTTCGACGACAAAGCTATACTAATCATCAAAGGATCAAACGCGCTTTGTAAATCTCCACCTATATTTCCGGCTGTCATTAATAGTAATAGTGGCGGTATGATAGACCCAATTAGCGATGCTTTACTTACTAACTTGCAACAGTATGAAAATGTCGGTCGTGAAAGCAAAGATCTAAAATGAAGAATGAACAGACCTGTCCCTACAGCTAAAAAAGATAGAATATAGAGTAAAACCTTAATAAGAGGCGTTATTATAGCCCAGATTTCCATTTCTTTTATTTACCTTTAACTTCGAAAGTAAGGATACCTTTTAAAACGTGGCCGTCCTCCCCTACGGCTCGCCAACGTACTTCGTAAGAGCCAAAATCTATCTTAGGTAACTTAATTAAGTGTCTTTCGGACAAAACCAGCGAAGGTTTATAATTTGTTTCAATCACCTTACCATCAGAGTTTTTAAAAAGACTTTTTAATAATGATGTGTCTTTATTGTCATTTTTACCTTTTTTAAAAATCTCAAACTTTATGAGCTTAGCGGGAGATTTAAATAGCATTTTATACTGGATTGGAGCCTTTGATAATGAAGCCCCGTCCATAGGATTTGATAGCTTAAGAGGTGAATGTGGCAGCGCCATTGTTGGCAAGCTGAATAGTACAAAAACTAATATGATTTTTTTTAACATACCTACCTCTTTTCTTTACTCATTGTATTGATTTTATCGTGTTGAAGTCTTACCCTTATACTCCATGTACTTTTGATATATGATAAAGCTGCAACAATTTCTTGGTCGGACAAAACGTTATTATATGCGGGCATATTATTTGGATATTCTTGCCCGATAATTTCCTCCAACCCATATTTGGTCATTAAAAAAAGATACTCATCTGGGTGATGCCATGTGTGACCACTTTCATCATGCGGAGGTGCAGGCATGTATCCGTCGGCGTCTGGTTTTCTCCATTGCTCTTGACCCTCAAGATTAACACCATGGCATGACGCACAATTATTTTTATAAACCAATTTGCCCAAATCTACCAAATCTTGATCATCTGGCTTCAGAGAAATGTCAGCCCTGAGAGCCTCATCAAAAAATAGGCTTGGTGCAAAATAAAAAATACTCCCTAAAACAAAAAATACAAATATGATCGACACAGCAAATTTTTTCATTCTAATGACATGCTTTTCCTAAAGCTTTAAGTCGCCAGTAGTTATAGGGAAGAGGCGTTATAAAACCAACTACAAGCATTAATGGTATCACCCACCACGTCAATTTTGCGCCTCCAGTGGCAATAAAATCAGTCAAATTCATGGCAGTCTCCATCGATATCATCGAAATTAAGGACATACCTATAGCTGTTTGAAAAGCCGCCTTTAAAGGCATTTGTCGAAACAGAATAAACGTTTCAAGTAAAATGGATGTGATTAAGCCATTAATGATAGCTAGCGTCATAATTGCTAAAACCGGCCAAGCAATACCCATAAATTGAAAATATGCTATTGTCCCAAAATCCCCAATAGAACAGCCTAAAAGGCACCACATTGTATTATAAGACGCCCTTCTCCACGTATGCTTACAATACCAGTTTATATCGATTTTTTGGGCTAGTTCTGACATCTTGACCTCTTTCTATTTTCAATATAAAGTCTCCAGTTACTGGAATGTAAAGAGTTTATTTATGAATATTAGTCAGGCGGCAAAATTATCGGGATTATCTGTTAAAACAGTCAGATATTACGCGGATATAAAGATGGTTGAACCCGCTAGAAACATTCAATCAGGTTATAGAAGCTACTCCAATGATGATGTGGCAAAATTAAACTTCATTGGAAAAGCGAGACGCTTTAATTTCAGCATTGAAGAATGTAGAGAGCTTCTTTCTTTATATCAGGATAAAAATAGATCTAGCAAAGAGGTAAAAAAACTGACCCTAGCCAAAATTGCTTCTATCGATGAAAAGCTTAAGGAGTTCCATTCTCTAAGAGACGAATTAAGTCACTTAGTTAATTGTTGTAATGGAGATGATAGACCATCGTGCCCCATTCTGGACGAGCTTTCGAAATAAATTTTTCGATTAGAATTGGAAGATATTAATCTTTAGAAATATAACAAAGACCTAGCAACAGCTGCAAGACCCAGCCTGCTTTTTTGCTACCGTTTTCGTTTTTATTACTTTTTTTACTTTAGTTTTAAGAGCCTGATCCGCTTCTAACGCCTTTGCTTCTTTTGAAATTTTGTCTTCAAAATACTCATAAAGTGACGCAAACCCTAGCTTTGCTGCTTTCTTTTCCTCATACGGTTTTCGCCCACGAAGGTTTTCAATCCGCTCCAATATAAGTCCATCTTTCATACCCCACGGTAACAAAGATCAATACTTTAATCAAGTTAAGCTTTAATGAGTAAATATAGGCATTAACCAACCCACTTAAAAGTGGGTTGGTATTTTTTTCTTTAGAAGCACTTAGCCAAGTTGGTTGCCAAGTTTCGAATGAGGTTTTCATATAGACTTGGGCCAGCCTCCAAGTTAACTCCCAGTGGATCAATAACAGTAGTGTTTGCCTTAGTCCCTTCAACAACAGCTTTTACTGTACCCTGATTATATTGTGGCTCTGCAAGCACACACTCTACAGCTTCATCTACCACTCTTTTGCGTATTTCAACTAGGCGAGTGGGGCTTGGATCAGAAGCATCTCCCAATGAAATTGCTCCAGAGGCACTTATACCAAAATCTCTTTCAAAATATTGGTAAGCATCATGAAAAACGACAAATTTCTTATCTCTCATTGGATCTAGTATGGAATTTACCTCAGATACCAACGAATCAACATTATCTCTAGCCGACTTTGCATTCGAGAAATATTTTGCAGCATTATCTGGATCCACTTCAGATAACTTAGCGGCAATAACGTTTAACCATACCTTCGCGATTTGCGGCGACAGCCAGGCATGGGGATCGTGCTCTCCGTGAGCATGACCTTCGTGG
>CACBBC010000008.1 GCA_902537415.1 uncultured Alphaproteobacteria bacterium | reverse complement strand
AAACATTCTTTATCAAAAAATACAAACGTTAGCGATTTTGATGAAGTACTAAATGTTAATTTAAAGGGAGCTTTTTTCTTAACACGGACTGTAGCTAACCAATTACTTAAAGATAAGAAATCCGGCTCGCTTATAAATATTTCATCCCAGATGGGTATTGTAGGTGGCTTAGAGAGATCTGTTTATTGTGCATCAAAGCATGCGGTAGAAGGATTTACCAAAGCAATGGCAATAGAATATGGACCATATGGAATTAGAATTAATACTATTTGCCCTACTTTTATTTTAACTGACTTAACTCGTCCCACTTTTGAGGATGCAAAAAAAAGAAAATGGATAGAGGAAAAAATTAAACTAGGAAGAGTTGGGAAAGTTGAAGATATAATGGGGGCAGTTATTTACCTTGCGTCAGATGCCTCTTCATTAGTTACTGGTTCTGCTTTGATGGTAGATGGAGGATGGACCGCAGAATGAAAATTAATAAGATAACTTCTGCACAAGTTGCAAAATTAGCTGGAGTTTCCCAATCAGCTGTAAGTAGGGTATTTACTCCCGGAGCATCCGTCTCTATTAAGACCACCACAAAAGTAAAAGAAGCCGCTTTAAGCCTGGGATATCGACCCAACTCAATTGCTAGAGCTATGGTATCCGGAAAAAGTCGAATGATCGGTGTAGTCGTAGCATACTTAGAAAATCAGTTCTATCCTGAAGCGCTAGAACGCCTTTCGAATTGTCTTCAGGAGAAAGGATATCATGTGTTGATTTTTATGGCGGGTAAAGACAGGCAAAGTATAGATAACGTAATCGAAGAGATTTTGGACTATCAAGTAGATGGAATAATTGCAGCATCAGTGTCAATGTCCTCTGGTCTATCCGAAAGATGCCGTGCTGCTGGTGTACCAATGGTTTTATTTAATAGAGCTCAAGACGAACCAAATATGTCAGCCATTACCTCTGATAACATAGAGGGAGGCAAAAAAATTGCAAAATTCTTAATTAGTTCTGGTCATAATAAGATTAGTTACATAGCAGGATGGGAAGGAGCCTCTACTCAAAGAGACCGTGAAGCTGGTTTTGTATCTATACTCAATCATGCTGGACTATCTTTACATAGTAGGAAAGTAGGTAATTTTGTATTTGAAGATTCTAGAGAAGCTACAAGATCAATGTTCTTTAATAATCCTCCTGAGGCGGTATTTGTAGCTAACGATCATATGGCCTTTGCGGTTATGGATACCCTCAGATATGAACTTGGACTAAAAATCCCCGACGATGTATCAGTTGTGGGTTACGACGACGTTCCGGCTGCATCTTGGCCCTCATATTCACTAACAACTGTCCAACAGCCAGTAAATATCATGGTTAGAGAGACTGTAGAGATACTGATTGAAAAAATAGAAAATCCCGAGGCGAGACCTCAAAAAATTAAGGTTGATGGACCGCTTATTTTAAGAAAATCAGCCAAAATTCATGAAGGAAATTAATAATGAAGGGCTTTGCAGAGAAATGGAAAGACTTACCAGAATATATATTGGGAATTACTAAAGAAATTTGGGAAGATAGGGGTATTGATACATTAAATCATTATTATACTAAAGATATTCCCATGCGGTTTCCTGAAGGTATTTCTATCGGCAATCAAAATACGATTAATGGAACCTTGGCAACTTTATCTGAATTTCCAGATAGACAATTAACCGGAGAAGATGTGATTTGGAGTGGAGATGATGAAACTGGTTTTTTATCTTCACACCGCTTATTAACGATGGGAACTCACCTGGGTAATGGCTATTTTGGTAAAGCAACTGGTAAGCGTTTTGTAATAAGAGCAATTGCAGATTGTTCCGCTATAAATAATCAGATAAATGATGAATGGTTAATCAGAGACACTGCTGGGATTGTTAAACAATTAGGAATGGACCCCAAAAAATTTGCAATAGACTTAATTGAAAGAGAGGGGGGTCCAGAAAATTGTATCAAGCCCTTTTCTCCATCAATAGATGTAAAGGGTCCTTACAGAGGCACTGGTAATGATAATGAGTGGGGCCAGAAGTTAAGTGATATCCTTTCTGGAATTATGCAAAAAAACTACTCTATTATCCACAAAGAATACGATCGAGCTGTTCAAACCGAACATCCTGGAAGCACTACAGTGCATTCCTGGGCTGATACTGAATTTTTATGGATGGGGCTGAGATCGTCTTTTCCAAATGCAACATTTAAACTAGAGCATGTTATTGGCAGGGAAGACCCTATGCTTTCGCCAAGAGCGGCTGTCCGTTGGAGTTTAAGTGGTAAACACGAAGGTTGGGGTATGTTCGACGAACCCAGTGGTGCGGAGGTATACATTATGGGATTTACTCACGCAGAATTTGGTCCCTATGGATTAAGAAAGGAATTTACTCTTTTTGATCCAGTCTCAATTTGGAAACAAATATATATGCAAAAATAAATTTTATATTGGTAAAAAAAAGGAGAACTTATGTCTCAGTTAGATATCGAAAGCAGAATTATACGTTATGGTGAACTTATTCCTTGTAAAACAGCCTTTATTGACGCCCATACACCAGGATCTGACCAAAAGGAAAACTTTACTATTATAGGTGCGGGTGTTTCTGAGAGCCCAGATCAACACGTCCATCTTGCTCTTCCTCATGGATTTAATATTGGGGCTGCTGGGCAACCACCAAAATGTAGGAATTCGCTCCATAGTCACAGAACTGCTGAGGTATTTTTTGTATTGAAGGGAAGATGGCGCTTTTTTTGGGGTCGTTGGGGTACTGCGGGTGAGGTTGTTCTTCAAGAAGGAGACATTATTAATATTCCCACAGGGATTTTTAGGGGTTTTGAAAATATAGGGAATGACTATGGGATGATTATGGCAATTTTAGGGGGTGATGATGCCGGAGGAGGTGTCATTTGGGCTCCACAAGTTTTAGAGGACGCAAAAAATCATGGGCTCGTGTTGTCCGAAAAAGGTAAACTCTATGACACAAAAAAAGGTGAAAGCTTACCGGATAATATGAACCCAATGCCTTCACTAACAGAGAAAGAGTTATCTGAATTTCCAGAGCTAAAAGGGGATGATATTATTGCCAATCATGTTGCAAGATATTTAGACCTTTTATCTTTATCTAAAGATAATCCTGCTAAAGTTATTGGTGAAAAAGCTAAACTGGTAGACAAGCCAGGATTTGAAGTTGAATTTATTTCTAGAAATTCACTTTCAAACACCTCTCAAAAATCAAATAAAATAAATGTTTTGATGCCCGTTAAGGGTCATTGGAAGTTCTTTTCCAATACTTTTAAAACAGTTTTAAATCCTGGCGACACTTTTTCTGTGCCAGAAGATCTAGATTATACATTAGAACCATCAATGACCGGTGAAAGTGGTTTGTACAGGGTAATCCCTACAGACGATCCAGCTGGTGCAACATGGAGACCATAAAGTGAAAATACTAACAACACACGTAGGATCTCTTCCTAGATCTCAAAAAGTCGTAGATTTTATTTTTGCTAGAGAAAAAAATGAACCTTTTTCAATAGATGAATTTGATGACGTTATGAAGAAAGCAGTTGAAGCGACTGTAAAGAAACAGAAAGATTCTGGTATTGATATAGTCTCTGATGGAGAAACAAGTAAAATTTCCTATGCTACATATGTCAAAGATAGGTATACAGGGTTTGATGGCGATAGTCCAAGGAATGCACCTCAAGACTTGAAATTATTTCCACAATATTTAAAAAAGTTAGCCGATGACGGTGGAACCCCCCAGTACGCTCGTCCGATGTGTGTGGGTGAGGTAAAATCAAAAGAAAATAATGAACTCCAAAAAGACATAAAAAACCTAAAGTCGGCTATGAAAGTTAATAATGTTGAAAGAGGCTTTATGAACGCTGCTTCACCTGGAGTTATTTCTCTTTTTCTTCAAAATGATTACTATCCTAGTAGAGAAAAATACCTTGAGGCCTTAGCTGAGGCAATGAAACAAGAATATGATGCAATAGTTGCTGAAGGTCTCACGCTACAACTTGATTGTCCTGATTTAGCATTGTCTCGACATATGCTATTTAATGATCTATCCGATGAAAATTTTATTAAAATTGCGAACCTCCATGTGGAAGCACTGAATCATGCTTTAAGAGACATTCCTTCAGAAAAAATTAGAGTTCACATCTGTTGGGGAAACTATGAGGGTCCGCATGTTTGCGATATTTCAATGAAAAAAATGTTTGATACACTTATGTCGTCAAAAGCACAGTACTTACTTTTTGAAACCTCCAATCCAAGGCATGCCCACGAATGGCAAATTTTTCAAGAGCGAAAGAATGATATTCCAGACAACAAAATACTTGTACCTGGATGCTTAGATTCTACTACGAACTTTGTTGAGCATCCAATGCTTGTTGCAGAAAGGATAAATAAGTTCGTGAATATTGTAGGACACGACCGTGTAATTGGTGGCACGGATTGCGGTTTTGGTACATTTGCCGGATTTGGAGCTGTAGATCCAGACATCGCCTATGCAAAGCTGAAATCATTAGCAGAGGGTGCGTCATTAGTAAAATGAAGCCATTTATCGTTCTTATACCAGGAATGATGTGCAATCGTGATGTTTTTTCATTTCAAATCAATGCGTTAGAACCATTTTTTAATGTTGTAGTTAAAGAGTTTAATGAATATACTGATATTGAGTTGGGTGTTAAAAATTTAGTTTCAAATTTACCGAGCAAATTTCATCTTCTTGGGCATTCCATGGGAGGCATTGTTGCTATGGAATTTGTCAAGCAACATAGTGAAAGATTGCTCTCTTTAGTACTTCTAAATACTAACCCCTATGAAGAAAAACAGGAGATAAAGGACAGAAGAAATATAATACTTAAAGAGTTGGATGCATTAGATTTAATTACGTTAATGAAATCTGACTATATATCTCGATACTTTCCTGATGACTGCAGAGATAAAAATATACTAATTCAAAAATGTGTTGATATGGCATCTACACTGGATAAAAAAGTGTTTTATAATCAATCTATTTCACTCAGAGACCGAAAGGATCAAACGGCCATTTTAGAAAACCTTAATTGCAAAACGCTACTTGTATGTGGTGAACGTGACAAAATGTGCCCTGTATCCTATCATTCTGATATGAATAAAATGATAAAAAGTTCTGATCTTATAATTTTGGAGGGTGTAGGTCACATGCCAACGCTTGAGTGCCCTCAAAAATTAAATAATCATTTAAAAAACTTTTTCTCCAATTAAAAATAAGTAGTGTATAGTTCAAAATAGTATTAGGGGGCTGATTTGAAGCTATTAGTTGCTGACATTGGCGGAACGAATGCACGCTTTGGATACCAGGAAAATAACAAATCCGAAATAAAGCATATTGAGTTCCTAAATTGTATTGATTTTTCAAATATCGGCAACGCTATGGCTCACTATGTTTCCAAAAATAGACTAAATATTGAGAATTTATCTTTATCTATAGCAGGGCCCTGTGGCGATAATTTCGTGAAATTTACAAACAATCACTGGTCTTTTGATAAAAGAGATCTTTTAAACGAGACTAATTGCAATAGTTTGTTAGCCATAAATGATTTTGCTGCGCAGGGATTAGGTTTTACAAACCTCTTCAGTTCTTCAAACTTTTTAGATAAAAAGATACTTGATCAGCACGAACTTACTTTATTAAACCACGGAAAATCTTTAGATGGGACAAATGTACTTATAACTGGTCCTGGGACCGGGTTAGGGGTTGGAACACTAGTTTTTATAGATAATATTCCTTTGCCAATTCAAGGAGAGGGCGGTAACGTCCACTTTTCGCCCGCGACTAACGAAGAAATAAACCTATTAGAGTGGTTATCTAAAAAGGTTGATTATGTTTCAACAGAAGAAGTTCTGAGTGGTAGAGGTCTTGTGAATATTTATAATTATCTTTGCTTTAAAGAAAATCATACCTCTGAAATGTCTTCTGCAGATCAAATTGGGCTTGCTGCAAAGGATGGTAATATATTAGCTAGAAATGCTGCTAGGCTTATGGTCGAAATTTTTGCAACGTCTATTGCAAACAATATTCTTGTAACTGGAAGTCAAAAATGCGTAATTATTTGTGGTGGAATATCAGCAAAACTATCTGAAGTCTTTAATGATAGCATGTTTCATGACAGGCTCCGTAATAAAGGAAAATACAAAAATTACGTTTCAGATGTACCTATTCTATTGTCGTTTGACGAAAACAATGGCTTGAAGGGATCAGCAGAAGCCTTCTACAGCCCATTTTTTCAAAGACAAAAAGTTTCTATTTAAGATTAGAGGAAAACTCGTACCACGACTTCTTTTTTATACGCTTCTGGGTTTCAAAATCAACATAGACAAGACCAAATCGTTTGTTATATCCAAAAGACCATTCATAATTATCCAATAAAGACCAAGCAAAGTAGCTTTTGATATTATAACCTCTATCCAAGAGCGTTTGTATTTCTTGAAGATGCAAAAAATAATAGTCGATCCTCTTCTGGTCATCAACGTTTCCATCTACATTTAAATCTTTGTTTGCCATCCCATTTTCAGTGATATGGATAGGTAGTTTCAGATTGTAGCGATTAACTTCGGTTTCAATTACTTTTTTAAGCCCCTCCGGATAAATCTCCCAATTCATATCCGTTTTATTTAAAGGCCCTTCAATATCTGTTAATTGGCATATTTTTTCTTGCTTATCAAATTTTATTAAATTTCTTGTGTAGTAATTTATTCCAAGCCAATCTATAGGCGTTCCTATTATTTTTAGGTCCTCTTCATATTTAACAGGCATATAATCTCCAAGGATATTTAGAAGATTCTCCGGATATTTAGATTTAAAAACGGCGTCACTAAACCAAGAGTTATGAATTTCTTCATATAAGTTTGCGGCTTCAATATCTTCAGGTTTATCTGAATAACTTTCTACAGCAGCTTTATTTAATACTATTCCGACATTCTTAAATGAATAAGACCTTATTACTTCCATTCCATACCCATGCGCTAACATTATGTAGTGCATCGCTTTCGCTGTACTTTCAATATCTTTAAGGCCTGGCGCATGGACACCTAAGTAGTGAGAAAGCCATGCGACACACCAAGGTTCGTTTATTGTAGCAACTGAATACAGTCTATCTCCATAATTTTTTATTATTACTTCAGAGTAATCAGCAAAATACTTCGCTGTATCTCTTTTTGCCCAGCCACCTAAATCTGCCAAATAAATCGGTAAATCCCAGTGGTAAAAAGTCCCAAATGGCTTTAAATCCAACTCAAGCATTTTATCGATGAGTTTATCGTAAAAGGATATTCCTTTTTGATTTAAAGACTGATTCCCATCAGGCATCAATCTTGGCCAAGAGAACGAAAATCTATAGGCGCCAAACCCCGCATCACTAACTAACTGAAGATCTTCTTCCCAATATTTAATATGATTGCATGCTATTCGTCCATCTTGTGAGTTGAAAACCATGCCGTCAATTTTAGCAAATTGATCCCAATGGCTTTTCCCGGATTCGCCAAAACTATTCCCTTCTATTTGGTAGCTTGAAGTTGCTGTGCCAAATATAAAATCTTTTGGGAATTTTTTTATTAGAGATAAATTATTCAAATAATCAGTTCTTTTTTCGTTATCTATTTGGCTAAAATTTAGTCTATTGCTTAAAAGTTAATCAGATATATGCGCTATTTTCCAAAATAAAAAATTGATCGCACATAATAATTACGCTAGGTTTGTAACATTGTGTAACAGTTTGAGTATACTATAACAATAATCAATTAGGGGGGATAATGAGAATAACACGTTTTTTTCTTATTGTACTATCAATAATAATATTGCCCTTTACCTCAGCGTTTGCAGGGGGGCATTACAGTGGGCCAGATCTTTCTGGTCAAAAAATTACAATTTCAGGACCGTGGTTGGCGCCACAGGATGACCAGTTTAGAAAAGTTATCAAGGCATTTACAGATGCTACTGGTGCGGTTGTCGAATATGGTGGGTCTGACTCTTTTGAACAACAGATCACCATTGACGTTAAAGCAGGGAGCCCGCCAAACCTAGCGATCTTTCCTCAACCAGGGCTCGCAGCTAATATTGCAGCTATAGGTGGATTAACACCACTTGGAGCTGATACTCAAAAGTGGGTATTGGATAATTACGCGGCTGGGCAATCCTGGATTGACTTGGGAACATACCCAGATAAAAGTGGCAAAGACCAATTTTACGGCTTCTTCTACAGAGTTAATGTTAAAAGTTTAGTTTGGTATTCACCAGATAATTTTGAAGACAATGGTTATGAAGTTCCAAACACTATGGAAGAGTTAATAGCGCTTACAGAAAAGATGGCTAAAGACGGAAACACACCATGGTGCATTGGACTAGGCTCAGGTGATGCAACAGGTTGGCCTGGAACTGACTGGATGGAAGACATAATGCTAAGAACACATGCGCCTTCAGTTTACGATGCGTGGGTTACCAATGAGATGCCATTTAATGACCCAAAAGTTATTGAAGCTATGGATTTCTTTGGTTCTTTCGCACGAAATGATGCTTATGTTGATGGTGGTGCTGCCGCTGTGGCAACCACTGATTTCAGAGACAGTCCTAAGGGTCTATTTACTTCACCTCCAAAGTGTATGATGCATAGACAGGCTAGCTTTATTCCTGCATTCTTTCCGGAAGGTGTTAAAGCTGGCGAAGATTATGACTTCTTCTACTTTCCAGCTTATTCAACGAAGAAGCTAGGAAACCCTGTTTTGGGCGGTGGAACACTTTTCGCTATCACTAATGACAGCCCGGCAACAAGAGAGTTTATAAATTACCTTAAGCACCCTCAATCTAACCATATATGGATGGAAATTGAAGGTTCTGGATTTTTAAACCCTCACAAGGGCATTGATTTAGCAAAACACTCAAGCGATACATTCAGAGGTTTAAATCAAATTCTACTTAATGCGACCACTTTTAGATTTGATGGCTCAGACTTAATGCCTGGCCCAATCGGAGCTGGTTCATTTTGGACAGGAATGGTTGATTATACCGGAGGTAAATCTGCTAAGGATGTAACCGCTGAAATCCAAAAGAGCTGGGATGCGATAAAGTAAATCGCTCGTTAAAATTTTAGAGGCGGTTTTTTTAACCGCCTCTTCTTATTAATCACCAGAAAATTGACTTTTTTTAATTTTATAGTTTACGTCGTAATAGGCGTATCAGCTGTTCTTAGCTATTTTGTGCTTGCTAACTGGGCTCACGACTATCTGGTAGGTAAGTTCAGCAAAAAAAACTTACAAGATTCTATATTTCGGCCTTGGATATTTATGGCACCAGCTCTAATAATTTTGTTAGTTTATTTAATTTATCCAGTATCAGAGACTATTCGCCTTAGCTTTTTTGATAACTATGGCCGTGAGTTTACCGGAGTGAGTAACTATGTTTGGGCTCTGAATGATAGTGATTTTCGTCAAAGCATTCTAAACAATTTTTTGTGGCTCATCGTTGTTCCAACAACTTGTACTTTTTTAGGATTAACTATAGCTACGTTGGCGGATAGGGTTTGGTGGGGCGTATTTGCAAAAACATTAATATTTATGCCTATGGCAATCTCTTTTGTAGGTGCGAGTGTTATATGGAAATTTGTTTATGAATACAGAGGGGCTGGAAATGACCAGATTGGTATTCTTAACGCAATAATTGTTTATTTTGGTGGTGATCCACATGCATGGATAGCTATCCCGTTTTGGAATAACTTCTTTTTAATGGTAATAATGATTTGGATCCAAACTGGACTCGCAATGGTTATTTTCAGCGCTGCTCTAAGGGCTATTCCTGAAGAAACACTTGAAGCTGCAAGAATAGATGGCGCAAGTGAAGTAAGAATATTTTTTTATATTATTATTCCGTTTCTTTCAGAAACAATAGTAGTTATTTGGACCACTATTACGATATTAGTGCTAAAAGTTTTTGATATTGTTTTAGCAATGACAAATGGGCAATGGGGAACAGAAGTTCTTGCAAACTTAATGTTCGATTGGATGTTCAGAGGTGGAGGGGACTCGGGCAGAGGTAGTACCATAGCGCTCTTTATAATGCTTGGCGTTATCCCAATAATGATTTGGAACCTAAGGCGGTTCAAAATGGAACAAGAAAGATGAAACACTTATCTTTTGGTAAATTTCTAGCGCATTTCTTTTTGCTAATAATTGTGTTTATTTGGGTTATTCCTACCTTCGGGTTATTGATTAGCTCTTTAAGAGACAAAGACCAAGTAGCGTTAACTGGTTGGTGGACGGCGTTAAAGCATAATGAATTTAATGAAATTGTTAGAACTGAAAAAAGCACTGTTCAATTTGAAGAGAATGGTGTTTTTGTCATAACAGGCAATTTGCTAAAAAATTCATCATCTAAATCTGTGATAAACTTTGGAATTACCAGCAAAAATCCAAAGGCATTTAAGGCTCCTTCAAAAGTAACGATGAAGAATGGGAGTACTTTTTACCTGCAAAAGGATGGGAGCTATAGATGGACGTCTGATAAAGCGTTTAAGCATAAGAAAGGGAAAAGGATTTTTCTTACTGTAAACACGCCTCCCAGCCTAACCTTAGAAAATTATAAAGAAGTTCTAGTATTCCGGGGACTAGGGCAATCTTTTATTAATTCGCTAACAGTTGCTGTGCCGTCTACAATTATACCGCTAATAATAGGAGCCTTTGCAGCCTATGCACTTTCTTGGATGAATTTTTATGGGAGAGATCTTATTTTTGCTACTATTGTGTGCCTTTTAGTTGTCCCTTTGCAAATGTCGCTTATTCCTATTTTAACTGTTTATAATCAGATAGGTAACTTCTTTGGTGTTTCTGCAAAATCCTACGTTGGCATATGGCTAGCTCATACTGGTTTTGGGTTGCCTTTGAAAATTTTTCTGTTGAGGAATTTCATAAAAAGCCTACCGCATGAGATGTTTGAGGCTGCTAGAGTTGACGGGGCCAGCCACTATCAAATTTTTATGAAAATAATATTACCATTATCCATACCAGCTTTCGCATCAATTGGCATTTTACAGTTTTTGTGGGTCTGGAATGATTTGCTGGTCGCGTTGGTATTCCTAGATAAAATGCCCAGTGAAATAGTTTTGACCTCTCGCTTAAGAGAAATGTTAGGAGAGTTTTCTCAGAATTGGGAGATTTTGACAACAAGTGCTTTCGTTTCAATGATAGTGCCGCTATTTGTGTTTCTTTCTTTGCAAAGATATTTTATAAGGGGCTTAGTAGCAGGATCTGTGAAAGGGTAGGAATGGAGAAGATTGTTTTAATTGGTGCTGGTAGCCAAAATTTTGGATTGGGTATAATAAGCGACATCTTTAAGTCGGACACTTTGGATGGTTGTGAGATTTTTCTTCATGACATAGATAAAACAACACTTGCTAATACAAAAATAATTGCGAATGACTATAAAGAAAAGCTAGGGGTAAATGTTGATATAAAGGCCTCTATTTCAAGAAAAGAGGCTCTAAAGGGAGCAACTTTTTGTATAATCTCAATCGAGGTCGGAAAACGATTTGATCTTTGGGATCAAGATTGGAAAATACCATTACAATATGGAATAAGACAGGTGTATGGAGAAAATGGTGGGCCCGGAGGGCTATTCCACTCTTTAAGGCAAATTCCTCCAATTTTAGATATTTGCCAGGACATAAATACAATTTGTCCTGATGCTTTTGTCTTTAATTTCTCAAACCCAATGCAACGAATTTGTCATGCAGTCACAACCAAGTTTCCAGATTTAAAATTTATTGGAATGTGCCATGAAATTGCATCAATGGAGAGGCAACTACCGGATTTAATGGAAACTGACTTGTCGAACATTGAATATAGGGCAGCTGGATTAAACCATTTCAGTATATTATTAGAAGCTAAATATAAGAATACAGGTAAAGACGGCTATCCGATAATTAAGCAAAACTTTTCAACCTATTTTGCAGACTTGATTAACAAACATGATGCTAGACCCTCTAAACCTGGTGCGGAGAGAGGCGTGTTTCGTGAACTTTTTAGAATTTATGGATACCTTCCAATTACAACGGATAGTCATTTAGGAGAATACATACAGTGGGCTTACAGCGTAGCGGACCATGATGCAATTTTGGATTTTTATGATAATTATAAAGCGAAGTGTTTGGCCTTTTATGATGATAAAAGTTCATATGATCATTTCTTCGATCCTAAGAATATTGGCACACACGAAAGAGTAATTCCGATCATTGAAGGTATTTTAGGTGACTCTGGATATGAGGAAGCTGCGGTTAATATACCGAATAGGGGTTATATCGCATGCCTGCCAAGGGATATTGTAGTAGAAGTCCCTGGAAAGGTTAATAAATCCGGTGTACATGGAATTTCATTCGAAAATTATCCCAGTGCCTTTGGATCACTCCTCAATCTACAATCAGGTGTTATACAAATGACCACAGACGCCGTTCTTAATTGTTCAAAACATTCAGCTTACCTAGCACTTTTGGCTGATCCTGTTGTAAATGACTCTACTCAAGCAGCAAGACTCCTTAACAATATGGCTGAGACTCAAAGCAAGTTTTTAAATTATTTGAAGTAGGTAGCAAGCATGTCTGAAATTGTTATAAAAAACCTGAATAAATATTATGGTAAAAACCACGTTATACAAGATGTCTCTCTCAATATAGATAGCCAATCATTCACGGTTTTGGTTGGACCTAGTGGTTGTGGTAAATCCACCATTTTAAGAATGATTGCAGGACTAGAGAGTATAAACTCAGGGACAATCTCTATTGATGGAAACATTGTTAATGATTTGTCACCAAAAGACAGAAATATTGCGATGGTGTTCCAGTCTTATGCTTTATACCCACATATGACGGTTTATAACAATATGGCCTTTGGGTTAAAGTTAGAGAAACTTACTAAGGATGAAATCGATAGCAGGGTTTATGATGCTGCAAAAATTCTTCAGATAGAAGAACTTCTACAAAGAAAACCAAAACAACTTTCAGGCGGCCAAAGACAAAGGGTTGCTATTGGACGTGCAATCACTAGAAAACCTAAGGTTTTTCTATTCGACGAACCTTTATCAAACCTCGACGCCGCATTGAGAGTTCAAATGAGAGTTGAATTAGCAAAATTACATGATCAATTAGATGCAACTATGATATATGTGACCCATGATCAAACAGAAGCTATGACCATGGCTGATAAAATTGTTGTGTTAGATCAAGGTAAAATATCCCAATCTGGAAGCCCAATGGATTTATACCATAATCCCAAAAATTTATTTGTTGGAGGGTTTATTGGCTCTCCTAAAATGAATTTTATAAAAACAAGAATATTAAAAAAGAGCAGCCAAAGTATTAGTATCGATTTGCTGGGTCAAAAAAGCTTTTTATTAAAAAAAACCAGCACAAATTTAAAGACTGGGGATGAAATAACTTTAGGCATAAGACCGGAGCACTTAAAAATTAGCAAAGATTTAAAAAATGCTTGGAAAGGTAAGGTTTTTGTTGTTGAAAAACTAGGGTCTGGCACTTTTCTATATCTAGATAAGGAAGGAGAGCCACTTGTAGTAGAAACAGATGGGGACTCGAAAATAAAAGTCGGAGACACCATTAATGTGGCTTTCAATCCAGACAAATGTCATGTTTTCAATGCAAATAAGGAAGTAATATAATTTAATTTTTCAGGTTTCATGATAAAAATGAAAAAAATTGCAGTTCTAACAAGTGGAGGGGATGCTCCTGGGATGAACGCAGCTATAAGAGCAATAGTTAGGACATCACTTAATAACAAAATTGATATAATTGGTTTTAGAAATGGCTATGAAGGGTTAATCGATAATGATTTTGTAGTATTTGATAGAAGACTAGTAGGAAATATTATTCAGAGGGGAGGTAGCATTCTGCATACCTCTCGCTCATCAAGGTTTGTAAATAAAAAATACCGAATGATTGCTGAAAATAATCTCCGCTCTCATAAAGTTGATGGATTAATAATCATTGGAGGGGAAGGATCTACGAAGGGAGCAATTGCTTTATCAAAAATTTCCAAAACAAGATGCGTTGTGGTTCCTGCAACAATTGATAAAGATATGGCTTTAGTGGGGTCTAGCATTGGATTTGACACAGCAATAAATACGGCATTGACAGCAATAGATAAAATCAGAGATACCGCCACTACTGCTAATGTTACTCATATAGTCGAGGTTATGGGTAGAAATTGTGGATGGCTTGGGATACTGGCTGGAATTGGTGCTGGGGCAGAAGTTACAATAATCCCGGAGGTTAAAACTAATATTACAAAGCTTGCTCAGAAAATTAAACATCAACTAAATAGAGGCAAAAAAGGGTGTATTATTATACTAGCTGAGGGTGGATTTTCTAAAGGAGGGGCTTCACTGGCTGGTGCATTAAAAGAAAAGGGAAATTTCGACTTAAGAATTACAACTTTGGGTCATATGCAGAGAGGTGGGAATCCATCTGCAGTAGACCGAGTGCTAGCTACTGAGCTTGGAGTCAATGCTATTCTTGCTTTAAAAGACGGTTTTTCGAATGTGATCATTGCAAAACCAGTCGATACTATTAAAAAAGTTGAATTTGATAAGGTTGTTAATGCAAAGGTTAACGTAGATATGTATCTGCATGATCTTATTGAAAATACTGCTTGACAAGGAATTAGTATGAAATTTCTAAACATAACGCTGTTTAACTCATTGACGTTTTTCTTGCTGACAGTTGCATTATTTGCTTTTTCAGCTCCATCATTCACACAAGAGTACAAAGTTAAGAAAGTTGGAAAAGCTTTCTCTCATCCCTGGGGTATTTCTGTTTTTGATAATGACGAAGTTTTAATCACTGAGAGAGGAGGAAACCTGTTTAAGGTAAATATAAAAAATGGTTCAAGATTAAAAATCAGTAACTTACCAGAGGTTTTTAACGTCAGGCAAGGTGGTCTTTTAGACGTACTGGTTGATAAAGAGTCGGTGTCTGAGAGAAAGGTTTATATTTGTTACTCATCTAAGGTTTCTGGAGGCTCCTCTACCACTTTGATGGCTGGGACCTTAAAAGAAGATAAACTCATCTCAAAAAAAATACTATTTAAATCTAATAATGTTTCGGAGTCAGGAGTCCATTTCGGGTGTAGGTTAGCAATTCTGAATGACGAAATTTTTATGTCTATTGGAGATAGAGGAAATAGATACGAAGCCCAAGATGCAAACTCTCATGCTGGCTCAGTCATCAGGGTAAATAAATATGATGGTTCTACCAGGGAACAGAAGCCCCACGATAGCTGGCCCGCGGAAGTGTATACAAAGGGGCATAGAAATCCTCAAGGAATGGCAATAAATAGTAAGACCAATGAAATTTGGGTTAATGAACATGGTCCAAAAGGTGGAGATGAAATCAATGTGTTGAAGCCAGGGAAAAACTACGGTTGGCCAATCGTGACTTATGGCGAAGAATATTGGGGCGGAAAGATAGGGCAGGGGATAACTTCATTAGATGGTTTTGAGAATCCCTTATGGTATTGGGTGCCTTCAATTGCACCATCAGGCATGATATTTTATGACAAAAATATGTTTCCTGAATTCAAGGGGCACTTGTTAGTATCTTCACTTAAGTTTAAAAGCCTTTATGTAGTTAAATTAGAAAACGAGTTACCCCAAAAAGAGCTAGTGTTGTTTAAAAAACGGTTTGGTAGAATTAGGGATATTGAACAACTTAATGACGGCAGTATTCTTATTATTTCTGATGAAAAGAAGGGCGGGTTGTACAGAATATATAGATAAAATTACGGGTTCTTCTTTGTAATTATATCTCTTAATTCTTCAATTTGTTGCCTTAAGAAATCTATTTCTTCCACATTACTATTATCTTTTGACACACTGGAGTTAGATGGCTCTTCAGCTCTCTTTTCTTTAAATAGGGGATTGTTAAGCCAAGGCTGCATCATCTTTTCCATTATTTCAGCCTGACTTTTTTGCCACTCTTCAAAAAAAACGGCACTGTTTTCGCTAGACTTATTCTCTTTTGCCGGTGAGTTGAATGCTTTTAAAAAACTCTGTTGTTGCTGGTGAAATACTTCGAATGTTTTTGATAATATCTCAGGCATGAATTTTTGGGCTGTATTGTTATAACTTAGAATTATCTCTTTTAACACATCTTGAGGAAACACATTACCCTCTTTATTTTCGAGGTCTGATATTATCTGTAGCAAATATTGATTGGTAATATCTTTTCCAGAGTCCTTATCTATGATCTTAAAATTTTTCCCTTCGTTTATAAGCCTACAGAGATCATCTAATGTTACATATTCGCTAGAATTGGTATTGTATAAGCGTCTGCTGCTATACTTATTGATGATTATTGTATCTGAATCATTATCCATAATGTTGTATTTTATCAACTAGATGATATTTTGATAAGTTAAAAAAAATGGCCGCTAAGCGACCATTTTTAGGATGAAATTTTTACGTAAAGTCTACTCTTTCGGAGACGAAGCTTTCTTTGTCACGTTGGTAAGCTCTTCCTGGGCATCTTTTCCGGCCTTCATCATCAAATCTATTGTTTCTAGCTGGGCCTTTTTAGCCACCTCTGCAAACTCTGCTATATGCTTTGGTGTGCTTTGGGTTTGTGAGCTCACGTAATCAGTGGCAATCTTCATAAAATCTTCAGGTTTTTCAGTACTTTTAACAAAGGGGTCTAAGGCCGATAAACTTTCCTTTGCCCATGTCTGTGACAGCTCAGTATTCTTTTTTACTGTGTCTAAAGCTATCTTCCCAAATTTTGAGTTATAATCCATTATGGATTTCATTGCTTCATCGATTTTTATAGGGCTTTGTGACATCATTTTTTCAAAATTCTTAGTATAATCTTCAAAATTAAACATTTTCTGCTCCTTTTTATATGCGGATACAACAATATATGCTGCATTTGCATAAAATGTCAATATATTTTTTTGCAATCGCAGAATTACTTGTAATTTTTCATAACGTATTTGCCGGGTGCCAGCCCCAAAGAGGGATAGTCTTTATGAGAACCAGGCACATATGCTTTTTCATGGGAGCTAGATCTAGCTTTGATCCAGGTAGACCAATAGGGCCACCAAGATCCCTCATGTCGATCTGCAGTCTTAAACCAATCGTCGGGATCCGAAAATGATTTCGAGTTTGTCCAATAGCCATATTTCTTACTATATGCTGGATTAATTATACCTGCAATATGTCCACTACCAGCTAAGACAAACCTTTTGTTACCTGAGGACTTATTTAAACCATAGAAGGATGATCGCCAAGGAGCAATATGATCAGTGTGCGTCGCTACAACGAAGATAGGTATATCAATGTATTTGAGTGAAAGCCTTTCCCCTATTAATGTTAATTCGCCTCTTGACAGTTGATTTTCTTTGTAAAAATTATTCAAATATTCCAGTGCCATTTTTCCAGGTAAATTGGTAGAATCTCCGTTCCAATAGAGCAAATCAAAACGAGGGGGCTTTTTCCCCATTAAATATGATCGAACAGCGGGCCCATAAACTAAATCATTTGAGCGTAAAAAACTGAAAGTTTGAGCAAGAAACGACCCTTCCATATACCCTACCTTTTCGATTTGTCGATTTATCTCATCTAGATATTCATCTGTAATAAATAATGACAAATCTCCGGGGTCTTCAAAATCGGTTAGCGTAGTAAAAAAAGTTGCAGAATTAACGAAGTTTTCACCCTTTTTGCAAAGGTAAGATAAGGCCGTAGCTAAAAGTGTTCCTCCTATGCAGTATCCTATGCAATTTATTTTTTCCTGCTCTGTAATAGCTTTAACTACTTTTGAGGCTTCAAAAAAGCCTTTTTCAATATAATCTGTGAAATTAACCTCAGTATGCTCCTTACCAGGATTTACCCAGGAGATAATAAACGTTGAAATGCCTTGTTCTACTGCGAATTTAACGAAACTATTTCTAGGTTGAAGGTCTAAATTATAAAACTTGTTTATCCAAGGAGGAACAATGAGTAGGGGAGTCTTTGAAACCGTCTCCGTAAGTGGCTTATAGTGTATTAACTCAAATAAATCATTTCTGAAAATAACCCGACCTTCAGTAATAGCAAGATTTTCTCCTACTTCAAATGCCTGTGTGTCTGTCAGGGATACTGTTAGATCACCAGTGCTATTTTCTACATCAGTTACAAGATTTTCGAGACCGTCAACCAAAGACTTTCCATTAGTTTCAAGAGCTTGTGTTAGAGCTTCGGGATTAGTTCCTAGAAAATTAGAAGGAGAAAAAAACTCAATCATCTGTTTGGTAAAAAAACTTATTTGCTTTTTATCAGACTTGCTCAATCCATCTAAATCATCAATTGTTTCTTCAATGATCTTTGACGATATAGTGTAATGCTGTTTTATTAGTTTAAAGTATAGGTTTTCATCCCAACCCTGATCAGTCTTTTCAGGCTCCTTATTTTGATCTTTTTTGGAACCAGCACTTTTAAGAATGTCATTTTGGATACTTGTCCAATTTTCCAAAGTCGACTTATAATATTTAACTTGATTTTCAATAAGCTTCGTTGGATTAGACAAAATCTCTGAAAAATATTTTGCAGAAGCTTTATAATATAACTCTTGAGAAGGTTGAGTTTTAACCTCAGGATCAGGTGTTTTAGAAGATAAAGCTATTACTAGTCGCTTTGTAAGCGTGTCTATTTTGTCAAAATTGTTGAGTAATTCCTTGTATTCTTTCGGACCTACAGCAACGTCATCTTTCAGATTTTTGTTTTCTTCTTGCACTTTCATTGCTATCGTTATTAATAGAGTAGATATAAAACCTTAATTTTAAAAAGCTAGTAAAAACTATGCTATTACCTACATACGACTATTTCGAAAATTTAAGACAATACAATAAGTGGGTCGCGTCAACAACAAGAGCTTTTTGGGAAAATCCATTATTTGGTTTGTACCCAAGTCCTATTCCTTCAACTCTTGCAGCGTGGGGAAAGGTAACTGAGCACAGCTTATCAAGAATTACGTCTAAGCCTGACTGGGGAATAGACTCTGTTATTTCGGACGGGATTGAGTATCTTGTAGCGTTAGAGACAATTAAAGAACTTCCTTTTTGTAATCTGATTAAATTTAAGAGCACACGACGAAAGAAAATAGATCGAAAAGTGCTAATCATTGCTCCAATGTCTGGACATTACGCAACGTTGACTAGAAATACTGTTATCTCTCTTCTTCCTAACTGTGATGTGTATGTGACTGACTGGATAAATGCCCGAGATGTTCCTTTTTCTGCAGGTAAGTTCGATATTGAAGATTTTACAAATTACTTGGTAGATTTTTTTCGTGATCTATCGCCAGACCTCAATGTTATGGCTGTTTGCCAACCAGCTCCTCTTGCGCTCGCAGCTGCAGCGATTACTTCAGAAAGATTTCCTGAATTTAATCCAAAATCACTTACTTTGATAGGTGGGCCAATCGATCCTGATGCCAATCCAACAGATGTCACGGACTTTGGTCGCAGAACCTCGATGGAGGCACTTGAATCAACTGTAACCATGCCGGTCGGCTTGAATTATAAAGGAGTAGGACGTGAAGTATATCCAGGAGCAATCCAATTAGCGTCATTTATGGCAATGAACCAGGAGACTCATAGTAAAGCTTTTATCGATCAAATTGAAAAGGAAGCCGCAGGTCAAGCATCAGAATACGATAGACATAACAAATTTTATGACGAATATCTAGCAGTTATGGATATGACAGCTGAATTTTATCTCTCGACAGTAGATAGGATATTTAAAAAGCGAGAGATCGCTAAGAATGAGTTTTCTATTGATGAACAACCTGTTGATCTTAGAAAAATCACTACCATTCCAACATTTATCATTGAAGGCACTAACGATGATATTTCAGCACCTGGTCAATGCTCTGCAGCTTTAAATATTTTGAATAAGTTACCAAAAAATATGAAGTTTTCACATATACAAGATGGGGCAGGTCACTACGGTATTTTTAGTGGAAAGGCTTGGCGAACAGAGATACGGCCACTTTTTCTTGAATTTATAGATAATAAATGCAGTTAATTTAAAAATTGGATTATTCTTCAGGGTTTATAAGCTTTTGATCTTTAATATTGTCAGCTGTAACAAAACGCTGCATCTCAGAAGGCATAGTTATCATTAGTTCGTGATATCCTCCTTTATCAAGCGCGTCCATAATATCATCTGCACTATCGGCATACCAATGACAGAAAAAAAAATCTTCTTTCCCCATCCAATGAGCTAGTGTCTCAGCCTTGTCAGTTTTGACTGAGTCAAAAAATTCTTGTTCAGTCATATTAGAAGTGAATTCAGTACCTTGTTTTTTCGCATCCTCATTTAACCAAGTATGCGTACAAATGAAATGTTTTTTTCCCATTATATCTCCCAAGCTTTTAATAATAGATTACGAAAAAACGTGATTAAATCAAATTAAATAGGCTGGAAAATAAGAGTAGTCTATAATATCTAAATAAAACTTAGAGTAATAAGATATGTCTAGTGAAATTAAAGCTACAATTCCTGGTGCTTCGCTTGCATCAACAATAAAAGTACTAGCGGGGCTTGGTCCACTTGGTGAAAAAGTTTTAAAGCAAAATGGAATAAGTGAGATTGATCCAAAAAAAAATTACCCGAGTTCCATTAGACTAAAAATATTTGAGGAGGTAAGAAGTAGATTTGGTACTGACGCATTATATGCAATTGGTATAGAGCAAGGGCTTTTAATGTTATCTATGCTACCTGATTTTGGTAAGTACATAGATAATTCTAGAAAAACATACTCGATGAGATCGGTGTCTTCAAACAATAGAACTAGAAATTTCAACTTTATAGATGAAACTTTGCCTGGGCTACAAAAAATTACAAATGATTACATGGGGCAATTTCGTAGCAATAAGCTAAAAGGTGATATAGGTTTCAAACGTATATCAGAAGATACATGGGAAATGGCATTTGTTCTCGCTCAGCCATTGAAAAATTGGAAATTTGGAATTGGAAATTATCATATTTTTCTTATTAACCTTTTTGGCGATTTGTTCGATATTGATTATAAACTTGATGAAAAAAGTGAAGATATTGATGATGGTTGGTCAAGTGGAGCTTTTATCCTCAAATTTTTACCAAATGAGACTTTAAGGGATCAGAAAGAGATAATCGCAAATACAAGACTTAAAGCGCATGAAGGTCTCATGAAAGCTGTTTTAGAGGATGCTGAACGAAAAAAAGAGGAAACCGAGAGGTTATCTGTAAATTTGGCTAAATACCTTCCTCCGCAAGTCCACGAAGCAATTTTTTCTGGTGAATTTGATACTGGAATTACTACAAAAAGACGTAAATTAACTATTTTTTTTAGTGATATCTCAAATTTTACATCTACCTCGGAAGGTCTTCAACCGGAAGATCTAACAAGGTATCTTAATGAATACTTTTCAGAGATGACTGATATTGCGCTCGATCACGGTGCAACAATTGATAAATATATAGGAGACGCAATGATGGTATTTTTTGGTGACCCAGACAGTAAGGGGGAACAAGAAGATGCAAGAGCATGCGTTAAAATGGCATTGAAAATGCGCGATAGAATATCTGATTTACAAGATAAATGGCAAAAACAAGGTTTTGCAGATCCATTCGTGATTAGGATGGGCATGAATACTGGTTATTGTAACGTAGGTAACTTTGGAAGCGACCAACGGCTTACTTATACAATTATTGGTAGTGAAGTAAATGTTGCTCAACGCTTGGAGGCATCAGCACAGCCAGGAGGGATATTGATGTCTTATGAAACATACGCACACGCTCAGGACTTGATAGAAGTAGAGCAACTAAATAGCATTTCGATGAAAGGAGTAAAAAGAGAAATTAAAGTATTTTCGGTTTTAAATGAGATTAGACAGAGAAATAATAGAAAAGAATCTTCTCATAAAATAAAGAATGTTCCAGAAAGGATAGCGGATAGGCTGGATGCTCTCGAAACCAAAATTGAAGAGATTTTGGATCGGATAAAATGAGCACACCCGCCATCAAAACAATAAATGAAATGAAGATACCAGGAGCCGCGCTAGCTTCCACGATAAAAGTGCTTGCTGGATTAGGGCCTTTGGGAGAAAGGGTTCTTAAAGAGCACGGAATTACTCAAATTGATAATGATAAAGAGTATCCCAGTCATCTAAGAGCAAGAATTTTTGAGGAGATAAGAACCCGTTTCGGGAAAGAAGCACTTTATGCTATTGGGCTTGAACAAGGTATTTTAATGCTTTCAATAGTACCTTCAATTGGCAAATTTATAGACGATTTCAGGATAAAATATAAAAAAGAGCTTTTAGATCACTCTAATTTCTCTAAAAACCTCAAGATTTTAGATCAAACTCTGCCAGATTGGGAAAAAATAACAAATGATTACCTTGGGCAAATGCACAATGATAAAGTGCGATCTAAATTAAATTTTATAAAGATAGGTCCAGGTAAATACGATGTGCCGGTTATAAGCTCTCAAGTAGTTGAAAATAACAATTTTTTTGAAGCCAACTATTCAGTTTTTTTGATAAGTATGTTTTCAGAACTCTTCGACATTAAAATGGCTATCGATGAAGAAAATAGTGAGGATATGGATAACGGTTTCAGCAGATACCAATATACAATAACTTTTAATCAACTACAAAAAACAAGGAACCATAAAGAACATTTAGCTGAAATCAGGTTTGATGCAAATCAACTTCTTTTGAGAAGGGTATTAGAGGAAGCAGAACAGCAAAAAAATCTCGTTCAAAAACAAAAAGAAGATACAGAAAAACTGTCTTCAAAACTAGGTAAGTATTTACCGCCTCAAATTCATAATGCGCTGTTTTCTGGCCAATTTGATACTGGAATCGCAACCAAAAGAAAAAAACTAACTATTTTTTTTAGCGATATAAAAAACTTCACATCTTCATCGGAAGGTTTACAACCGGAAGATTTAACTAAATATCTAAATGAGTATTTCTCTGAAATGACTGACATAGCGCTTACTTATGGAGCAACGATAGATAAATATATTGGTGATGCGATGATGGTATTTTTTGGTGACCCAGAAAGCAAAGGAGAAAGAGAGGATGCAAGAGCATGTATAAAAATGGCTTTAAATATGCAAAGAAAAATAAAAAGCCTCCAAAGTAAATGGAGAAACGAGGGGTTTTATGAGCCATTCCAAATTAGAATGGGAATTAATACCGGCTATTGTAATGTCGGAAATTTTGGTAGTGAACAAAGGTTGACGTATACAATTATTGGAGGAGAGGTAAATATAGCCCAAAGATTAGAGGCTGCCGCTCCGAGTGATGGGATATTAATGTCCTATGAAAGCTATGCTCATGCACAAGATTTAGTCGAAGTAGATGAATTAAACTCAATTACTATGAAAGGTATTAATAGGGAAATCAAAGTGTTTTCAGTTATTCGTGATCTTAAAACGAAAAAAATAGCAAAAAATGAGAGCAAGATATCTCCAATAAAAAGTGAAAGAAATTCACTCGAATTAAGGATAGAAAGGCTAGAAAAACTTATTTCTGAAATGATATCAAAATTAAATTAAAGAGATAACTGTGTAAGTATATGTTTTTATTCTGTTTTGCGATAAATAATTAAAGTAAAAAAATAACATAATATATATTATGCGCCAAATTAGTAAAGCAACAATGTCTTATTCTCTTTTTTAAAAGCTAATCTAATTAGAAAAAAAAATTTCTTTACACAACTTATTCTATTCACCCTATTTAAATGACAACCTTTTTATAGAAGTCTTGTATGTCTTTTATTAAGGAAGATGGTTGCTCTAGAGCGGCAAAGTGACCGCCTTTATCCATTTCAGTCCAATGAACCAAGTTAAAAAGCCTTTCAACATATGACTTAGGAGGCCATGTTAAAAACTCTTTTGGATAAACAGCGCATCCAGTTGGAACCTCTACCCTTCTTCCATCCTGAGAGAGTATTCGTCCCCCTTCTTTGGCTCTGCCATAATAAATCCAGGATGATGTATTAAATGATTTCGTTAGGATATAGATCATAATATTAGTTAATAAATCGTCTTTTTGGTATGTCAGTTCTATACTTCTATCCTCTAAATCGGACCAATAATAAAATTTTTCTATTATCCATGCAGCTACACCTACAGGACTATCCATCATAGCGTAACTAAGTGTTTGAGGCTTTGTGCTTTGTATGGCAAAATATCCGCTCTGAGAGACGTAATCTTTACTAAATTGCCTATCCCAACTTTTTTCTTCCTCCGTTTTTGGCCCATCTATATGTCTTGCGGGGAGCATGTTAATATGAATACCTTTACAATTCTTCGAGTGATCGAACCCAAGCCACGTGGAAATTGCACTCCCCCAATCACCTCCTTGAGCAACATATTTTTTATAACCAAGCTTTTCAGTCATAAGTTTATTAAAAATGCTAGCAATTTTTCTTGGTCCAATAGGATTCTCTGGTTTCCCAGAAAATGCAAAACCTGGAATAGAGGGTGCAATAATATCAAAGCAAACTTCATTATTATTACCATATTTTTCTGGTTCACAAAGTGGATCAATGATTTCAAGAAATTCAACTATTGAACCGGGCCATCCATGAATT
The DNA here is from genome assembly GCA_902537415.1 of uncultured Alphaproteobacteria bacterium. Lineage (GTDB taxonomy): Bacteria > Pseudomonadota > Alphaproteobacteria > Rhodobacterales > Rhodobacteraceae > CACIJG01. The sequence goes on along the minus strand of CACBBC010000008.1, from coordinate 48,498 downwards.
AAAATCAACGGAATAGCCTTTGGAGAAGAAGATTTTTTAATTATGAAATGAATATCAAGATCATCTACTTTTGTTTTGTAATTAGGAAATTGGTTTAATCTGGCTTCTTGAGATTTCCAGTCATATTCCTTTGTCCAATAGTCAGCTAAGTTTTTCATATAATCAATATTTGTTCCGAAAGACCAGCCTCCATCTTTAGGCATTTCATGCCATGGGAAGGATGCTACCTTGGTTTTTATGTTTTGTATTTCAACATCTGAAAAATTTATTTCAAAAGCATTGATATCCATTTTTTTATCCTGAATTTTTACTTGATTTCATCTTTTTAGAGTCCTAAAAAATAGAGAGTTAAGCTGATCAAATCATTAATTGGTAGATTTTCACTTCCGATTACATATTGAATATTAAATATTCTCGAAATCACCATGCCGACCCGCACCGGTTGAGAACCTCTCTAATCCCGCTAGACCTTCCTTGGGATTAGCGTCTACTCCATTCATCCATTCCAACTTCAAACCCTCTCGGATAGTCAGTCCCCGTGTCTCGATTATAGACCTACGATCAGCCAATACTGCTGCCTGAGGAAATCGAGCTATTTCACGTGCCATGGCCTCTGCCTCTTGACGAGTACTTCCAGTATTCACAATTTTCTCGCATAATCCTATTTGATATGCTTCTTGAGCTGTTACTTTCCGACCAGTCATCGCAATCTCAAGTGCTTTCCCTTGACCAACAAGTCTCGGAAGACGAACTGTACCTCCATCAAGCAGTGGTATACCCCAACGGCGACAATAAACTCCAAAATAAGCGTCCTCTGCCATAATTCTTATATCGCACCAAAGCGCGAGCTCCATTCCCCCAGCTACTGCAGGACCCTCTATAGCACCGATTAAAGGTTTATTCAGTTCCATTCTAGATGGCCCTAATGGACCTCTCGGCGGCTCAGAAGACCCTATAGGGAAATCTAGCTTGTGAAGCTCTTCTCTACTTTCACCCAAGGTATGAGCATACTTGAGATCCCAACCAGCACAAAATGCTCCTCCCTCTCCATAAAAAACTCCAACTTTTGCATCACTATTATTGAATTCATTAAATGCTTCTACCAAATCATCAGCTGATTCTGGATCCATCGCATTCCGTGCCTCAGGACGATTGTGTATAATTGTCCAGACATCATCTGTTTTAGCTATTTCTACAGTCATTTTTAAACCTTTTTTGTTTTTATTACCTGATAAATTTATTATATTTATCTGTTCTTTTTAAAAAAGATTTTATTATTCCAAATTTATATGAGTGAGCTATATTTATATCAATGTACTTATGTGTTGTGAGCCAAATTTAGGTCCTCAACCAAACCCATAAATATACTCTTAAAGAAAAAATCTCGGATAAAATCGGATAATAAACACTAGGCCTTCGCTCTAAACTATCTATATATTTCTGTGATAAATTGTTTTCTTTAGCGGCGCTTATTAAAATTTTTAAGTATCTTTTGGATGGAGGAATATCTTTAGCTTCGTCTGTTTTATATATAAGCGTATATGCTGTTTTTCTTAAGCCTTCTACATAAACTGATAATTTCACTAATTTATAATCTTCTCCCTCAGTATTCACTATCTTTTGCAAATCTTCTTTATCAATTCTATGTATTACACCTTCAACTTTTACACCTTTACAATTTCTTATATTTGCAAAGGAGGGCTCCAGAAAATTTGGGCCACCCATATTCATTATTAATTGGTAATCTTTTAAAACCCCAACTTTGCTCTCATGAGGAATAATTTTTCTTCTTTTTATGAGATACTGAGTTGACATATTTGACCCATACCCAAAATAAAGAACAGTTTTTGCTCGATCCATAACTAAATATTCTCAAAAATTATTTGTAAGCTTAAAATAGTCTTTGCGTATCCTATCATTATATTAATTCTCTATTGTTGAGAATTGCAAATCATAAGATAGTTCTATATGTTATTTTGCTATTAAAATAAAAAAGTAAAATTGTATGCGATGCGGTTATTAACTCTTTAAAAGAGAATGGAAAGTCCATATGCTTGTAACTCTCTTTAGAATTACTTGTTTATCTTTAGCCCTTTTTTTTGTGCTAGATATCTTTTTCTTTTCGGGGTCTAAAGTTTTTTTGGAGACCGGATTTGGAAAGCAGTTACGATTTTTTACTTTGTGGTCACTGATAGCGAATTTTGTTGCTTTGATCTTTTTAACTCTTTCTTCTAGTTTTAAAATATTTGATAGAGCGACACCATTTATTGCTATATCAGCTTTGATGGGCTTCTTTACAATTGTACTATATTGGGGACTCTTTTTTATTGATCCAACTTTGGTTAATTATGCAGGAGAAAGACTAAACTTTTCTCGTGAAATCTATTTGCATTTTGCTGGACCAGCACTTTTATTTTTTGATGCATTTATTTTAAAGAAGGCATTTACTGATTTCTATAGAATTACAGCATTTGCTTTTTTTATAAACTTTGGATATTTCGGTTGGCTAGAGATTTTTGTTCAACCGAATAGTGATTTTCCAGTTGGTAAAATAATTGCCGGCCTACCCTACCCCTTTATGAATGATATGCCTTTTGAGCATCGATTAATTTTTATGTTGATGTGTTTTATATTTGGGGCTTTGTTAATCTGGATTTTGACAAAGGTTCAGAAAAAATATGCCTGAAGTAGCTTTCATACTAGTAAATATTTATTAATTAAAAGTTTAGTTAAAAAAATCTATCTTTGATTAGTCGGCCATTAATCTATTTAACAGGTAGAATTTACTTCTTTGAGAAAATCTGTCTTATACAGTTAACTTATGAAGTGTTATTTTTTTATCTCTTCCCCGAACCTCAAAATTCTTTACTTCTTCTGTAGGCAAATTTTCACTGAGTCGCAATTTAACTTCGTCAGACATTAAAACATCGGATTTCACCTCTTTACATGCCTCACAAATTCTACTAGCTACATTCACAGTATCTCCAATGACAGTAAATTCAACACGGTCTTCACTTCCAACGTTTCCAACAAAGCATGATCCATAGTGCACTCCTACTCTATGCTTTATAACAGGCAAATCTTTATCTGAACGTTCTTTCTCCCATTCTCGCATTGAAATCTGCATTTGCCTTATGCAATTAAGTGCATTTTGTGCATCATTTCCTCTAGAAACCGGCGTGCCAAAAGTCGCCATCACACTATCACCAATAAACTTATCTACAGAACCACCGTTTTGAAAAACAGCGGCAACCATTTTAGTTTGATACTCTGACAGAAGCTTGAGTACGTCCTTAGGTTCTAAGCCTTCAGATAGCTTTGTGAAGTCGGATATATCGGTAAACATTACCGCTATGTTTTGTTCTTTTTCAGAATTTTGATTGAAATCAAGCTTATTTTTTTCAATCTCATCTCTTACTTCGGGTGAAAAATATCTACCTAATATATTATTTGACCTTTCCTGGAGGGTTGCCTCTCTTAGGTTACTTTCGATAACCCAGGCTAATGTGATCAAACCGACTGCAACGACCAGCAAATAAGTTAAATTCTGAGAAAAAATACCTCCATTAATTGCATTAATATTTGTTGCTATCTCATTGTAATCAAATGAAAAAAAGGTATTTTCAATTGCTATCGTATTGTAGGCCTGAAAAAGAGCGAGAAGAAAATTGTAAACTACAAAAAATATTGAAAGATAAAATCTTGCAAATAAAACAGATACAACCATTGGTCCTGCAGCACCGATAAATGCATAATCCATCAACCTGCCCCCAAAAAGTTCATTACCATTTATCATTGAAAATTCATAATTTATGAGCGCACCAAAAACTAGAGGAAAAGCGATTTGCATCGCTACCGCAAAAAACAAACAAATTTTATAATTATCGCTCCCAATAAGCGTTGCTATTGCACCAAAAACAATAAAACCTGTTACCATAAGGATGGTGGCCATCTGTTTTACAAATAATATTTGTGTGGCAGGGACAAAAGTTATATTTAGAAAACCAATTAGGTACAAGCCAAACAAGGTTACCGAGGCTAGCCTTAGACCCTTAACATATCTTTTATTAATTAAAAGCTCGTTTTCCATTTATAATTACTAAAGTTCTCTTTATGGACGATTTTCATACAAATTTTATATATAAGCAAGCATTGAGTGCCAATTAAATGCGAAAGGAATGAACTAGTTTCAAATAGAAACTTACCACTATTTTTTTATTTATGTTAAAATTCAGTATGAATATTGAAAGTCTTCCATCATTAAATGATAAAACGCTTGGCTGGTTAACTTTTTTACACAGGAAAGTTTCAATTAATGATGATTGGTCTGAAGACGGCGAACCCTTAGATTGGTGGGATAAAACATCTAACCCCCCAGTATTGAATTTTGCTAGATTTGATCTTTCTGAGTCTAGCTACGCACTCGGATTGATGACGGATGTTACACCAGCATGGCGAGAAGTGTATGCTTTCATTTTAAAAGGTTTGAGTGAACGACATCTTACCTTTTGGGCTGCTTACGATTGGTTAACCCAAATTGGCCCTGATCCTAATCGAGGCAAATATCCTCAAGAATGGATAGATCTTTGGATACCAGATCACTTGGTAGGAAAATATGATACTCCAGGCTGGGTTGCAAACGGCATTGAGCCTTGGGGTCTACAGAAAGATCCAATTGGTGCAGATGGAAATTTATTTTTTAAAGGTTGGCTAAATTTGATCCAAAGCTTACATGTCTACACGACCGGCGAAGACACATGGGGTTCAAGTTTCCAGGTAGCTGGGGTCGATAGATCGAAGTTTGATTGGACACAACATAGATTAGTTGAACATTTATCTTCACAATGGACAAAAAACAGAATGGGCCCACATTGTGAAAATACAAAAATATGGCCATATTGCTTATCGGCAGCAGGATTAGGTCTTCAACTTTATGATGCAATTTTTCAAAAAAATACACACTCTGTTTATCCAGAATGGGTAGAACATACGAAAGATAAGTATTACGGCTTTGATAGTTCAGGAGCGCTAGAATGGACACCAATCTATTATGATCCATTGATAGATCATATTCATGCAGCTGGACCATCTAATGGATTGACAATAGCCTTTTATATGATGCCTCAAGATCCAATTTTTGCGGAGTTTTTATATCGAACAGCGGTTAAAAAACTTGGTTGGGACAATATCAACAAAGAAATAAAAATGAAGCCTGAACCACGATTTATGGCTCTTGGGTTAGCCTGTGCAAAGGAATTTGGGGATACAACAGTAGAAATGCGTTTGAGAGCTTTTGCTGAAGAACACTTTGAGCCGCGATGGTTTGGGGAGAATAATATAAACTTTGGTTATTGGTTTAATTTGAATGAAAAATGGCCAAGAGGACAATGGGCTGCACTGGCTATGATGGCTGAAGTTGGGAAATCAGGTGCATGGTCAAACCTATTTAGAAACCCTAATTTAGAAAAATTCGATGCTCCAACGCTTGAAGGTGTCGACTTTCCAAATATTTTAGTCGAGCAGGCATTCAACGACCCTAACAGCCAAACATTACATATAAAACTTAAAGAAGCAAATAAAAGTAAGGAGAATAGTCCTTGTAAGATATTTATAAAAAAGATACCAGACTTATCTGCTGTTAAGGTCAAAAGGGATGGATATCTCTACGATATGTGGAAAGCAACTGGAAAAAGCTCAGTTGAAATTGATATTTCTTATTCTGATATGAAACTTGAAATTTATACTGGATGGTCTGGTGCAAAGAAAAGAGGTGAATTCAACAAGGTTATTAAAAAAGATAATTTAACAAGCATTGGAACAGGAATAATGCAAAGACCACAATCTCTTAAAATAATAAATACGTCATCATGTCCGTGTTGTTCTTCCATCGGCAATTAACGGTTTAAATAAAGAGAAATTATTTTTTTAAACTCAGCTTGTAAATTTTCTCTTTCGCTAAAGGAAAAATTTCGTATTGGGCATCAAATAACTCTTGTATTTGTACGCTCTTTATAGAAAGGCCTCCCGTATAGTAACCATATGATGGCATCAATATTCTTTCTTTATTTAATACAAAGCATGCAACCCAAATTCCTCTAGCATTAATTATAAGCTTAACTTTTGGATGATAGTGACCAAAAACAGAAAACCTCTGATCAATTGATGGGTAATGGCTGAAACAAATACCATCAATAACAATCTTGTCAGTTAAGGTTAATCCAATATCTTTTAGAAAACTAATATTATCATGGTTACCAACGGTTAAGGTACAATCGATATTTTCAAGGATTTTAAAAAAAAGTTTTTTTGATTTTGCAGTCATCCTTTGAAAAGCTAATTTGTCATGGATCAAATCGCCTAGAAAAATTATCTTTTCGACAGGATGATTGTGTATAAAATTTGAAAGTTGTCTAAGTGTCTCAATAGTATCAAAAGGTGGAATATACTGATTTGACTCAGTGAAAGACGAACCTTTTTCAAAGTGTAGATCAGAAATAATCAAAGTCTTTTTACTTGGCCAATAAAGTTCACCATTTGCAAAGAAGGAGAACTTTTTATTAGCAAAAATAACGTCCTTATAATGCATTGACTTCTTCGAGCAATTCGTTCTCTAGCTTCTCTAAGTAAAAATTATCTAGTTCATTTTTATCTGGTGTCTCTTTATGATATTCAAAGAGTAAAGAGAAGGCTAGAGCAGATGCTCTATTGAGTTTGTTTATCTTTATTTTGTTTTTAATTCTGAATAAAAACGTGGAAAGCCTATCAAGATCAACTAGGTCTTTCTTAGCATTTTCTGTAGTGATTTTTAATAATATATGATGCGGCTCATGCTTTCTTAATACTTCATAAATCAAGTCAGTATTAAAGGTCACTTGTTTACCCGTTTTTTGGTTGCCTGGAAGATTTTTATAAATTAATCCGGAAATTATAGCGATTTCTCTAAATAATCTTTTTATTAATGGAGTTTCTTCTAACCATTCATATAAATCCTCGATTAAAATATCTTGAGAAAAAAGGAAGTCGATGTCTTCAATTTCTTTAGAAAATGAAAATAAAATAGAATAATCATTTGCAACAAATCCAAATGGTTGCACGCCAAGCTTTTTAATTCGTCTTAGAATAAGGAATCCTAGAGTTTGGTGCGTGTTTCTTCCTTCAAATGGGTGAACTGCCATATAATATTTTTCCTGCTTACCCTTTTTTCTCTTAAAGGTTTCGACAAGGAATTCATTCTCTTTTGGGAAGGAAGAAAACTTTGTCTGCAGCTCTGACCATTTTTTTAAACTATCAGGAAGATCTACTGCATCAAGTCGTTTAGAAAAAATCTTTCTTACGGATCTTGAGAGATGGGTCGACAGTGGCAAATTTCCTCCTTTAAAAGATGGTATTTTTTGATGCTCGAGGGCAGTTATTTTAGCATATGCGATATTACCAATAACTTTCTCAAACATCAGCCTCTTTCCGCCGAATATGAATGTGTCCCCTGCTGATAAACCACTAATGAACCACTCCTCAATATTTCCTAAATATCTATTGCCTACCCTAAGACGCAACATTTCCGCTTCAACAATAGTTCCAACATTCATTTTATATTTTGTGACTAGTGACTTATCCCTAATTTCATAATATTCTCCATCCCTCCTCAACCGTGAATACTCTTCATAAGCCTGAAGGGAATAACCTCCATTTTCAACAAATGAAAGAGTTTTTTCAAAATCCTCAAATTTAAGATTTCTGTATGGCCATGCTTCTTTAATTTGTTTGTATAGATCTTCTTTTTTAAATCTTTGGGAAATTGCAACACCAACAATATGCTGGGCAAGTACATCTAAAGATCCCTCAGAATATATTTCATCTTCTAGAAAATTTAACTCCACACATTTTTTTGCAGCAATACATTCTACATATTCAAAACAATTAGTTGGAACTAAAATAGCTCTTGAAGGAGTATTGATCGTATGATTTGCTCTACCAATTCTCTGGACCAACCTTGCAACACCTTTAGGAGCTCCTATCTGCATAACCAAGTCAATATTACCCCAGTCAAGTCCCAAGTCTAATGAACTGGTGGCAACTACACACTCTACATGCCCTTCTACTATTTCCTTTTCTACTTTTTTCCTAAGCTCTTTTTCTAGACTTCCATGATGAATAGCTATTTTTCTATTTTTATTGTTGATTGCCCAGAGACTTTCAAATAATATTTCTGCCTGAGCTCGTGTGTTTACAAAAAGAATAGATGACTTAAATTTAAGTATTTCTGAATATATTTCTGAAAGAGCATATCTAGGAGAATGGCCCGACCAAGGAATTCTATTTCCTGAATTTAATATCGCAATTTCTGGTGTGACCTTTGAATGAGTACTAACAAGCTTTGTTTTCTTATTATTTGAAAGATATTTTTTAGCAAGATTAGTATTCTTCAAAGTAGCTGAGAGCCCAATTACTTGAAATGGTTTAATAGATCGTAGCCTTGCTACATTTAAGCTTAATAAGTGCCCTCTTTTTGAATCGAAAAATGTATGTAATTCATCAATAATAACAAATTTTAAATTCTTAAACAAATTAATGATATCCGTCCTTGCCATTAGAAGTGCGAATGACTCCGGAGTTGTCATAAGAAAATTAGGAGGCTTCTTAATTTGCATAGCTTTATTATATGTTGACGTATCACTCGTTCGTGTCTCTACTTTAATATTTATTTTTAAATCATTGATAGGATTGAGTAAATTTCTTTTAACATCAGTTGTTAAGGCTTTTAAAGGTGATATATATAAAGTATGGAATTCCTGACTTTTGTAATTATTATTTACAAAATCATCTATCGATGGCATGAAACCACCAATTGTCTTACCCCCGCCCGTTGGAGCATGTAAAATTACATCAAACCCCTTCTTAATCAAGTTTAAGGTTTCAATTTGATGGTCATATAAAGACCAACCTTTTTTCTTGAGCCACATGTCAATTGGATTATGTTTAAAACTTACCGTAATAACTAATCTTTCTAAATATGATATCTATTGATAACAAACTTTATATTAAAGACATCGATACATATATAGACCCTTTTTTTCCTGTAGAAAGGGCAATAATAACCCATGGGCATGCTGATCACGCAAGAGCAGGTCACAAGCATGTACTCTGCACTCCTGAAACCTCTGAGATTATGAAAATTAGATACGGAGAGAACTGTGCAAGCAGTTTTCAAACAATTAAATATGGGCATTCGGTGAAAATAGGAAAGATAAGCGTTACGCTCTATCCTGCGGGACACATATTGGGAAGCGCACAAGTTTTATTAGAAACACCAAAGGATAGAATTGTGGTTACTGGGGACTATAAAACAATTTTAGATCGACATTTAGATCCCTTTGAGGTCGTTCCATGTGATTTGCTTATTACCGAGGCTACCTTCGGATTGCCAATATTTAAATTTAATAAACCAGAAATGGAAATTGAGCGATTGCTAGACAATATTTCCAAACATAGAGAAAATACATTCTTAATTGGAGCTTATTCACTTGGCAAGGCACAAAGGATTATCTGGCTTCTTCGAGAGGCAGGTTTTTCAGATGATATTTTTGTTCATGGATCAATGGATAAATTGTGTGATTTTTATCAAAGCAAGGGAATTAGGCTTGGCACTCTAAGAAAGGCTACTTTAGACAACAAAAAAGATTTTAAAGGGAAAATCATTGTAGCACCCCCTTCTGCACTCAAGGATAGATGGTCACGACGTTTTGAAAATATTACGAGATGTTATGCTTCAGGTTGGATGCAAGTCAAACAGCGCGCTAAGCAAAGCCAAATTGAAATTCCTCTTGTTATATCGGATCATTCCGATTGGAATGAGCTCACCAATACCATTAAACAGACTGGTGCACAAAAAGTTTGGATAACACACGGAAGAGAAGATGCTCTGAAATATTGGTGCGAGAAAATCGGAATTCAAGCTGAGCCGCTTTCTCTTCAACATAGAGATGAAAGAAACGAACTATAATGAAAGCTTTTTCGAATTTACTATCAGATCTTATTTTGACAAGCTCAAGGAACAGAAAACTAGCACTATTAGAACAGTATTTTAGCTCGACACCTGACCCCGACCGAGGCTATGCTTTGGCAGCACTTACCGGTTCACTTAACTTTAAAAACATAAAAGCTTCATTCTTTAAAGATTTAATCAAAGAAAAGCAAGACGAACACTTATTTGAACTATCTTACGACTATGTAGGTGATTTAGCTGAAACTATATCGCTGTTATGGGACCAAGAAAAAAGTGGCAATATGCCAAGACTTTCTTATTTGTTTGAAAACCTAAAAAAGGCTAAAACTGATGAGCTTAAAAACTATATAATTAATATTCTTAACATTAGTACTGGTGATCAGAGATGGGCTTTCATTAAACTTTTTACAGGAGGCTTGCGCATTGGGGTATCAAGCAGGCTGGTAAAGCAAGCACTAGCAAATTATGGCGACGTTGATCTTGATGAAATTGAAAAGATTTGGCATGGGTTACACTTTCCTTACATTAATTTGTTTTTGTGGCTTGAGAATAAGGGTAGTAAACCGAAAATTTCAATTTATGACATTTTTCATCCAATGATGCTTGCTCATCCGCTTGTGATGGAAAAAGATTTGGTAACAGCAAATCCAAAAGATTTCGTTGCTGAATATAAATGGGACGGAATTAGAGTTCAAATTGTAAGCCATGGTGAAGGATGTCGCCTTTATTCAAGGACAGGTGATGAAGTTTCTAATTCTTTTCCAGAAATAATTAAGACAATACAAGGTAATTTTGTACTAGATGGAGAATTACTCGCTGGAATTAACAATGATCCAAAAACATTTAACGATCTTCAGCAAAGGCTTAACAAAAAAGCTCCTTCAGAAAAGTTTATAAAAAAAAATCCATGTTTTATAAAGGTATATGATGTTTTGTTTTTCAACGGCGATGATTTAAGAGATAAAACGCTAATTGAAAGGAAAAAAGTTCTGAATTCCTATTTTAGCACGAATAGATCTCCTATGTTTTTATCGGAAACAATTGATTTTAAAGACTGGAGATTTTTAGACAAAATAAGAGATATATCCAACAAACAAATACATGAAGGCGTGATGATCAAATTAGTTTCCAGTCCTTACATTGCTGGGAGACCGCGCGGCAAATGGTTTAAATGGAAAAGAAATCCAAAGAATGTAGATGCGATAATCATGTATGCACAAAGAGGACATGGAAAGCGGAGTTCTTTTTACTCAGACTATACTTTTGGTGTCTTCAACAAAGAAAAGGAACTTGTGCCTATAGGCAAGGCATACTCCGGCTTTAGCGATGAAGAGTTAAATAAATTAGATAAATTTGTAAGAACAAAAACTATAAACCGATTTGGACCTGTTAGAGAGGTTGAAAAAACACTAGTCGTAGAGATTGCATTCGATGAAATGTCTTTGAGCAACAGACATAAGTCGGGAATTGCTTTACGTTTTCCTAGGTTCAAAAGAATTAGGTGGGATAAGCCAACTAATGAAGTGGAAACTTTGGAGCAAATTAGAAAAAGTTTTCTAGAATAATTAAGTGCCAGGGATCCAGTTGGTTCCAGCTAATGGCACTCCAGCCATCGCAGCGGACTCCACCGTTAAAGCGCATAGATCTTCTGGTTCTAAGTTTCTAAGATCATTTTTACCACAAGCTCTTGCAATGGTTTGCGCTTCCATTGTCATTACGTTAAGATAATTTGCCAACCGCCTTCCCCCTAGCTTAGGGTCTAAACGCTTAGCCAGTTTTTTATCTTGAGTAGTTATTCCTGCAGGGTCGAGACCTTCGTGCCAATCATCAAAAGAACCAGCTGTTGTACCTAATTTTTCATAATCTTTCTGATACCTGGGATCATTATCTCCAAGTGCAATCAATGCAGCAGATCCAATAGATACTGCATCAGCACCTAAAGCCAATGCTTTTGCTACATCAGCACCATTCCTTATTCCTCCTGAAATAATGAGCTGTACCTTTCTATGCAAGCCTAATTCCTGCAATGCTCTTACAGCAGGCCTCACACACGCCAGCGTAGGCATACCTACATTTTCGATAAATACCTCTTGAGTCGCTGCTGTACCTCCTTGCATTCCGTCAACAACTACGACATCGGCACCAGATTTAGCAGCTAGAGCTACATCATAATATGGCCTGGAACCGGCAACTTTTACAAAAATAGGAACCTTCCATCCAGTAATTTCTCTCAATTCAAGTATCTTTATCTCCATATCGTCTGGCCCTGTCCAATCAGGATGCCTACATGGTGATCTTTGATCAATTCCTTTTGGCAGCGTTCGCATTTCTGCAACTCTATCGTTTATCTTTTGACCAAGTAACATTCCTCCACCACCTGGCTTTGCACCCTGACCCACAACGATTTCGATTGCATCTGCCTTTCTAAGGTCATCAGGGTTCATTCCGTATCTAGAAGGAAGAAGTTGATAGACTAACTGTTTTGAGTGACCTCTTTCCTCTTTTGTCATTCCTCCATCACCTGTTGTTGTTGACGTTCCAACTAAACTAGCACCTCTTCCTAAAGCCTCTTTTGCTTGTGCGGATAGAGCTCCAAAACTCATTCCTGCTATAGTAATTGGAATTTCAAGATTAAGAGGATTAGAACTAAATCGGTCACCCAAGATCACTTTTGTATTGCAAGATTCTCTGTAGCCCTCTAAAGGATACCTAGAAATTGAAGCTCCAAGAAATAATAAATCATCGAAGTTTGGTAAATTTCTTTTAGATCCCCCTCCCCTTATGTCATATATACCAGTCTCAGCTGCTCTTCTAATTTCAGAGTTTGTGTATGCATCGAAAGTATGCGAAGTTCTTGGTTCTGTTATTGAATTTTTTTTCACGTAATTTTCCTAATATATTTTAGCATTATCTACATTAAAGTTATAAAGTGAACGAGCAGATCCAAAGCGCCTAAAGGTATCAAGATTATAATCAGAAACATTAGCATTTGATAAAATATTTTCTAATTTACTAAGATGCTTTTTTGTCATTTTTTTCTCAATACAATCTGCACCTAAAGAGGCAACTTCACCTGCGACATATATATTGGCTTCGTATATGCTATCCCCTAAAGCATGTCCAGCATTACCGAAAATAACCAAATTCCCCTTCTGTGCCATAAAGGCAGACATGTGGCCAACATTTCCCTTTACAATGATATCTACACCCTTCATTGAAATACCACATCTTGAAGAGGCATTTCCTTCGACTAGGATACTTCCCCCATGTCCCGAAGCTCCTGCATACTGGCTTACATCACCGGTAACATGAATGTTACCTGACATCATATTTTCGCCTAACCCTGGGCCAGCTGATCCTTCAACTTTGATATCAGAAAATTTATTCATTCCTGCGCAGTAATATCCAACACTACCAATAACTTTCACAGTAATCTGTTTATTAATACCAACAGCTAACGCGTGGCTTCCTTTTGGATTTCTAATAGAAAAAAAGCTATTTTTATCAGATTCTTGCAAAACCTTATTAATGTCTCTCAAAGACAATTTATTAAAATCAAGAATATTCATTTTCAATGTCCCCAAAAATAAACAGTAGCGGGCTCTGGCTCCCAGACCTTAGCCTTTTCTATTTTTGGTAAAGACGTTAAGGCTCTATACTCGGACCCAAAAGCTACATAGTCAGGGGTCTCTGCCAGTACAGCGGGCTTGCAAGCGATCGGATCTCTTAGAACGCCAAAACCGTTTTCCGTACCAACAACGAACGTATAAAAACCATCAAGCTCCACAAGGGCGCTTTCCAAAGCTTCTTTAAGCGTTTTTCCACTATTCATTCCGTAAGTAATAAAGCTGGCAGCTACCTCAGAGTCATTTTCTGTTTCAAAAGTCATCTCTTTTCTCATTAGTTCTCTTCGAAGAGAGTTATGATTTGATAGCGACCCATTATGTACCAAACACTGATCTTCACCGGTGGAGAATGGATGTGCGCCAAGTGTTGTAACTGCAGATTCTGTTGCCATACGGGTGTGCCCAATACCGTGGGAACCCTTCATTTTAGCTATTTCAAATCTTTTTACTACTTCAGCAGGCCTGCCTACCTCTTTATAAATTTCCATTTTTTTACCAACACTTAATATTCTCAAATTGGGGAAGGTATCATTTATTAGATTGACAACCTTATCTTTTTGCTTCACGTCAAGCTTTATGACTGCATGTGTGGAATGAGTTTCAAAACTGAAGGATATTTCTTTCTTAGTAGATAAAAACTTTTTTAGCTTTTGAAAATCATCCTCGGGGGACTGAGACTGAACCATTATTTTAGCTCTCTTTGCAATTGGCTTCCCAAAAATCGCTAATCCAGCACTATCGGGACCTCTATCGCTCATACTTTCAAGCATTTTTGATAAATGAAGCCCTAAATTTGCAGATATATTCTCTTTTTTTGCGTACAGACCAACTATCCCACACATAACAACCTCGATATAAAATTTTCAAGCTTTAAACAATATTATGTCATGAAAATATATTTAATTTTTATCTTACTTAAAATCTTCAATAGCTTTTTTTAAATCTTTATACTCGTCACAGTTTACACCGCAAATTCGTTCAAGCAACTTCAGATTAGCATTTGCCTTTTCTAAATTTTTGTACTGTAGAAATAACTCGCCTTGATACTCTAAGGCTCCTTTGTGCATTGGGTTTAATTGAAGTGCCTTTTTGTAGTAAGCATCACTTTTCCCTAATTTATTCATTTTACGACTAACAAAGCCCAAATAATTCTGAATGTCTGCGTTTTGTGGAAATTTTACCTCCAATGAAATTAATTTAATTTCAGCCTTTTTATATTTTTTTCCATATACAAGTGATTGCACCATATTTAGACCATTTTTTAATTCAAGCGCGGTTAAGGGGTTTGGTAAAGAGTTACTGGTACCCCCTGAATAACTATTTGAGGATGAACCACTACTTGAAGATGTTCCACCTGAGTTTGAGGTTGGCAACCCTCCAGCACCCACTAGGGTGAAAAACGAAAAAGCATACACAGCAAACGTTAAGAACCTTATTATCATCTTAATCTCCATAGTACTCTTGATATATAGTTAGTCAAATTCTTGAAAAAAACAAAAAATGACTTCACATTTTTGAAGTTTTATTGTTTTCGGCCATTACACATATCATCTCAAACATTATAGCCATAGCTGTATGTGCAGTTATATTATTTGGACTATCTTTTGTTGGCATCATACAAACAATATCTCCACCAATGACATTCATGCCTCTTGTGAGCCTTACTAAACTTATTGCTTCATCTATATCGAAGCCTCTAGAGCTTGCTTCCAAATTTGCAACAGCAGGTGCTATAGTTGGATCAAGACAATCAAGATCAAACGTGATATATACAGGCCTTCCATCGAGTATTTTTTTTGCTTGAGTGATCACAGATTCAAGACCCCTCTCCCTAAATTCTTTCATTGTGACAACATTGTATCCGTACTCATAACTTGGTTCCAGCCAGTCCAATGTACGTGGGTGTCCTCTTAAACCAATTTGCACAGATGATTTTGGATCAACATCACCCTGATCAGCAAGATAAGCGCCCCAATGCGCGGCAGACTTCTTTGAACCTAAAAAATGATCGACCTTTGTAAAAACATCGGTGTGCGCATCTAAATGCAGCAAACTAACAGGCTTCCCAGCCGAAAGATTGCCGTTTCCAAGAGCTTGAATTATCCCACCAGTTATGGAATGGTCACCCCCAATAGAGATAGGTTTAGAGTTGGCATTATCTATTGTTTTAAAAAAATTAGTGATTTGCGCTATACAATCTTCATTATCGTTTGCCTTTGGGAAAGGTACGTCACCCGCGTCAATAATTTTTGCAATATCCCAAGGATTTATTCCAAAATCTAAATGTGCTCGTCGGCCAATTGCTGAGATATTCCTAAGCGCTCTTGGCCCCAGATGTTGGTCTCTTTCCGTTGTCCCATTTCCTGTGGAATGTGGAACGCCCACCAATGAAATATCACTGCCGGTGGGTTTTTCTTGTGGGCATCTAAATAAAGTTGGTATACCCCACCAATAGAGATTTTCCATTATCGATCGATCGTGTTCATCAGCCATACATCTATTCCTTTGCTTTTTGCATTTAATATTTAATTAAATATTTTATATGACATTTAAAAAAATATTGTTTTAAACTTTAGGGTGAGGGCACCCTAACGACTCAAAAATTGCGATTTGCAACTCTTTTTCTTGCGTTGTTACTTTTTTATCAAAATTTATAGTTTCAGAAAAAGCATTAAGAAATACCTCTTTTTTCTTGAATGAAGAATTTGACAGCGTATTTAATGCTTTCAAGACATCTTCGGGCTTCACCTCGTTGTAATGAATAAGCTTGTCAGAGACATTTGAAAAAATTGGTGAGTCTTTACAGACACTTAACCCTTTTTCAACTGCTTTTTCAGTCTCTATCTTCGACATCTTACCCTTACTAGCTATAAAACTAATTACGGTACAGAACGACCTACATTCATTTTCAATATTGTTCGACCCGAAATTCTCATCCTTATCATTTAATGCGGACTTTAAGATTTGTAATATTGCTATTTCAAAAGTAGAAATTGTTCCATCTGCCAATGAGAGACCTCTGGCACAAAACATTACCTTTTCTCTCTCATTTTCAGACAACTGCTTTATATATGGAATAATTAAATTCAAAAGTGGTAACCGCAAACTGATATCTAATTGTCTCATCGCATCAGTTTTATTTTTCAGAGCGTTAATTGAAAGTTCTTTTCCGTGCTTTTCAGAGACAATTCTCTCTTGAATAGTGCTTATTAGTTTTGTCTCCTTTGACCCTGCTATTATTAATGAATACAGTAAAGGAATTACTTCTGTTTTTTTTGATGCAGCACTTAAGAGCTTATCTGGTATTTTTTTAAGAATTTCACCTGCGTTCTTTATGTTCACTGCCTGGACATTACCCACTTGCGTTGCTATTACTGCTCCTGCAACATTTTCAATAAAGCCCTTATTATTTCGTTTGATTTTTTTGGGCTGCTTATCTTTTAATTTTTGTTCAATATAGGTTTTAGAAAAATCAAAATTAGGGTCTATTCTTTGAATTCTATCTTTTAGGGGTGGGTGAGTACCAAAAACTGCACTAAAGCCAGACGATTTTGATGGAATGCCGAAAAACATATGACTAAAGTTACTACTTGATGCACTCCTTACCACTGATCCAAATTTAGAACGAATTTTGTTTAATGCATTTGCTATTCCATTTGGATTTCTAGTAAATTGAACTGCTGATGCATCGGCTAAAAATTCTCTTTGTTTAGATATCAAACTTCCAATAATGTTTGCAAAAAGTCTGCCGATTAAACCGATCACAAAAAAAGCTATCGCAATGATAATCACTATTCCCGCAATGCCTCCTCCTCCCTTTTTACTTGAGCGTCTTCTTCCCCTTCCCAAGAGCCTCAACAAAAATTCTCCTATATAAAAAATAACAGTGAGCCCAAATAAAATACCTGCAAAACGAAGATTAATTTTAACGTCACCATTTAAAATATGACTATATTCATGAGCTATTACACCTTGCAATTCTTCTCTATTTAGAGAGTTAATAGCGCCAGACGTTACTCCTATCACAGAATTTAATGGTGTATAGCCGGCGGCAAAAGCGTTCACACCTTTATCTTCAATTAAATATAAATTAGGAACTGGAACTCCCGACGCTAAAGCCATTTCCTTGTTTATATTCATTAAAACTTTAATTTGGTGTTGTGACACTCCTTCTATCTTATCGAGGTTACTCTCCTCCAGAAGAATACCTCCTAACTCCTTAGCTACCTGAGGCCCTCCTCCCTTACGGAGCTGAGCAATCTTAATCAACGTTGATAGTAGAAGAATAATCACCAACAATATAGTAGAAAAGCTGGCAACAGTGAAGGCTTCCTGTTCAACATTATAACCGTCTTCAAGAATAAATATGTAACCCACAAATATAGCCACAAAAGCAATTATCCCTAGAGCAATAATGCCTATTAAAAACATTATTACCAATCTAGTGGTTTTAGATCTGGCCTTATCTTGTTGCTCAAAAAAGTTCATTTGACTATATTAAAAAGTGACTTTTACATTCTTTTTGGCTTCTTGGTCCTCGATTTGCCATTCAGTTGCCTGAGTAAACTTAAACTGGTTTGCTATAAGAGAGTTAGGAAATACCTCAATTCCTGTGTTGTATTGCATTACAGCATCATTAAATGCCTGCCTTGAAAATCCAACTTTGTTTTCTGTCGTAGCTAATTCCTCCTGCAGGGCCAGCATATTAGTATTTGCTTTTAAGTCAGGGTAACTTTCTGCTAACGCTTGAAAACTCATCATAGCCCCTTGAAGCTTCTGTTCACTAGCTTGAAGATCTTTAATTGCGTTTTGATCAGACGGGTTACCGGATGCTGCTTTTGCTGCATCATTGGCAGAATTTCTGGCGTCTATAACCATCTTCAAGGTTTCCTTCTCATGCTTCATATAACCTTTAGCTGTTTCTACTAAATTAGGAATTAAGTCGTAGCGCCTTTGAAGTTGGACATCAATTTGCGCCCAACCATTATCGACCCTATTCTTAAGAGATATTAGTTTGTTGTAGATTGAAATTAGGTAAAATAGTAGCCCTAAGATGACCACTACCGCGATAATTAACTCAATAGACATTCATTCCTCCAAAATATTTCCTTGAAAGTTTAGCAGAAATTTATCAGCTTTGAAAAAAAAGAAAATTAACAAAAACATTTACATTCTTTATATTTCGTAGACCAGCTATAGATGGAAAGATATAAAATTTTCCCATTGCTTTTGGTCTATAATAGCCTCCGATTTACAACTCTTATAAAAACATATAAGATCAAGGCAAGATTGTTCTCGCAGGGGTTTATCATGTTTAAAAGTGGTATTAAATTATTTATTTTATTGTCTCTCTGGATATTAATACCAGCGACCAGTTTCTCAAACAATATTCCAATGCAGTACCAAGGCTTTTGGTCAGGTAAGTCTTGTAATTTTTCGATTGAAAAATACGCACTCTTTATTGGAACCAACGGCTATATCTATGAGGATGACTCTCAAGTTGAATTTAATTTTGTGTTTCCAAAAAATATAGAAAATTGGACTTCATTCCAGACAGTTGATAATAATCCAAATTTTAATTACTTTTACCAAATAGATAAAGGTCAACTTGTAGAAAGATATCCTCCCGAGGGATGGGATGGTTCTGATTATAGTTTTCTTAAGAACCAACAAACACAAGACACAATATATTATAAATGTGAAAGTAATGACCCTATAATAGAGAGCAAATATGGAGAATTACTTAGCTTACTAGACAGCTCAGTAGTTCAATCGTGCAAGAATCCAGAGCAGGATAAATGCCTACAAGATTTGTTTAAGTTTTTAGATGTAAACAAAGACAAGAGACTTCACCGAGCTGAACTCAATAGAGGACTTCGTTCCCTAAGCTTGGTTTCAGTTCTCTTAGGCCAAAATACTAATGATGACCTAGATAAGACTACCACATTTGGAGTGTATGTTGCAATTGTACCTTTTTTGCCTCTAATTACCCAAACGTTAATGGCTAATATTGATTATGATGGATCTAATAGTCTTTCAATTGATGAAATATCACAGGATCGAAATGACTTGTTTTCTGCAATCGTATCTGCAAAAGACGGAGTAGTTGAAGATATAAGGTCACTTCCTGGTGTGCTTCAAAATTTTGCGCCATTGTTACAAGGCTTAGGTAATTTTAACTAACACAATTAATCATTATCTATATTTCCAGCCCCTGCTCCCGTTTTTCGAGATAGTTCGCTTTCGGGAACCAGCATGTTAGATGCTAGATTAGAAAGTTCTTTGAATACATTGTCATCTAACAACATTCTTGAGCGTTTAGCTAATGGATTATTCAGCTCACGATTGTTTAAGCGTATCTCTATATCGTTGCTAAGTCTGTAGTTGTCGTTTTCCCAATTAAGTTGATCATTAAAAAGTGCAGCACATATTTCTTTATTTTTATGGAAACTAAAACTAAAACCATAATAGTTAGAGGCTAGTCCTACCAAAAGCATCGAAGAGTCAATATCTTTCAATATCACACTTTTACAAGCCTCTGAAACAAGCAAATCAATTGCGCTAAGACCTTCGAAAATTGCTCGTGAATTGCTAAAAATAAGACTTACACCGTTCTTTTGAGGTGATACGGGTGGGTGCCGTTCACATTTTAGGGAATATAAAAGCTCTTTGCCACCGGGCAAAGAACGTGACTCTAGAAAGGTAACACCAAACGATAAATCTTCACAGACACCAGCAGGAAGGTTGCTACCCATACTTGCGTTAAATACTAAGTCTTTAAGCTCCGAAAAAGAAAGATCCATTAGGAGTATTCGAGTGTAGGCATCCACCAATCGTCATTTTTTTGGTCATTAAGCTCGTTTTTTAGAGGTGCTCCTTGAAATAAATTTACTCTAACCCATCTGTCTGATTTCGGATCAAATTTAGACGCGCCAAAAAAGGATAGTTTACAACGTAGCATATCTATAGGTTTGCAATGTTCATCAATTAAATTATCGTGTATTTCGGAGTATGGAGCCCAAGCATTCGTTTGTATCCTGCGAATAATAAATCGATGTTCAGGGTGTTTCATTAAAAACTCTGCTACGATCATATCATCGTGGAAACCTCCAAGATCGGCATGCAAAGAATACACCCTCCTAGCAATATCTAAAGGCCTTTCTAAATCCTGGCCTTCCTCTTCATATCTGTTCCCCAATCTTGGCTCTAACTTTTCTTCTGAAACGTACCAAAATTTTGATTGATTTTCTTTTAAAGAAAAATCTATCTTCAAAGCCCAAGAGAAGTTCTTCTTTATTAAGTCAGCTAACTCATGCACTCTCATTTTAGGGTAGAGCATAGGCAATTTGGTGCTCTCTAAACATAGATCAAGCCCGTCAATCAGATCTCCACCAACTTCCAAAAACAATGAAACGATTAGCTCTTGGCATTCTGTCGAATAATTTTTAGAAACATTAAAAATATTTTTTAAAGCATTGATTTTGAACAATTTTTCTAAAGTAAATTCATTTATTAATGATGCCCACTCAGCTTTTAAAATATCAATTCTTTTCTTCTGTCTATCATCGTCAGTATTCCAAGAGTGAATAAAGGCTTTAACTCTAGATGCAAGCTCAATTAATCTTTCAACCTTTTCCTTAGAAAGCTCTGCTAAATCAATCATCCGCGACAATGCAGTTTCTCGAACTTGGAACCAATTATTCAATAAGACAGGATGTTTCACCAAAAATGGAGCCATCCCAAGCCCCGTTGCATTACCAATTCCTAGATATCTTTGAATTTTTTTATCAAGGGGAACAAATTTTTTAGGGTTACGGGCTTTTGCAACATGATTGACTAGGTCGAGTGAAAAGCCTCTGATCAAGTACACGGTCAGCATTTCAAGCTGAAACGGGACAGAAAAGTCAGAAAGTTCACTATGATTTTTTCTATCATCAATGCCGAATTTTCCGTTTCCATAAACCGCTGTGGTTCGCATTAAATATCCAATATCATTTATCAGCTCGCTTGGAGGTTGCTTGCCTTCACTCAATGAATGCGCTACCAGCTCAAACATCCTTACAGACTTATTAGCCCTACTCAGAACTAACTCTGTATTTTTATACCTACCCGCCTCTTGAAAAGGTAACTGCGTTTTAAGCCTTTCAATATCTGAAATTGATGGAACGCCATCAAACAGAGCAAAAGAGGTATCCCAAGCAGATGCAATAACTCTATCAGTCCTTTGTGAAGTCTCTAGAAAATTAGAAAATGCAATTAAAGCCAAATCTTTACCAAAGAGGTTCAATTGATAAACCGCATTACCAAATCCGTTCTCATCCATTTCCCAGCGCGTACAACTAATGCGCGTTTTTTGCTGTATCATTTTACGGATCAATATTCTTGAAAAGGACAGCCTTGATGGATGGAAGGACCCCATTCTTTCCAGTTTCATAACATCGGAAGGCTTCCTAATATTTGGCTGTGGGCCACACAACTGTACTTCTTTTTCTATCACCAACTTATATCTCTTTATTAAAAGAATTTTTAAAAAACTTCATCCAGTTGAGTCCCATAATAGAATTAATTTCATCATTATCAAATCCAATATGCTTTAATCCATCCTTAATATTGATAAAATCTTTGTTTGATTTGAACCAATTAGGCTGAATAGGAAAGCCAGGGTTAGAAGAATCTCCTTCTCCAAAGTCTCTTGTTTTGGTCCATCTTCCATTTCTCATCCACTCTACGATACTATCAGGCTGGTTTTGACAAAGATCGCTTCCTATACCAATATTTTTTGATCCAAATTTTTCTGCCGTTTTTGCAATCATTTTACAAAAGTCTTTAATAGTACAATTACTCCCATTATGTAAATGGTGAGGATAAAGAGAAAATCCCAGCATGCCACCATTTTTAAACATTCGGTCTAGAACTTCATCTGACTTATTTCTTAAGGCAGAATGCCAGAAAGCTGGATTAGCATGAGTAATTGCGATCGGCCGTGACGAATTATCAATTGCCTCTAAAGTTGACCGATCAGAAGAATGGCTCATATCAACAACAATACCAAGCCTATTCATTTCTTTAATAACCTCTTTCCCCATTCTTGTTAAGCCAGGATCATTCTTTTCATAACAACCTGTAGCAAGGAGCGATTGATTATTATAAGAGAGCTGCATAAATCGAACACCCAGCTTTTGCCAAACTTCTAACAAAGAAATATCATCTTCTATCGGAGACGGATTTTGAAAACCAAAAATAATCGCTGTTTTATTATTTTTCTTAGCAGATAATATTTCATTATAGCTACCTGCTTGCACTATATACTTCGAATAACTATTGAAATATTCGTTCCATTTCTCAAGGTTTAAAACAGCTTCCCGAAAGTTTTCATGGTAAGCAATAGTTACGTGGACACAGTCAACTCCACCTTGTCTCATCTGCTCAAAAATTTCCTTAGACCAATTAGCATACTGCAAACAATCTACTGTAAAATTATTGTTTGTTTCCGAGTCAATAGACAAATCAAATCCCCCTACTTATATCCTTTACTCCATTATAGCTTTAGTCTCTAAAAATTCTTCCAAACCCCACTCAGCCTTCTCTCGCCCATTACCCGATTGCTTAAACCCGCCAAATGGTGCATTAGTTCCCCCGCTACCATAATTAATATGGATTTGACCTGCTCTAATTTGCCTTGCGACACTCCTTAATTTTCTGGGGTCACTACCACATACATAAGCAGAAAGGCCATAGCTTGTATCATTCGCAATCTGAATTGCATTATCAATATCTTCATACGGGATTACAGATAAGACGGGGCCGAATATTTCTTCTTGTGCAATTTCCATGGAGTTATTTACATCTCCAAAAACAGTTGGCTTAACAAAATAACCGGCATTAAGCCCTATAGGCTTGCCTAATCCACCAGTTACTAATTGAGCACCAGCCTTAATCCCAGATTCAATTAACCTTTGTACCTTATCAAATTGAGCTTGACTTACTAGAGGACCAATGTCTGTGTCTTCTTTTGTAGGGTCACCAGTTTTCAATTTTTCTGCAACATTTTTTGCAATTTCCAAAGCTTCATGTTGTCGATTCTTTGGCACTATCATTCGAGTTGGCGCATTACAAGACTGACCAGTATTCTCCATAATTTTTTGTACACCAACAGTGACCGATTGTTCAAACTTTTCATCATCAAAAATTATATTTGGTGATTTTCCTCCAAGTTCCTGACTTACTCTCTTCACTGACTTTGCTGCAGCCTGAGCAACAGCGACCCCTCCCCTCGTTGAACCAGTAAAAGACATCATGTCTACATCCTTATGGTTGGATAAGGCCTCTCCTACAACCGGACCCAAGCCATGTACCATATTAAAAACTCCTTTAGGAACTTTTGCAGTATCCATTATTTCAGCAATTATATTAGCTGATATTGGTGATATTTCGCTTGGCTTCAGAATTGCCGTACACCCTGAGGCAAGACACGGTCCAAGCTTCGATATAGTTTGGTTTATTGGCCAATTCCAAGGTGTGATTAGCCCGCATACTCCAATTGGCTCGTGCCTTACAGTGTAGCCATTAAAAGGGTATTCAAATTTATGCTCCTCTAAAACTCTAATTGCTGTCTTTAGATGGTTCATGCCCACAGCAGCTTGTGCACTACGAGAGAGCTTAGCCGGCGCTCCCATTTCTTTGGTTATAGCTTCCACAAAATCCTCAAAGCGATTTTCGAATTGGCTTCTTATTTCTTTCAACAGGTCTAAACGCTCAGCTACACTTGTCCGTGCATAGCTTGAAAACGCAGCTTTTGCAGCCTCTACTGCCTTGTCAATATCCTGCTGAGAGCCAACGTTTAGTGTCCCAATAACTGATTCATCAGATGGATTAATAATATCAATTTTCTCATCTTTTACAGGGAAGACCCATTCGCCATTAATGTAGAATTTATCTAGTTTCATTGATTTTACCTTTATGATTATATCCCAGCTGGATTATCAACAGATTTGCCAAGGGCTTTTAGATCTGAGTATCGATCACCTATCCTATGATGGGGCCTACCGCTTGTAGCAGCTCCAAGAGCACACACTATTTCGTCGACATCAGGCGCATCATATATGGAAAACTGAACGGTCAAATAATGTGATCGCCTTCCGGTGTCATGCTTATCCATTAATGGTATTTGAATTTGTGTATTTGCTGGACCCCTTGTGTTTGTGAAACCTAGGTAACTTTTTGCACCAACCGCTTCCCTATAAAAGTTTCCAAATTGCAAAGTATGAATAATAGCCGAGGCATGCTCTATTTCACAACTGGTCCCAGCTAATGCTGCCTTCCCGTATGCTTCAATTTTTTCTCCACTACCAACCATTGAAATCAAACGGTCGGTCAAAGCTTTTCCCATCACAGGAGCAATTCTTTTAATTTCTGGTTGCAAGTTCTCTACAAACCCCCGACCTTTCCACGGATTAGATAATACTGCAGCAACACCTATTATGCGAAGAATAGGATTGGCTTCTTTCCCTCCTTCGCTGTATATATCTTCATCAAAAGTTACAATCTTTCTCAGTTCTTTAAGCATCTGGAGCTCCTATTCCTTTTCAAATAAAGCACGTAACGATCATTAAAGATACTTTGTATTTAAGTATCAAAAAAATGTTAATGTAAATTCAATGATACAAGAAATTCATCGATTTTTACAAAAACCTTTTTATAGTCTTCGACCAATGCCATATGCCTCAAGTTTTGTAAAACACAGACATAGCTATTTTTAAAATTTTTTGCAATTTCTTTTGCAGAATTAGGACCATTAGCAAAATCTTGGTCGCACGTTATTATAAGTGTCGGCTTGCTTTCATGTAGCGATTTAAGGTCAATAGATCCGTAATATAGTATAGGGTAAACTTTTGAATAAATTTCTTTTCTATTGTTATTTACCCAGTTACGTACAAGCTGAACGATATGAGGATTGCTTTTCTGAAAAGGAATACTAAACCATCTTTTAATCGCCGCATCAGTCGTAGACTCTGGGCCTTCGTCTTTCAACAACTTTGCTCTTTTTAAAATTTCATCCCTTTCCTGATCCAACAGCCTATTGGGTGAATTTAAAAGAACTAGTGCTTCAACTATGCTTGGGTGTAAAGACGCAAATTTTCGAGAAATCATTGATCCCAGAGAAAACCCAATAAGTATAAATTTTTCTAATTTAATGTGATTGATTATTTGTAGCAGTTGATCTGCAAACAGGTTTAAAGAAATCTCACCTTCAGGATCTTTACTATCACCATGACCAAGAAGATCATATATAAGTACATTATGGTTTTTAAACAAAGAAACCTGCCATGACCAGACATCTTGGTTGAGTCCTAAACCATGTATAAAAACAATAGTTTTAAACTTAGGATTCTTAAAAAAATATTTAAAGCAGTTTCCGTTAAAATATTTCCTCTTCATTTCACAACTCAGGTTTATAAGCTACTACTTCTACTTCAACCAAAACATCTACCAAAAGATCGCTAACTATAGCAGATCTAGCTGGTGGATCATGGTCAAAATACTCGCCATAAATCGAGTTAAACCCGGGGAAGTCTTCTCTATTTTTCAGCCAAACCATGGCTTTAACAACATCCAGTAACTCACATCCAGCCTCTGTCAATGTATTTTTAATTTCATCCAGAACAATTCTTGTTTGCTCTTCTATGGTGCCTTCAGTTATTACCTCACCGTTTTTCATAGGAACTTGACCCGTTACAAACACAAAGTCACCAGCTCTAACGGCCTTAGATAATGACAGCTTCCGTCCATTTATAATCAATGGATCCCCAATAATTTTTTTAGACATTTTATTCACCTATATTGATTGTTAGATTATTGGTTTAAATAACGGTTATTAAATTAACTTTTTATATATCATACAATAAATAGTTATTGTTTTTGATCATTTTTCTCTTGTAGACTTAAGGGCGAATAACCAGAAAGTGTGAGCAAAAATGGGCAGATTAGAAAACTTTAAAATGTTGATAGATGGAGAGTGGGTCTTATCCTCTGATAATAAGACCTTTGAAAGCTCAAACCCAACAACGGGAGAGAGTTGGTGCACTATACCAGAAGCATCGACAACGGATGTTAATAGCGCAGTAGAAGCGGCTCACAAAGCATTTATTGATGGACCATGGTCAAAAATGACACCGACAGAAAGAGGAGAGCATCTCAGAAAATTAGCCGATATACTAGCTAGCAAATCTGAGGAATTGGGTAAAATTGAAACCATAGACACCGGGAAAATGTTAAAGGAAACTAAATGGCAAGCAAAATATATCTCACAATTTTTTAACTTCTTTGCTGGGTGCGCTGATAAAGTTTCTGGTCAAACATTACCAATTGATAAACCTGATTTATTTGTATTTACAAACAGAGAGCCATTGGGCGTTGTAGCAGCAATTGTTCCTTGGAATTCACAGTTGTTTCTTGTTGCCGTGAAGATTGGTCCAGCATTGGCTGCGGGAAATACTATCGTTTTGAAAGCGTCCGAACACGCATCTGCAGCTATGCTTGCTTTTGGCAAATGCGTTGAAGAAGCGGGCATACCTCCTGGAGTCGTTAATATTATAACAGGCCATGGAGACCCTTGTGGGAAAGAATTAACAAGCCATCCCAAGGTCGCTAGGATATCGTTTACAGGAGGACCAACTTCTGCGCGCCATGTTATTAGAAATTCTGCTGAAAATTTTGCAGAAGTGTCTTTAGAGCTTGGGGGCAAGTCACCTTTTATTGTCTTTGATGATGCTGATATAGAGAACGCAGTTAATTGTTCTATAGCTGGAATTTTTGGCGCAACAGGTCAAAGCTGTGTTGCGGGGTCGAGATTATACCTTCAAGAAAATATAGCAGATAAATTTTTAAGCTTAATTGTTAAACAAGCAAAAAACATAAAAATTGGAGATCCGTTATTGGACGAAACTCAAATGGGCCCTCTATGTACTAAAGGGCAACTCGAAAATATTAAAAATGAGCTTGCGTTTGCTGTAGAAGAGGGTGCAACCTTGCTGTGCGGTGGCAAATCACCCGAAGGTCTTGGTGAATTGTTTTTTGAGCCAACAATTGTAGACTGCCCTAGTCAGAAACTAAAGATAGTAGATACTGAATTATTTGGACCTGTACTATCTGTTATAAAATTCAAAACTGAGGAAGAGGTCATATCTCTTGCTAATGATACAAAACATGGGTTGGCAGCAGGCATTTTTTCAAAAAGTAGTTCTAGATGTCTAAGAGTAAGTAAGGCAGTTCATGCAGGAATAGTATGGGTTAACACATATAGGGTTGTGTCTCCGATTGCAGAATTTGGAGGATTTAAAAACTCAGGTTATGGTCGAGAAAGCGGTTTTCAAGCGATATATGACTACACTCGACCCAAAACGGTTTGGATGAATATGTCAGATGAACCGGCAGCTAATCCATTTGTAATGAAATAAAGTATAAAGGATTTTTTAGGGGGATTAAGTAAATGAAATTTGATTTAGCAATAAATCTAGAAAGAGCAGACAACTCTTTGTCAATGAAGGACGTGAAAAACCATACACTAGAAATGGTACAAATGGCTGATCAAAGTGGTTTTAATATTGTATGGGCTGCCGAACACCACGCCTTGGAAATGACAATTGCACCAAACCCTTTTCAAATAATTACATGGTGGGCAGAAAATACAAACGATGTAAGGCTCGGTACTGCAGTAGCAGCAGCCCCGTACTGGCATCCAATCAAACTTGCTGGAGAGGCTGCTTTCACAGACCTAATTACTGAGGGTCGCCTTGAATTTGGTATAGGTTCGGGGGCATACCAACGAGAATTTGATCGAATGCACCCAGGACTCAAGCAATCTGATGCATGGAAATATATGCAGGAGAGTCTTCCAGTTATCAAGAAGCTATGGGAAGGAGATTATGAGCATAATGGTGAATTTTGGTCTTTCCCATTATCTACGTCTGTTCCAAAACCTGTGCAAAAAGACGGTCCCCCTGTATGGGTAGCTGCTAGAGCACCTATAACCTATGACTATGCAGTAAAAAATCATTGCAATATAATGTCTTGGCCTCTAACTAGACCATTTTCAGAAGCAGAGCTCTATAAACAACGCCTTGATGATGCTTTAGAAAGTGCCTCTAATGGCTTCAAACCTATTTTTGCGATGATGAGGCATGCTGCTGTCTATAAAAACAAAGAAGAATCGAGTATCTATATCAGAGCTATTCAACGTATATTAGGCCAATTTGAAAATTTGTTTAAAAATTTAGGTGACGTTAAAGACGGATTTCCCAAGGAAATTGCTTTGAAAGAACTAGAAAATAGGGAAGAATATAATCCAACTATGCTTGAAGAAAATCTACTGTTTGGAACACCAGACGAGGTTATTAAAAAATTAAAGCGTTATGAAGATCTCGGGGTGGATAATTTTATCTATTACGCATCAATGGGGTTGGATCATGGTTCACAGAAGAGATCATTAGAGTTGTTCTGTGAAGAAGTTCTTCCTGCTTTTCAATAGGAATAAAAAATGACAAGTCATCTAGAGGTAGAAGTAAAAGAAAAAGTACTAGAAATCAAAATCAATAAGCCAAAAGTAAATGCTATAGACCTTAAACTTAGTCAAGATCTTGGAAAAGCTTTTGCGGAATTACGAGATAATCCCGACCTTAGAGTTGGAATAATTACTGGTGAAGGAGATAAGATATTTTCAGCTGGATGGGACCTCAAAGCCGTTAATTCTGGAGAGATGGCACTAGACAATTGGTGGGAAAAGGCGGACTACGGTGACGGTGGTTTTGCCGGATTAACAGAAAATTGGAATTTGAACAAGCCAGTGATTTGCGCTCTAAATGGTCACGCAATTGGTGGCGGTTTTGAGCTTGCAATGTCCTGTGATTTGATTATAGCAGCAGAACACGTTGAATTTGGTCTGCCTGAGATGCCGCTAGGTATTGTTCCTGATGCAGGTGCACTTCAAAGGTTACCTAGAAGAATTCCATACAATATTGCAATGGAAATGTTTTTTCTTGGTCGTAGAATGTCAGCTCTGGAAGCAAAAAGCTTTGGATTGGTAAATAAAGTGGTTGATAAATCCTTACTTTTAAATTCTGCAAGAGAGTGGGCAGAAAAAATGTCGCAGACAGCTCCACTAGCAATGCAAAGCGTAAAGGAAGTTTTAAGAGCGATAGAATGTAAAGCTTTAAAAGAGGCTTTTTCAGAAATGCGGTCAGGCAATTTGTCGACTTATTCGAATATGCTTAAATCTGACGATGCAGCTGAAGGTGTGGCGGCGTTTGTTGAAAAAAGAGATCCAAATTTTAAAGGAAAATAGCTTGGAAAGTTTAAATAAGATCTCAACAGTAGCTAGCATTGGAGGTGGACCCATAGGAGCTGGTTGGGCTGCTCATTTTCTAGCCAAAGGCCTAAATGTAAAATGTTATCTCCACTCAGAGAATGAAATAGATGATTATAAATTATTAATCAAAACGGCTTGGGAAACATTGGAAAAATTAGGCATTGATAGAACAGCATCGTTAGAAAAAATGCAAATCTTCACCAACTTACAAGAGAGCTTAACCGAGGTCGACTTCGTGCAGGAGAGCATTCCAGAGATATTAAACGTAAAGCAAGATTTTTATTCCCAAATTGATTTATTTTTAAATCCGAACGTTATTATAGCTTCATCAACTTCTGGACTATTAATTTCAGACATTGTAAAAAACTGCAACACAAAAGATAGAGCAATAGTAGGCCATCCTTTTAACCCTCCCTACCTCCTACCACTGGTAGAAGTTGTTGCTAGTGAATACACAAATAAACTATGTGTTGATCAGGCAGTCAGCTTTTATAAAGCGGTTGGTAAAGTCCCAATTGTGCTTAAAAAAGAAATTCCAGGATTTATTGCAACTCGGTTACAGGAAGCATTGTGGCGAGAGGCGTTACACATGGTCGCAAATGACGAAGCAACTCCTGAACAAATTGATTTAGCACTAATTAATGGGCCAGCACCTAGGATGGCTTACCAAGGTCAATGCATGGCATTTCACGTAGCCTGTGGCGAAGGAGGTATGGCTACAAATCTCGACCAATTCGGTCCTGCGTTACAATTACCATGGACTAGACTTAAAGCTCCTGAATTAACACAAGAATTACGTGATAAGATGGTTGATGGGTGTAAAGACATGTCAAAAGGTAAGCATTTTCTTGAAATGGCTAAAGATCGTGATAACGCAATTGCTGCGATTTTGAGTGCCATAAAAAATAATCATCCAAATAAATAATGAGGTTAGCATGAATTTTGAGGTAATAGTGACATGTGCGGTTACAGGAGCCGGTGAGACTGTTGATAAAAGTCCTCATGTTCCAGTAACTCCAAAAGAGGTTGCAGATGCTGCTATCGAAGCTGCGAAAGCAGGTGCTTCTGCAGCCCATGTTCATGTACGAGATCCAGAAACTGGTAAAGGATCCCGAGATGTAAACTTGTTTAAAGAAGCGGTTGACAGAATAAGAGATGATAAAACTGATGTAGTGATAAATCTTACTGCAGGAATGGGCGGTGATTGGGTTCCTGATGAAAATGATTTTTCGATGCCTGGCCCCGGAACGGACATGATAGGTCCTGATGAGAGGCTCGCGCATATAGAGCTATGTAAGCCAGAAATTTGCTCCTTAGATTGTGGAACCTTAAATTTTGGTGTTAACGACCATTCTATTTATATATCCACTCTACCTATCCTGAGAAGAATGGCCGAATTGACAAAATCTTGGGGAGTAAAACCAGAATTAGAGGTTTTTGACTTAGGTCATATTAGATTAGCCAAACAGCTAATTGAAGAGGGATTAATTAAAGAACCTCCAATGTTTCAAATATGTTTAGGAATACCGTGGGGCGCTGATCAAAGTGTTGATACTATGAAGGCAATGAAGGATCATCTACCATCAAACGCAACTTGGTCAGGGTTTGGTATTTCAAGAATGCAAATACCAATGGCTGCTGCAGCCGTTACTTTGGGGGGCAACGTCCGTGTTGGCTTAGAAGATAATCTTTATCTTTCAAAAGGCGTGCTTGCTACGAATGGACAATTGGTTGAAAAAGTTATAAAAATAATCACCCTAATGGGTGGAAGAGTTCTTACCCCCGATGAAACGAGAAAAAAGCTTTCATTAATAAAAAACTAATTATTGAGATAAACTATGTATGACACTTCAAGCGACTCAAAAATTCTATTAGATACTGTCCAAAAATTCATGGCTGACGAAATTTATCCTCATGAAGACCGTGTGGATAAACTTGGTTATGTTCCTGATGAAATAGGCAAGCAAATAGAAGAAAAATCAAAAGAAGTAGGATTATTTGCAGCTAATCTTCCAGAAAAATACGGTGGGGGGGGATTGGATTACTCTTCAATGATGATAGTTGAAAGGGAGTATGGAAAAACTTCACATGCTTTACATTCATGGATAGCACGTCCTACCGAAATACTTCTAGCCTGCAACGAAAAGCAAATGGAAGAATACCTTTATCCCTGTGTAAAAGGTGATAAACGAGAATTATTTGCATTAACAGAACCTGACGCGGGCTCCGATATCATGAGTATGAAATCTAACGCCAAGAAAGAAGGAGATGACTGGATTTTGAATGGTTCCAAACATTTTATTTCTGGACCATGTATGCCAGATTTTGCGATTGTATTTGCTGCTACAGGAGAAGATGAAACGCCTCGCGGAAAAAGAAAAAGAATTACAGCCTTCCTGGTAGATGTTGGTATTCCCGGATTTGATATTCAAGAGGGTACAAAGTGTATCAGCTACCGGGGATATAAAAATTACCAGTTAAGCTTTAACGACGTTAGGCTTTCTGCTGATAAGATACTAGGTACTGAGGGTAATGGACTTTCATTATCTGGGAGATGGCTTGGCATGGGTCGTATTTGGGTAGGAGCGACTTGTTGTGGCAAGGCAGAACGAATTCTTGATTTAGCTTTAGACTGGGCTGCTCAAAGAAAACAATTTGGCAAGCCAATAGGAACTTTCCAAGCTACAGGTTTCAAGCTAGCAGACATGAAGATGAACTTACGAGCCGCAGACCTTTTAGTAAAAGATGCTGTAGACAGGGCTCTTACTGGTCAAATGATGGATGAGGATGCGGCTATTGTTAAGATTTTCTGTTCAGAAATGCTTAATAAGGTAGCAGATGATACTGTTCAGATTTTTGGAGGAATGGGCTTAATGGAAGAGATGCCTATTGAGAGGCTTTGGAGAGACTCACGTTTGGAAAGAATTTGGGATGGAACCTCTGAAATACAAAGGCATATTGTAACACGCTCAATGCTTAGACCTCTTGGGGCATGATTTTAAACTCTTTTAAAAGCATTGACCGTTTTTTTAAAGCAAAATCAGTCGTTTTTATCGGTGGCAAAGACATATTTGTTCCCATAAGGGAGTTAAAAAGAAGAGGTTATAAGGGGAAAATATTTGTTGTTAACCCAACCAGAAAGAAAATCTATAATTATAAATGTTTAAGAAAAGTTTCTGACCTTCCGTTGAGTCCGGATGCTGCGTTCATCGCTGTGCCTGCTAAAGAGGTTATTTCAACTGTAAGAGCTCTTAAAGCCATTAAGTGCAAGGGAATAGTATGTTATTCGGCAGGGTTTAAAGAAATCGGTAAGACTGGAAAATACCTTGAGGATAGACTTATCAAGGAATGCGGTGATACTCCATTAATTGGGCCTAATTGTTATGGATTTATTAATTTTTCTGACAACCTTGCACTTTGGCCGTTTTCACACAAAGGCAAACATTGCAAAAACGGAATTGCTCTTATTACTCAAAGTGGAATGCTATCATCAGATATTATTATGGCGACTAGATCACTTCCAATTAGCTTTATGGTATCCGTAGGGAACCAAGCTGTAACAAAGATTGAAGACTTAATTCACTATTTCAGCAAAAAGACAAATGTTTCCTGCATTGCTATACACATCGAAGGAATTTCTGATTTAACTAGATTTGTGGAGGCCTCAAAATTTTCATTTAATGCAGGAAAACCTATAATTGTTTACAAATCTGGTAAATCACAAATTGGTAAAAGGATTGCTAAAAGCCATACCGGATCTCTTTCCGGAAATAATGAAATGTATTCAGCACTTTTTAAGCAATTGGCTATCACGGAAGTGCATGACCCAATACAATTACTTGAAACAGCTAAATTATTTAGTATTTCGTGCCCAATAAAAACAAATAAAATTTTAGCACTTACCTGTTCTGGTGGTGGAGCTGCAATGGTTGCAGATAACGCAGAAGAATTAGAATTAAAGTTACCAAACTTTAGAAAAAGTCAGAAAAAATCACTGGACAAAGTGTTACCAAAAATAGCAACGATATCAAACCCCTTGGATTACACAACTCCCATATGGGGTATTCCAGAAAAGACAGGTCCAGTATTTAAAAACGCATTGAAAAACGACTATTCCACAGCAATTTTGGTACAGGATTTTCCTCATACGCAAATAAACGATACTGAACAACTCTATTTAAACGATACAAAGGCTTTTATAGATGAGAGTAAACTCGTTGGTCTTTCTCCCATTATCTGTTCAACTCTGCCTGAAAATATAAATGAAAATGTTGGCAATAAGATTTTGAGGTTAGGTGGTGTCCCAATGCAGGGCATATATAACTGTTTAAACGCAGTAAGACACCTTCTAGATTACAATAATTTCAGTGATAAAAAAGAGTTACAAAAATTTATGCTAGCGCAACGCAAAAATGATAAATTTCTAAATGCAAACGAGTACCAAGGAAAAATTAGTATTAGAGCACAAGGAATAAAGGTTCCCAATGCTCAGCTTGTAAAAAATATAAAAGATTTAGAAAAAATAAAAATTAAATTTCCAATCGCTTTAAAGTTTACTAGCTCAAAAATTTTACATAAGACCGAGTTAGGAGCTGTTAAATTAAACATTAATAGTCGAACGGAGCTCGTATCAAAATATCATGAAATTAAAAAATCATTAGGCTTAAAGGCGATTAATAATGGTATATTTTTTATTGAAGAAATGCTTCCAGCTCCAATTGCAGAAATGTTTTTAAGTATTCGAAGTGACAAAACATTTGGTACTGTATTAGTTGTTGGTATGGGAGGAGCATTAACTGAATTATACAGGGATACAAAAACTTTTATATTACCTGTATCAAAAAAATATATTTCACAAGAAATTAAAAAAATGAAATTTTTCAATTTAATCAATGGCTTTCGTAACAATAGTAAAGTAAAATTAAATATGATTATAAATGAAATATTTAAAATAGCAGATTTTCATAGCCAAGAAGAAAATGGGTGCGCATCAATAGAGATAAATCCATTTTTTATATACGAAGATAGCATGATAGCAGCTGATTGTGTTTTAAGTCGAAAAATATAAGATCCTATTTATATTTTTCTTTATTCCTAGAAGCTTTCTCTCTGAAAAGTGCACCTATAGCTGCGTCTAATGTGACTTTTCCTATTCTTTTACCATTATCATCTACGACGCTACACTCATTGTTCTTTTCATTATTTAAGACCTTTAAAGCGTCTTCGAGAGAACAAGAGCTATCTAAAGAAGTGCCTTTACTACTACCTTTTTGCATAATGGATTTAACTTCAATTACTTTCCCACGATTAATATCTTTAATGAAATCAGAGATATAGTCATCAGCTGGCTTCATAATTATTTGTTGAGGATCACCTTTTTGAATAATCTTTCCATCCCTCAATATTGCAATGTTATCTCCAATTCTGAGCGCTTCATCTAAATCGTGCGTAATAAAGATAATTGTCTTATGTAAATCTTTTTGAAGTTCTAAAAGAATATTTTGCATGTCTGTTCTTATTAAAGGGTCTAAGGCTGAAAATGCTTCATCCATCAATAATATGGGAGCATCTGTCGCCAATGCTCTAGCCAAACCAACTCTCTGTTGCATACCACCGGAGAGTTGAGCAGGATATCTTTCCTCAAAACCTGATAATCCCACACTCTCAATCCACTTATGGCTTTTCTCCTTCGCTATACTCTCTTGCTCTCCTTGAATGGTCAGGCCATACGCAACGTTTTGCGCTACTGTTTTATGCGGTAATAGAGCAAACTTTTGAAAAACCATAGACGTCTTCTTTCGCCTGAATTCACGCAACTGAAGTTGTGACATGGAAAGAATATCCTCATCATCTACGGTAATTGCGCCTGCTGTAGGTTCAATTAAACGATTGATATGTCTTATCAGAGTTGACTTTCCAGAGCCTGATAGTCCCATAATCACTTGTATTCTTTGTTCAGGAATATCTAAATTAATATTGTTTAGTCCAAGGACATGACTATGATTATCCAATAGCTCCTGTTTTGACATTCCATTTTTTACAGGATCTATAAAAGATTTACCTCTAGGACCAAAGATTTTATAGAGATTTTCTATTTTAAGCTTCGTTTTACTCATGCTCTTTTCCGTACCGATGAGCCTGAAGTCTTTGTCCGTATCGCTGTGATACCCTATCAAAAATTATTGCCAACGCGACAATTGCTAAACCGTTCATCAAGCCGAGTGTTAAATATTGATTTTGAACAGCTTGCAGAACCGGCATACCTAACCCTTTAACACCAATCATTGAAGCTATAACAACCATTGCAAGCGCCATCATGATAGTTTGGTTTACTCCAGCAAAAATATTTGGTAATGCCAAGGGGATTTGAACCGAAAAGAGCTTTTGTCTGTAGCTAGAGCCAAAAGCATCTGCAGCCTCAAGAATTTCTTTATCCACTAACCTTATGCCTAGATTAGTTAAACGAATTATTGGAGGTATCGCGTATACACAAACAGCTATCAATCCCGGCACTCTTCCAATTCCTAAAAGCATTACCACTGGCAACAAATATACGAATATTGGAATAGTTTGCATTAAATCTAAGATTGGCGTTATTGCACTTTGCACACGATCATAGCGTGACATTAGTATTCCAATTGGGATTCCGACGGCTATACAAATGAGTGTAGAGACAGATATTAATGAAATAGTTGCCATCATATCTTTCCACATTCCAAAATAACCAATTAACATAAAAGAAACTACAGATCCTAAAGCTAGCTTCCAGCTTCTAGATCCAAGATAGGCAAGTCCCGCAACAATTATAAGTATTATTGGCCATGGTGTTGCTATTAGAAGTTTTTCTAACCACACTAAGAAGAAATAAAGAGGATCAAAGAATGCTTCAATAGCATCTCCATTTGACCTAGACCATTCTCTAAAAGATCCATCAATACCTTTTTTCAAATCTCTTAAGTCTCGTTTGCCTAAGCTTGGAAACTCTGCCAACCAATCCATTAGGGACCCTTTTTTAACAAAATTAAAAAAAAGGTCGCCTTAGTTACCCAAGACGACCTAAATAATAGTATATCTTTAGAGAGATGCCTTAACCTTCTTAGCAACGTCTGCAGACACCCAAGGTGTCCATACATCTTCATATTCGATTAAGAACTCAACAGCTGCGTCTGGACCATTAGCTTGGTTATCTTCCATATATACCAACATTTTGTTCATTATTGGACCTGGAAAAATACGTTTCGCAAAATAACCCATAGCATCTGCGCCAGCAGACTCTTTGAAGTTTGTAGTCACAATAGTGTGAACTTCTGACTTAGTCCAAGCCGATGGCTTAGGATCAGCACAGTCTTGTTCTGCTTTTGCAATACAACCATCCCAGTTCTCTGCACCAGCAAAGGGAACTCCAAACGGAACAAGCTGCATATTAAATTTTCCGATAGGAGCTGTTGGAGCCCAATAGTATCCAAACCAGTTATCTCCTCTTTGCACAGCTTTTGCCATTGATGCATCAAGACCAGCTTGTGAACCTGGGTCAATTAAGATCCAGCCTTTATCTTCCATTTTAAACGCTCTAAAGAGGTTTATGTTTGAAAGTTGGCAACCCCATCCTGCAGGGCATCCAATGAATTCACCTTTTGAAGGATCCTCTTTTGCCGGGAATAGATCTGGTCTTTCAAGAATATCTAAAACAGTCTTTAGACCTGGGTTCTTTGTGAGCACGTAATCTGGAACCCACCATCCTTCTCCAAGGTCAGTGATTGGCATTTCTCTTGCTGAATGCAATCTTCCTTCGTCCATTGCCTTGAAAAGTGGTTCCCTTACGGCGTTTATCCATAATTCGGCAGCAACATCAGGTTGACCCTTCTCATTCATAGACGCAAAAGTCGTAGTAGTCGCACCGGCAACCATTTCGATTTCACAGCCATAGCCCTCTTCAAGGATAATTTTATCGACATTTGCCATTAGTGTAGCTGATGGCCAGTTCATATCAGCCATAGAAATTGATCCACATGCCGCATAGACATTTGTGGCTAAAGCCATGGTGCCAGCAACGACAGTTGACATCAAAAATTTATACATATCTCTTTCCTTCCATTTTAGGTCATACGTTAAAGACCAAGATTTGTTTATAGTAAGGCTACCCGTTTCATTAAGCCCTTGTCAATAGCAACAACCTTTTTTGTAGCGAGCTTTAAAATTGAGGCCCGATTTTCATTAAATTATTGAACTAGTCCTTTAAAAATGCTTGAAAAAACGCCGATTTGTTGTATGATATCGAAAGAGGTCGGTCGCTAGCCCTCTATAAAAAAAGGCCTTAAATGTTTTCGGAGGCTGTAGTGGCATTATTCAACTTAATATTATCCAAGCTTTACAGTAAAAAACCTGTT
Organism: uncultured Alphaproteobacteria bacterium; assembly: GCA_902537415.1. Classification (GTDB taxonomy): domain Bacteria; phylum Pseudomonadota; class Alphaproteobacteria; order Rhodobacterales; family Rhodobacteraceae; genus CACIJG01. Next base: position 10,119 of record CACBBC010000008.1, on the reverse strand, counting down.
TATAATGTCGGTCAGAGGTTATATTCAAGAACAAAACGCAATGCCCTCTTCTTGGAAAAGGAAATCTTTGTAAATGAGATAAAGCATTTTCGCGTGAGTATTGAGGGGTCACCGATAAAAAAAGCCGTAATTTTAAGCGAAAACGCTTTACAAAATGACCAATACAAAGCTCATGAAAATAAATCTAAGACAGAAACACTGCTTTGATTTTCTTTGTCTTTTAAGCCTAATTTACACTTAACGATCAGGAGTCAGCATTATAACGTCATCTGTTAGGCCTTCCTTTCTGACATCTACCTTACTTAACTTCCCAGACCCAGTTTTTCTGATACTATCTACAAACCTGATATACTTTGGAACAGCAAACCGAGGTAACTTTTCTTGACAAAATAGCAGAAATTGATTGTTATCTATTTTGTCTTCTTTATTTTTAACAATACAAACGAGGACTTCATCTTCACCGCCTGATTTTTCTGTTTTTACCCCTATTGCTGCACTTTCATCTACTTGCGGGTATGAATTAATAACTTGTTCCAACTCAAAAGCAGAAATGTTCTCACCTCTACGCCTAATGCAGTCCTTTATCCTATCAAAATAATGCATCCTTCCCTTTTCATCAAAATGGCATGCATCGCCTGTATGAAACCATAAATTTCGCCAAGCCTCGACAGTTTTCTCTGGCATTTTATAGTAACCCGCTGAAAAAATTCCTGGGTGTTTAGGCCTAATTAGTAATTCTCCAACTTTATTTACAGGCAGAGTTTCATCATTCTCAGGATTAGCAATTCTGACTTCATATAATTCATTTACTGGGTAACCAGCACGCCCTGGAACACAAGTCTCTTCATTAAGTGAAGCCCAAAAACTCATGCCGCTCTCAGTCATCCCGAAACCTTGCAAAAACTTAATATTAAAACGTTTTTCAAAATCTTTTCCCCATTCACCGATAGGAACGGCACTAACTAATCTTAATGAATGATTTTTATCTTCCTTGCTCTCCTCCGTGCTATAAACAAACTCAGGCATGACACCAAGTAGATGTGTCGTTGTTGCTTTTGAGATTTGAACGTCACTTAACCATCGATTGGGACTAAATCTTTCTACGCAATAAACACTCATGCCCGCATATAGAGCTGCGAAGCACTGAATACTTAGTGCGTTAATATGGAATAACGGCATGCAGATATACTGTGTGTCTATATCAGAAAACTCAGCAACCTCAGCACTTATAATTGCGTAAGAAAAGAAGTGTCCATGAGGCAACAAGACTCCTTTAGACGGACCAGTGGTTCCAGACGTATACATTATCGCACAAATTTTATGAATTGAAGCAGTTTCCAGTAAACTTATTTCGCTATCATTAATGATATTATCTAAGCACGATTGAAAGTTTAAAATCTCTTCGGCATGAAGAGCCGTTGGCAATGATTTTTTATCAAAAGACTTAGTTACTATAGTACCCTTCAATTGGTTTTTTTGTGACTTTATATCTTTGAAAACCTCTAATAAAGTATTGTCTATTATAGATATTTTTGGATCGCAATTAAGAAACTGGTGCTCTAAGAATTGCCCTCTTAATTCTGTATTTATCGGAACAAAAATAGCTCCAATTTTCATTACAGCAAATAAAGAAATAAGAAATTCTGGACTATTTTTAAGAAAACAAAAGACATTTTCATCTTCTTTAAGTCCGATATCTAAAAGTTTATAAGCAAATTTGTCTGACTGCGCGTCAAGCAATTTAAACGAAAGAGAAGTGCCGGAGTCAAATCTAATGAATTCTTTGTCCCCATATTCAGACGCTCTGATCTTTAACAACTTCAAAATATTCCAGTTGGATTTCTCTGCAAAAACACCTCTTTCTTTCATAATAAAACTCCGTACTACAAAATCGCTTTAAATTATTATTTTATTAATTTGTCGGTGTTAGAATACAATGCATTAAATACTACAGCAAAGCAAATTAAAGATCCTCCCAGAATGGTATTGAGTAAAACCTCTTCCCCAATAAAGATCCATACCCAAACCGGTCCCAAAAATACTTCTCCAAGCATTAGTATGGTTAGTTGCGTTGCAGGCACAAATTTTGAGCCTAGAGTATATAAAACAAGGCCACCACCTACCTGAAAGACACCTAAAATGAAAATAATGAAGAAGTCTTTGCTGATAAGCTGAAAACTATAATTTGAAAACAATATAATTAAGAAAGCAACAGAGAATGCGATGATCCCAGAAGCGAAAACAGATGGCAACATTTGCATATGTTTGTTTAGTCTTAGATTGATAGTAAAAAAAGAAAAGCCCATGGCTGAAATAATAGCGGATAAGTTTCCTTTCCAATCACCACCACCAAAATCACCCCAAATCATTATAAAGACGCCCGTAAAAGCAACGGCAATGGACAGTAATGTTTTGATTGATACTGTTTCTTTTAGAAATATTGGTGACAAAATAGCTGTAAATATTGGGGCACAAGCAAATAATAGGAGAGCATTTGCTGCTGATGTAGTTAATAAAGCGTAAATTCCTCCTATATATGCAAAAAATAGTGCAGTACCACCAGACAAGTAAGACACCCAGTTTCTTAAAAGAAGAAAAAAGTTAAACCTGAAAAAAAAATGGAGCAAAAACCCAACAAAAATTGAAATAAAAATTGAACGAAAAAATAATATTTCAAACGCATTGGCCTGCTCAATGCTCTTGATACTTAATCCTATAGTGGACCAAAGTATTCCTGCGGTAACAGCTAAAAGAATACCAAAACTCTTATCTGTCATAGTCTTCTAAAATTTGCAATATTCTCATTAATCTTTTCTCAAATAGACAAAGAACCTCTAATAGCTTTAAGTAATAAAGTAAACATGTTATTCTTTACGTAGGGGGAATTGAAATGGCAGGAAAAGAATTTTTAGAGTCGATTGAAATCAATTTCAAGCAAGCTATAAAATTTTTAAACAGTAATAAATCAGAGAGCGCTTTAACTGACGATCTTGCAGAACAAATTATGCAAGCAAATTCAACTTATTTAGTAAGATTTGGCGTTAGATTAAGGAATAAAGTTTATACATTTCAAGGATATAGATCAGTACACTCCGATCACTTTGAACCTGTTAAAGGAGGCATAAGGTACGATTTAGATGTAAATCAAGAAGAAGTTGAGGCTTTAGCAGCTCTTATGACTTATAAGTGTTCGCTTGTTGAGGTACCTTTCGGGGGATCAAAAGGAGGTCTAATCATTGACCCGAAAGAATGGAGTGCGGAAGAACTAGAAAAAATTACCCGACGGTTTACTCAAGAACTGGCTAAAAGAGATTTAATTCATCCATCACAGAATGTACCAGCACCTGATGTGGGAACTGGGGAACGAGAAATGGCCTGGATGGCAGACGAATATAGGAGATTGAACCCCACGGATTTAAATGCATGGGCCTGCGTTACTGGAAAACCTGTAAGCAAGGGAGGGATTGCTGGCAGAACTGAAGCTACGGGGCGTGGTGTAAAATACGCACTAAACGCATTCTTTGACTGTAAAATTGATTTAGAAAAAACTGGGCTCTCACCAGGGTTAAGTGGAAAGCGAGTAATAATACAGGGTCTCGGTAATGTTGGTTATCATGCTGCACTATTTTTATCGAAAGAGGATGGTGCAAAAATAACTCATGTTTTGGAACGGGATGGGGCTATAATAAATGAACAAGGGATCGATATCCAGAAATTACGAGACCATATAAAAAAAAATGGCTCAATAAAAGGCTATCCGGGGTTTACCGATAAAGGGCCAGAGCTTCTGGAAGCTGATGCCGATATTTTGATTCCCGCAGCAATGGAGTTGGTAATAACTGAAGAAAATGCTGCAAGAATTAAGGCTCCTCTAATCATCGAAGCAGCAAACGGACCAATATCGTCCAATGCTGATAAGATATTAAATAAAAATAGTAAAATCATTATTCCAGATTTATATGCTAATGCTGGAGGAGTTACAGTTAGCTACTTCGAATGGATCAAAAATTTAAGCAGAATAAGATTTGGTAGACTACAAAGACGTGCGCAAGAAAACCAACTGTCTTCTTTAATCAGTGGAATTGAGTCTATGACTAAGGAAAAGTTTTCTGACGAGTTTAAAAAAGAGATTGTTAAAGGCGATTCAGAGCTTGATTTAGTAAGATCAGGACTAGAAGATACTATGCGAACTACGTATGATGTAATAAGTGCTCGTTGGAACTCAGATACAGATATTCCTGACCTGCGCACTGCTGCTATGATGGTTTCGATAAGTAGAGTAGCTAGCACCTATTCAACGTTAGGCATTTGAAAAATTATAAATGTGTATGCGATTTAATCGCTTACATTCTACTTTCTCTGATATCAGAAATAATTAGTTCAAGCTCCTCTAAAGGCACAAAGCCCGGGAAAAATTTACCCTCGATAATAAATAGCGGTGTACCAGAAAAGCCTATTCGTCTCGCTAGTGCGGTAGATTTTGCTATATGGTTTATTACGAATTCACTTTCCATATCTTTTTTCAAGCTAGCGATATCAATCTCTAAATTTTTTGCTATTTCAAAAATTTTAGTCTCAGTTAGACTACCTTCCTTCATAAGCCGCCAATGATATTCTTTGTACTTGCCTTGTGCAATTGATGCTAAAGCCGCTTTTGCAGCAATAACACTATTATTGTTTAAAATAGGCCACTCGCGTGGAATAAATTTTATGTTCTCATCAGCTTTAATTAAATTTTGAAGATCTTTTGCGGCCGTTTTGCAATAGGGACAGTTATAATCAAAGAATTCAACAATCGTAATATCTCCGGTTGGATTACCAATAACAACTGTATCTTCAGTGTCAGTCAGTTCTGAACTATATTCTCTGATAAGATTTGAGACATTATCATTTCTTTGCTGCTCTTCCCTAGCTTGAAGAATTCTAGAAGCCTCTCGCAGTATTTCAGGATTTTCGAGCAATGCTTCCAGTGCTAACTTTTTTATTGTTGCCATCTCATTTTCTGAAAAGCTATTGTTTTTTTTATCTTGAGCAAATAAGGGTATGGTTACAAAAACATAAACTACGAAAAAGATGGTGTATGAGATACATTTAAGCTTCATAAGCATTAGGAACTAAGACTCCCAATCTTATGAAATAATTGCCGATATGCTTCCTGCCCTTTATAAAAACTAGATAATCGGAAAAATTCATTAGGCGCATGCCAGTTTTCGTCATTAAGTTGAAAAGAAAAGGTTGTTGTATAGACGCCTAAAAATCGGTAAAAAGCAGAAAGAATGGGAATTGAGCCTCCAGCTCTTATAATATATGGATCTTTTCCATAAATCTGTTTAAGCACCTCTTTTGCCAATTTCATTGAATTCAAGTCACTGGGGATTAATAAGGGATCGCCTTCATCTTGAAGCGGTATAATCTTACCAGTGACTCCCGATGGCAGATGTTTTTCAACATGTTTTTCAATTTTTTTAAGTATCTCTTTTGGTTTTTGATCTGCCACTAAACGACAAGTTATTTTTGCAAAGGCTTTCGAAGGTAGAACCGTTTTAGTACCTGCTCCTTGATAACCACCCGAAATACCATTTAAATCAATAGTAGGGCGTGCGCTTACTCTCTCTAATGGTGTATAGCCAATTTCACCATCTAAACAAATGGCGCCTGTCTGTTCTACAAATTTTTTCTCATCAAAAGGAACTCTTGATATCTCCTCTTTGTCTTTAGAAGTAAGAGGAATAACTTCATCATAAAAACCTTCAACAGCAATCTCTCCGTTATCATTCTTCATGGAAGCGATCAATTGTGATAATGCCATTACAGGGTTTGCAATCGCCGCACCATATATTCCCGAATGCTTGTCGGTATCTGGACCAGTTACCTCAATATCGAAACCTAAAATACCTTTATAAGCTACTGCTAATTCACACTCATCTTCAGAAAACTGGCCACCATCAGCTGAAAAAATCATGTCACAGGTCAGTTTGTCGACATTTTTGGAAACAAATTCAGGCATGTTTGGTGAGGCCACTTCTTCTTCCCCTTCAAAAATGAATTTGATGTTGAACGGAAAGGTCTCCGACGTTTTAAATATTGACTCAAACACAACGATAGGTATGAACATAGAGCCCTTATCATCAGAAGCTCCTCTCCCAAAAATTTTGTTATCTTTAATAATCGGTTTGAAGGGATCAATATCCCACAATTCAAGCGGATCTACAGGTTGAACATCATAATGACCATATATAAGTACCGTAGGTTTATCACTTCCGGCATGCAACCAATCACCATAAACTGCAGGTTGCCCACCAGTATTCATTAGCTCCACATTCTCTATGCCAGCTTTTAACATTCGCTCTTTTAACCAGGCCGCAGCTCTTTGAACGTCTTTAGAATGTTCTGGCAGAGCAGCAATCGAAGGTATAGATATAAAATCTAACAAATCATTATTAAATTTTTCTCTATTTTCTGTTAGATATTTTTGATCATTTTCCATTATTTAAGCAACCTTCTTACTATCTATTCTAGACAACTTAATATGTTATAGGGTTAAATTTTATTTAAAGTAACTTTTTTATTAAGTAAATGAAGTTAGTTTATCTGAACAAACATTAATAAAGCATACCTCATACTCGATCAGTATTTAATTGTAATAGAAACTAACCGAATGTTTAGCCTCAGCAAAAAATAACCATCTTGAAAAATAAATTCCTACAAAATGAATGCCTATCACTAAAACGCTTACACTAAAGTTACCAGGAAACATTAAAATTAATGACATTGGCAAAACAAATGCCGCAAAGAAAGAGATATATCTTATTTTTATCGCATGTTTCCTAGCAACTTTATAAACCATCTCATTAAGCAAATAGTTTCTATTAGTATGAGCAACATCAAAAGCTCTGATATCTTCATTTTTACTAAATCCCAAAGCGGTACCAACACTTGTTTCTCTATATATAAAACTTTGGTCAGCAATATACCAAAACAAGACTTGAAGAACTCCAAAAATCAATAGCAAAACTAAGCTAGCGTAATCCAATAACAGAATTGAGCCACCTGCCAATGCTGTAAAAATAAAAAGAGCAGGCGTTAACATATTATTCCAAGATGGAACGGTTTTTAACTGTGCATAAATCATGGAAGTAGTAAAAATAGTAAATAAAGATAGAAGAAATAATATAATGCCAACCTCGTTGATATATCGATTTTGTACAATAACCCAACCAATGTTTCCTACAACAATCGATAGGCAGAAGATCGAGGAAATTGCCTCTCGACTTAGCCAGCTAGTTTGCCATTGAGACATGGATTTGATTGCATTTTTTTTGTTTGCAAGATGAAAAAAAGAGGAAATCAATCCAATAATTGAAAAAAAAAGACCAATTGCAGAAAAAATCACAATATTAACCGTGCTGATCTGACTCAAAAATTGTAGCAGTCCAACAATTGAAATCAGCCCAAAACCGAAACCAGAAAGAACAGTGAAAAGGATTATTGATGGAGCAGGATGCATTAGAATTTACTAAGAGCTCTATCTACCCAACCAAGTAGCCCTGTAGCATCTGTTTCCTCCTCAACAACTGACCCAACAGAGCTGACAGAATCCTTAGACTTTATTCTAGGAAGTAGATATTTATTAACTGGTTTTGTTTGCATTTCAGGCATAAGATCAACTCCACCTCGCTCTCTGACCTTCTTTGAAACATCTGAATTAGGGTCATTGAAATCACCAAATGCTCTTGCGCCAGTGGGACAACTCTTAACACACACAGGCACTCTGTCCTCTGGTGGAAGCTCTTCACTATAAATTCTATCAACACATAAAGTACACTTTTTCATCACACCGCTTACTAAATCTAGCTCTCGAGCTCCATAGGGACACGCCCAAGCACAAAGCCCACAGCCCATGCAATCATCTTCATTAACAAGAACTATCCCATCTTCTTCTCTTTTGTAACTTGCTCCTGTCGGGCAAACAGTCACACAAGGTGCATCTTCACAATGCAGGCAAGATCTTGGAAAGTAAAACGTCTCAGCTTCATTCGTACAGCTGTTTTCTCTCTCATATGAATGAACTCGATTTAAAAAAGTACCAACTGGATCCTTCTGATGAGAGTTGATATCACTTAACTGCTTTTCGCCTCCTGATGAATTCCACTCTTTACAACTCACTACACATCCGTGACATCCAACACAAGTGTCAAGATCAATTAGAAGCCCTAATTTTTTATCTTCGCATTTAGGTAATTTTGTCAATTCTTACTCATTTCTTTTTATCTACCCCAACATTTACAGGAGAGCTCAATACTGGAAACTGCGGGAGAGATACCTTACTGGGGTTGTCCACCTTCTCAATGTTAACCAATAGGTCATACCATGCAGCTTGTCCAGTAATAGGATCAGAATTACTATATCTGTAGCCGCTATCATTCTTAGGCAAGAGATCAGAAATGAGGTGATTTATTATAAAACCTTCATTAGCCTCCTCCACATTTTCATCTAGAGCCCAAGATCCTTTTCTTTTGCCAATTGCGTTCCATGTCCATACCGTATCTTCATTCTGGCTCTTCATAAGCGCAACCGGAACAACTATTGATGAATTTTCCGACGTCAATCTTGCCCAGTCTCCATCTTTGAAATTCTTTTCTTTCCAAATACCTTTAGACACAAATAATTTGTTAGAACCATGAATTTGTCTCAACCAAACATTCTGACTGCCCCAACTATGATACATCGCTGCGGGTCTCTGTGTAATTGCATGTATTGGATATTGTTTGACTTTTTTTGGATCATGATTTGACCACCAAATTGGTAATGGATCCATTTTTTCGTCAATTCTTTTAAACAAATGCTTCTGAGGTTTCAAATTATCTGGCAATTGCTGGTAATTTTGCAACTTTGCTAGTGGTTCTAAATAGATTTGAAAGACAAAAGGCTCTTCTTTATCGTAGAAACCCATTTCAACAGCCCACTTTTGATATGCTTTATTCCATGGTTTATAATATTGGGCTTCGTCGGGGATTTTTTCACTCCAAAAACCTCCATTTTTTATATAATTGTCAATTTGATTTAAGCTAATGTCTCCTCGGCCACAATCTGTATTAGTCTCACCTCTAAATCCTGCTAAGGGCCCAATGCCCGGGCGTCTCTGATGCCTCTGCATGTAATCGGCGTAATCCTCATATAATGGCCGCTTGTCGCTGTCTACCATTCCTGGTAGCTCCAGCATTACACCAAGTTGCAGCAAAACATCTTGAAAACTTCTTACATCTCTATCTGGCTTAACAACTGGCCAGCGTATTGCATCGCTAACTTGATCGGGCTCACCTATAGGCCGATCCAATAACGATATACAATCATATCTTTCTAAATATGTCGTATCCGGCAAAATAAGATCAGCATAGGCAACAGTCTCCGAGTAATAGCTATCGGAGTAAATTATCCTAGGGATTCTATATCCGCCTGTTTCAGGGTCTTGTTCTGTTAATTTCTTGATTGTTTCCTCGGTATTCATAGAGGAATTCCATGCCATATTCGCCATGTAGAGAAATAATGTATCTATTTTATAAGGATCTCCACTGTGACAGTTAGATATTACAGTATGCATTAATCCATGTGAAGACATAGGGTTTTCCCATGTAAAACCTTTATCAATTCTTGCTGGCTTGCCATCCTCTGTATAAGCTAAGTCTTCGGGTCCACTTATATATCCAAGATGAGGTCCATCTAATTCACTATCAGGACTAAATTTAAAATGTGGTCTAGGGTGCGCATCAAACGGCTTAGGATAAGGCGGTTTATACCGAAATCCACCTGGAACATCAACGCTACCAATTAAAATTTGAAGCAAGTGTATAGCTCGGCAGGTTTGAAATCCATTGGAGTGCGCTGAAATACCTCTCATCGCATGGAAACTAACCGGCCTGCCGGTGAACCCCGACCTTTTTTCCCCTCTAAAGTCCACCCAACTTTGATCAATATATATTGACTTGTTAAACGCAGTTAAAGCTATATCATCGGCCAACCTTAATATTTGCTCTTCCTTCAATCCGCACTGCGGTGCAACTAATTTTGGAGAATATGCGTTATCCAAATATTTTTCAGTTAACAAACTAAATACAGTCT
>CACBBC010000007.1 GCA_902537415.1 uncultured Alphaproteobacteria bacterium | reverse complement strand
AAACAATGCTCCTTCACGGAAACTTAGTAGTTTTATACCATCAACGCCTAGAAGAGAAGTTATCGAAGCATCTTGTGTTAGGCTCGATAATCCCTTTTCAAGCCATGGTGTAAGGTCTTCCCCTATCCAAAAAACAATATCTGCGTTCTGTAATGATTTTGCGTTCGAGGGTTTAAGTTGGTATTCATGGGGAGACGCTCCTGCCGGAATAATCAAGTCAGGTTTACCAACACCAATCATTACTTTAGAAACCAAAGAATGGACCGGTGCAATATCTACAGTTACCTTTGGCACATCTGCAACGAGCATGCTGGTGCTTAAAAGAAATGCTGACGTTGTTGAAAGAAATTTATTAGACATTTTGCTCTCCATGAGGTATTTAAACTAATAGTGTTATGTTATAACATGTTATGATATAACTTAACAAATATTTAAAGTAAAGCTGAAATCTTAGAAATTAACTGGCAATGAAGAAAAAACGAGAGGGAAAAACTACATCAAAAATATTTGATGATCATGATCATGGAATGTGCTTCGATGACGCTATAGAACAGATAGAGAATTACTTTTTAAAAAAAAATCTACAATTCACTCCTTTACGTCGAAAAGTTTTTGAAATTCTAATTAGAGATCATAAGCCTCTTGGAGCTTACGAAATTCTAGAAGCTTTGGGGCGGGACGGCTTTTCGTCATCTCCTCCGATTGCTTACAGAGTGCTCGATTTTCTTATGGAACATGGTTTTGTTCACAAAATACAAGGTCTGAATGCTTTTATAGCCTGCTCAAATCCAAATCACTCTCATTCTCCTGCATTTGTAATATGTCGAAAATGTGAAAAAGTAGCCGAGGTCGACGAAAAGAAAAGTGGAATTAGTTTCGCTAGTGCCAATATAGAGAATTTTGAGGTTGAAAAAACTACGGTTGAAATGACGGGAGTTTGCACAACATGCTCAAGAGCGGCAACAATATAATGCTCATTGAAATACAAAATCTAAACGTTGCATATGGTAGAAAAAAAGTGCTCGAAAATGTAACTCTTACGTTAAGTAAAAATGAAATTGTTACAATAGTAGGTCCAAACGGATCAGGAAAAACAACCCTTTTCAAAGCTATTATCGGTTCAATACCAATTAAATCCGGCAGTGTGGTAATTAAGCAAAATTTAAAAATAGGCTACGTACCACAAGTATTGAATATAGATCGTTCTCTTCCATTGACCGTTGAGCGCTTTTTAAAGCTTGCAAAAAATCGAAATGACCAAGGTTTCTTGAGAGCTCAACAGATTTTGGATTCGGATGATTTACTATCGAGCCAAATCAGTAATTTGTCTGCGGGACAATTGCAACGCGTGCTATTGGGGCACGCTTTAATGAATGAGCCAGACGTCTTATTGCTCGATGAGGCCACTAGAGGGTTGGATCAACCAGGCTCAGCAGCTTTTTACAAAAAAATTGAAGAAATTCGGGAAACCACTGGGTGCGCTATCTTAATGATAAGTCATGATTTGCATGTGGTGATGAGTGCATCAAATAGAGTAATTTGCCTCAATGGTCATATTTGCTGTCAAGGTGAACCAAAATCGGTGGCTGCTTCGCCGGAATATGCATCCATGTTTGGATCAAAAGTTGAAGGCACATTAGCTCTCTATCACCATAACCATAGCCATGAAGGAAAAGGCTCTTAAATGCTTGATGACTTCATGGTTAGAGCCGCTCTTGCTGGTATGGGTGTTGCTCTCGCGGCTGCTCCATTGGGTTGTTTTGTTGTATGGCGCAGAATGGCTTACTTTGGTGAGTCGACCGCACATGCTGCGCTACTAGGCGTATCATTATCTTTAATGTTTGAGTTTTCTGTATTTTTGGGCGCAATTTTTGTATCTCTTTTAATGGCCTCACTAGTAACGTTGGCTCAAGGGCGCTCCCTTTTCTTAGATACTCTTTTGGGAGTAGCCGGACATACGTCATTAGCTACAGGGCTAGTAGTTGTTTCCTTCATCTCTGGGGTACGCATTGAGCTTATGGCCTACCTAATTGGGGATATTCTATCAGTATCAAAAACAGATCTACTTCTTATATGGATAGGCTTGGTCATTGTCTCGGTTCTGTTATTTTGGCGTTGGTCAGCACTTTTATTATGTACGTTGAACGAAGATTTAGCTGCCTCAAGTGGGCTAAATCCCAGGAGAGAGAGCTATGCGCTCACTATAGGACTAGCAATAGTGGTTGCAGTAGGAATTAAAGTTGTAGGTGTCTTACTAATCATCTCCATGTTAATTATTCCAGCCGCATCCGCTCGTTCACTTGTTTCGACTCCTGAAAAGATGGCGGTATTTGCATCCTTGATAGGAATGTTATCGGCAATATTAGGATTGAATGCCTCTTATGTTTTTGATACTCCAACTGGCCCTTCTATAGTATGCGTAGCGTCATTAATTTTTATAATCACATTGGCCTTAAGCTTTTTTGCGGAACAATTTTCTGCTGTAGTAAAAAACAAAAAAGAAAGTTGAAATGGTATGAATAAGTTTGCACCTAAACCAGTAACAGTAATTACAGGTTTTCTCGGAAGTGGCAAAACGACTTTGCTCTCTGCTTTGCTTAAAAAGAAAGAAATGAAAAATGTAGCGGTAATCATTAATGAGTTTGGTGAGGTGGGACTAGACCATGCTTTGGTAGAACGAAGCGATGAGAATATTGTCGAGCTACAAAATGGGTGTATTTGCTGTACTATTCAAGGCGATCTCCAGAAAACAATGCTCGATTTAATCGATAAAATGACAAAGGGAAACATCTCATATTTTGATAAAGTCATAATAGAAACGACGGGACTAGCTGACCCAGTTCCCATTATTCACACTTTGATTAGTTCTATAGATTTACAAAGAATTTATACTCTTGATGGTGTAATCACAGTAGTCGATGCCACAAATGGAGAAAAAACATTAGATTTACAACCAGAAGCAGTCAAACAAGCGGCCCTTGCCGAACGCATCATAATCAGTAAAATTGATCTAATAGAAAAAGATAAAGAAATATCTTTGGAAAATCGTTTAAGAACAATAAATCCTTCGACAAAAATTATCAAAAGTAGCTTTGGCAAAGTTTCAATTTCAGACTTAATTAATTTGGACGCATACGATCCTTTTAGCAAGTCTAGAGATGTAAAGAAATGGCTTGCTGCAGAGAGTATGGACTCCCATCACCACCACGATCATGACCACCATGTTAATGTAAATCGGCATGATGAAAATATTGAAGCGTTTTCTATGACTAGCGATAAGCCTGTCAACATGATGGCATTTGGTTTGTTTAAGGACTTGTTAATGGCACAAATGGGGCCAGACTTACTCAGGTTAAAGGGAATAATTAATATCGAGGGTAGAGATCGCCCAGCAGTTATTCACGGTGTCCAGCATATTTTTCATCCTGTTCATTGGTTGGAAAAATGGCCCGACGGAGAGAGACAAACAAAGCTCGTTTTTATCACAAGAAATGTAAAGAAAGAACAAATAGAGGGTTTTTTTAATGCGTTAATGGGGCTTGTAGGAGATAAAGGCATGCCTAAGGAAATTGCTGATTTGTTGTAATTTTTATTAATTAGCTCAAGGTTTTTGAGTTATAAAAGCCAAGTTGTTCGCGGGCATTTTTTTAGTACTTACATGAACCAATCCTGCTTCACGAAATAAATCCAACATATCTATGTCATTTTTGTATCCCAAATCGGGGTCAGTATTAATTAAACTATGGTGAAACTCCATATCATTTTTACTAATTAGCTTTCCCTTACGCATAAAAGGTCCGTAGATAATTGAAAGTCCTTTAGGGGTTAGCGCCTTAGCCACCTCCTTAACCAATATTTTTGTTTCCTCAAAGCTAATCAAATGCAATAAGTTTACTAGGAGAATGAGATCTTGGCCGTAATGATCAGCAGCCCAACCTTCCTCCGTTGCATCTAACAGGCATGGAGGCTTCAGGTTTGTTAAATGATGGTCATCGCTCCAGCATCGAATACTTTTAATTCGAGTTTCGTCAACGTCAGAAGGTTGCCAATCTAGAAGTGGCAAAGCAGCGGCGAGTTTTACAACATGCTGGCCAGTACCACTTGCTATCTCCAGTGCGTTTCCTGATTTGATTGCAGTATTTCTTACTAACTCTACAATATGTTCACCGTTTCTAACGGCAGACGGTGCATTAAGGCGACCGTTTCCTTCAATATTTGTGACACAGACAGACGTCGGAAGATTTTTTCGATGGTTCATTGCGGGATAATGTTACAAAAGTAAAAAAAATCAATAACTAAAAGAAAACCAGGTACTTTAAAGATCCAATCCAAGAAAGTAGATAGTGAAGAAAAGTATTTAAAAAAAATGACCTCGTTGTAACTAGGGTCTTGTTTATAATGGTGAGCCCGACAGGGTTCGAACCTGTGACCCACTGATTAAAAGTCAGTTGCTCTACCAACTGAGCTACGGGCCCACACTTGAGTTTTATTATTTACTTACTATTTGGTCAAGTCTTCAATTATATTAAATGACGTTAAAACAAAATTAGGTTACTTATAGTTTAGAACATTATGGGGAAGTGATTGAAACTAAAATTCACCAAAATGCACGGTTGTGGAAATGATTTTGTAATTATTGATAATCGCAATCAAAAATTGGAACTAAATAATGATGAAATTAAACTGCTCTGTGACCGACATTATGGTATTGGATGTGATCAGCTTGTTGTTATAGATGATAACAATAAAAATAATGTCTCCGCTTATGCTCTTTTTTGGAATTCAGATGGCTCTGTTTCTGCTACTTGTGGAAATGCTACAAGGTGTATAGCTACCATCCTTTTTGCGGAGACCAGAACAGAAACACTTAATATTGAAACTCAAAATGGAATTATAGAGTGCCATAAAAAAAATAATGAACTGATATCGGTTAATATTGGTCAACCAAAGATAGCTTGGGATGAAATACCATTGTCTAAGGAAGTCTCAACTTTAAATCTTCCAATCGAAGGAGAGCCAACTGGAACAAACTTTGGCAACCCACATTGCACGTTTTTTGTTGATGACTTGAATAAAATAGATGTTCAAAGTAAAGGTCCCACTGTTGAGAATAATGCTTTGTTTCCCGAAAAAACAAACGTTCAATTCGTAAAAATCTTAGATAGAACTCATATCAAATTAAAGGTGTGGGAGCGTGGGTCAGGTATCACATTAGCATCTGGATCTTCCTCTTGTGCAGCAGTTGATGCAGGCATTAGAAGAGACTTTCTTGAAAATAGAGTTAAGGTAGAACTTGATGGAGGAACCGTGGAAGTAGAGAAAAAAGTGACGGGTGTGTGGTTGACTGGACCGACCAAGCATGTATTTTCTGGCATCTACAATTTGATTCGGAACTGAGTAGCAATGAAATTTAAAACTCTTGGATGCCGCCTAAATACTTTTGAGACTGAAACAATAAAATCAATAACAGAAAAGTTAGATTTTAAAAATCTTACTTTCGTTAATACCTGTTCAGTAACAAAAGAAGCCTCCAAGAATAGTAAGAAATATGTTCGCCAGCTTAAGAAATCCTCCCCGCACAATACCGTTATTGTTTCGGGATGTGATGCGCATATTGAAAAAGAAACCTACATGAAAATGCCTGAAGTCGATGTGGTTGTTGGAAATGACGTTAAACTCGATGAATCAATTTGGGGTGAAATTAAAAAAAGTGGGAGATCAGGTTTTTTGGGGGATTCGGTCAGGAAACTTAAAAAAGAGAAGACAAATATTCTTCCCAATTTCACAAAAAGGTCTAGAGCCTATTTGGAAATTCAAAATGGATGCAACCACTCTTGTACTTTTTGTATTATTCCTCAAGGCAGAGGTCTTTCAAGATCAGTTCCCATGGACACTATTTTAGAAAAAATACGTAGTCTCGTTAATAAAGGATTTAAAGAAATCGTTTTAACAGGTGTTGACATTACGTGCTGGGGTTCAGATATCGCTGGAAATGATAAGCTTGGTGATTTAGTAAATAATATCTTAAATGAAACACCTGACTTACCTCGCCTGAGGCTTTCATCTTTAGATGTTAGTGAAATGGATGACAATCTCCTACATGTTTTTAAAACCAATAAACGGATGATGCCACATCTCCACCTTTCTCTGCAATCAGGTAACAACCTAATACTAAAACGAATGAAAAGAAGGCATTCCAGAGAGCAGGCAATTGATGTATGCAGAAACCTAAAGGCCGCCAGACCAGAGTTGACATTCGGTGCGGACCTTATTGCAGGCTTTCCTACAGAAAGCGATACAATGTTTTTAGATACTATTAAACTTGTCGATGAGTGCGATATAAGCTGGCTTCACATCTTTCCGTACTCTGGACGTCCAAACACTCCTGCTTGTCGCATGCCACAAGTCAATAAGCATGAAATATCTAAGCGTTCAAAGGCCCTAAGAGATCTAGCTCAGCAAAAAAGAATGCAGCATTTTGCAAAACTTCAAGAAAAGACGCTATCAGTTCTTATGGAGTCTGAATTCAAAGGACGGGCTGAAGATTTCACTGAAATTACTACGAGAACCCCTCTCAAAATAGGTGAAATTTATGCCCTAAAGGTAGATAGTTATAGTGCTGACAGCCTTATCGCAAGAGACTAGAGCGATAGACACAGATATTTCATCTCCAGATACTCCTCAATCCCATGGTGCGATCCCTCGCGACCAAGTCCAGACTGCTTAACTCCTCCAAAGGGTGCCACTTCTGTAGAGATTAATCCCGTATTTATGCCTACCATACCGTATTCCAAAGCTTCCGCTACTTTCCAAACACGCTTGAGATCTGAAGCATAAAAATATGAGGCCAAACCGAATATAGTATTATTGGCTTGTTCTATAACATCGTCTTCATCATTAAATCGGAATAAAGGTGCAACGGGCCCAAAAGTTTCTTCTTCCGCGATTAACATCGACTTATCAACATTAGTTAATACTGTTGGTTCAAAGAACGTGCCTCCAATGCTATGTCTCCTTCCACCACATTGAACTGTAGCTCCTTTATCTAAGGCATCTTTAATGTGCTCCTCAACCTTTTTGAGGGCTTCGTTTGTGATCAAAGGACCAAGGGTGCTCGATGTAGCGAAACCGTCCCCTACCACCATCTTCGAAACGGCCTCTTCCAGCTTCTTCGCAAACATATCATACACTCCATCCTGAACGTAAATTCGATTTGCGCACACGCATGTTTGACCATTATTTCTGAATTTAGAAATTATTGCCCCCTCAACCGCCTTCTCAATATCTGCATCATCAAATACAATAAATGGTGCGTTACCACCTAACTCCATTGACATCTTTAAAACTTGGTCTGCTCCTTGTTTTAGCAATTTTTTTCCAACTTCTGTTGATCCAGTAAAAGTTAGTTTTCGAATTTTATCATTTGAGCATAGTTCTTTGCCTATTTCGACTGGATCAGAAGTAGTCAGAACAGAGAATACTCCTTTTGGAATTCCTGCTTCTTCCGCAAGGTCGCAAAGTGCCAAAGCGGATAATGGAGTGTCTTCTGGCGCTTTTGCTACAAAACAGCAACCAGCAGCAAGTGCTGGGCCCAATTTTCTGGTAATCATTGCATTAGGAAAATTCCACGGCGTTATAGCAGCGACGACGCCCACTGGTTGCTTCAGCACTATAATTCTTTTGTCTTCTTGGTGTCCGGGAATGGTTTCTCCATAAATTCTTTTTCCTTCTTCGGCAAACCACTCAATAAAACTTGCTCCATAAGTAATTTCTCCCTTTGCTTCTGCTAACGGTTTTCCCATTTCAGCGGTAAGGATTACAGCTAAATCATCGGCATTTTCTAACATTAGTTTGCAGAACTTATTTAGAATTATACTTCTCTCTTTCGCGGTCTTTTTACTCCAACTGGGGAAAGCTTCGTACGCAGCATCAATTGCAATTCGAACATCATTAACATCTAAATCGGGAACAGTTACTATTGAATTTCCATTAGAGGGGTTAACCACTTCAAAAGTTTTTCCACTTTTTGCATCTACCCAAGCACCATTAATGTATGCTTTATTTTTGAGAAGGTTTTTGTTTTTTAGCATAACACTAAGATTTGTTTGATCTAACATATTTACGATTCCACTTTCAATTTGTTCTTACTGTCATATAACCACTAAGTTATACATCATTACAAGTCCCTAGTTTGTCTTAAAGCTTCTGATAATACCATCACACAACTGACTACAACATTTAAAGACCGTCCTTTGCCTGGCATGTCTATGCTAACAGCGTCATCCACCGATTCGTGAACATATTCAGGTACTCCGGCGCTTTCTCTACCTAGCATTAGTCGGTCATTTTTCTGAAATCTAAAATCTAAATAATTTTTTTTACTTTTCGTTGTCAGAAGAATCACTCTTGAACTTGGGTTTTCCTTCTGTTGTTGTTTCCTAAATGATTGATAATCAATGAACGTTCTAAAGTCCGCATGTCTAATATAGTCCATTGCGGTTCTCTTCAATTTCCTTTCAGAAAAAGCAAATCCGCATGGTTCAATTATGTCCAATGGCACATTAAGACAAGCAGAAACCCTAAGAAGTGCTCCTAAATTTTGAGGTATATCTGGTTGAAAAATAGAAATTCTCATATATACACTATACATAAATTTAAAAATACAGTGCGTCTTAAAGTCCAGTAGACAATCTATTGAAAAATATTAAATTAACATATATAAACTCTATGGAAAACTGGGAAATAGATACGGAATTTACATGGAAGACAACAAAGAGAGTAAAAAGGGAAATAGGCGTGATTTTCTTTATATATCAACTGCTGCTGTTGGGGCAATAACGGTTGGAGCAGCAACATGGCCTTTAATCAACCAAATGAATCCTTCAGCTGATGTAGCGGCCTTGTCATCTATAGAAGTAGATGTGAATGATTTAGAGCCAGGATCACAGTTAACAGTAAAATGGTTGGGAAAACCCGTTTTTATCAGGAGGCGTACAGAAGAAGAGATTTCCGCTGCAAGAGAGGTGAACTTGGAAGATTTGCCTGATAAAAGCGCACAAAACGCTAACCTTAAAGACGGTGATGCATCGGATAAGTTCAGGACGCTTGATGAAAACGGTGAGTGGCTGGTAATGATGGGAGTATGTACACATCTGGGATGCGTCCCGCTTGGCGATGCAGGAGACTTTGGGGGATGGTTTTGCCCATGTCACGGATCTCATTACGACACAGCTGGTAGAATTAGAAGAGGACCGGCTCCCACAAATTTACCCATCCCTGTTGCATCGTTGTCCGATGGCGGAATATTAAAATTAGGTTAATAGACAAAGGAAAGAAAAATGGGCGGCATACCACACGATAAATATGAACCGAAAAAAGGATTTGAAACTTGGTTGGATAAGAGACTACCTGTCGGGAGACTTGTTTATGACACCTTAATGATTCCAACTCCAAAGAATTTGAACTGGATGTGGATATGGGGGATAGTTCTAACTTTTTGTCTCGTCCTTCAAATAATCACCGGTATTATTTTAGTTATGCACTATACGCCCCATGTGGATCACGCCTTTGACAGTGTTGAGCATATAATGCGTGATGTGAATGGTGGGTGGGCCATTAGGTACATTCACGCTAATGGTGCTTCTCTGTTTTTTATAGCTGTCTACATGCATATTTTTAGGGGTTTGTATTATGGTTCTTACAAAGAACCTCGAGAAGTAACTTGGATAATAGGTATGTTGATTTATCTGGCGATGATGGCAACAGCCTTCATGGGCTATGTACTTCCTTGGGGTCAAATGTCTTTCTGGGGGGCTACAGTTATCACCGGTTTGTTTGGAGCTATCCCGTTCGTAGGGGAGTCACTTCAGACTTGGCTGTTAGGGGGGCCAGCAGTAGATAATGCAACGTTAACTCGATTTTTCAGCCTACATTATTTGCTACCATTTGTTATCCTTGGATTAGTTGCTACTCACATATGGGCTTTTCATACTACTGGAAACAATAACCCAACCGGCGTAGAAGTTAGGCGCGGATCCAAAGAAGAGGCGGAAAAAGACACCCTTCCATTTTTTCCTTATTTCGTAATGAAAGACCTTGTTGCGCTAGCTATTATTTTGGCAATCTTTGCCGCTATCGTCGGGTTTATTCCGAATTATCTTGGGCACCCAGATAACTACATCGAAGCTGACCCTCTTGTAACACCAGCCCACATTGTTCCGGAGTGGTACTTTTTACCTTTCTATGCAATTCTTCGTGCCTTCACTGCTGATGTGTGGATCGTTCAATTCACCTCATTTATATCAGGGGGAATAATCGACGCAAAATTCTTTGGAGTTCTCGCTATGTTCGGTGCTATTGCAGTAATGGCGCTTGCGCCGTGGCTTGACACATCTTCTGTTCGCTCCGGAAGATATCGACCTCAGTTCAAGTGGTGGTTTGCCTTATTAGTATTAGATTTTTTTGTTCTGACCTGGGTAGGCGCTAAACCCGCAGAACAACCCTATTCCACAATATCACTTATCGGGTCCAGTTATTGGTTCGCTTACTTCTTAATAATACTTCCCTTACTGGGGGTCACTGAAACCCCAGATGAGCAACCAAAAACAATTGAGGAAGATTGGAACAAGAAATTGGAGAAAAGTGAGACAAAGGAAAGCTCACTTAACGGAGGTGTGTATGAGCCTGCAGAATAAGACTTTCATAAAGGCTGCTACTTTTTACCTTGTCTTATTAGCTCAGCTAATCTTTACAGGTCAGGCCTATTCCGCTGGACCAGTTGGAAAGATAGATAACGTCGATTTTTCATTTGAAGGAGTCTTTGGGACATATGATAAAAAGCAACTACAGCGTGGGCTGCAAGTCTTCACTGAGGTTTGTGCCGGGTGTCATGGACTGACGCATGTAGCATATCGTAATCTTGGTGACAAGGGAGGACCTGAACTACCTCCTGAGCAAGTCAAAGCGTATGCTGCTCAGTTTGATGTTTATGACCCTGACATTGATGACGATAGAAGTGCAGTACCTTCTGATTATTTTAGCGGATCAATGGTGGAAAACGCTCCCAATTTAAGCCTTATGGCTAAAGCGCGCGTGGGAGGGGCGGAATATATTGTATCGCTTTTGAAAAGTTATACTGAAGAAGAGAAAGAGCAAGCTGGCTCTGTTTTATATGGCAACAAATTGTATCCTGGTGGATGGATTGCTATGTCTCAGCCACTATGGGGTGACGATGTAGAATATATGGATGGGACTGAGGCTACCCTACAGCAAGAAGCTGAAGATGTAGCGGCATTTTTAATGTGGGCTGCAGAGCCGAAGTTGAATGTGAGGAAGGAAACGGGCTTTAGGGCGGTACTACTCCTGTTGCTTCTTTCTGTATTATTATATTTTACGAATAAAAAGCTTTGGGCACCACACAAGTACAAAAAAGTTTAATTTAGTAGGCAGTAAGCTTTTTTCATCTATTATTGATATATTTACTGGCATAAAATCTAAACAGAAAGATTGTTAGAAATGTCGATTAATTCATTTGGTCACTTATTTAAAGTTACTACCTGGGGAGAAAGCCACGGGACTGCGATTGGAGCAACAGTTGATGGGTGTCCACCCGGTGTAGAACTTAGTGAAGCCGATATACAGCCTTGGTTAGACAGAAGGAGGCCCGGCCAAAGCAAGTATACGACCCAAAGAAAAGAGTTGGATAAGGTTAAGATACTCTCAGGAACCTTTGAAGGCGTAACCACAGGTACTCCAATTCAACTATTCATTGAAAATCAAGATCAAAGATCAAAGGATTATAGTGAAATTGCAAATACATTTAGACCCGGTCATGCAGACCTTACATATCACCTTAAATATGGAATAAGAGACTATAGAGGAGGCGGAAGATCTTCAGCAAGAGAAACAGCATCCAGAGTAGCGGCTGGAGGAATAGCTAGAAAGATACTAGCAGATATCGCTCCAGACGTAGAGATAACAGGCTATCTGACCCGAATTGGAAAATTGGAAATTGATAGAGAAAATTTTTCTGAAACTACAATTCAAGAAAATGACTTTTGGTGTCCTGACAAAACTATGGTTGCAAATTGGGAGAAATATATAAAAGAACTTCGTAAAAGTGGAAATTCTGTTGGTGCAATGATTGAAATCATTGCTAAGGGCGTACCTGCAGGACTGGGAGCGCCCTTATACGCAAAGATGGATTCAGATCTAGCAAGTGGTCTGATGTCCATAAATGCTGTGAAAGGTGTCGAAATAGGCATTGGTATGCACGCTGCTGAGATTGAAGGAATAGAGAATGCTGATGAAATCTTTTTGGAGGACGAAAAAATCTCTTTTACATCCAATAACGCGGGAGGTGTTTTGGGTGGTATAACTTCGGGTCAGGAAATTGTTACAAGATTTGCTGTCAAGCCGACGTCATCAATTTTAAGCGAGAGAAGGTCAATTACAAAAGCAGGATCTTCAACCACAGTTTCGACAAGAGGAAGACATGACCCGTGTGTAGGAATAAGAGCAGTGCCAGTAGGAGAAGCTATGGTAGCATGTATTATTTTGGATCATTTTTTACTACATCGGGGCCAAATTGGGCCCAATTCTGGTACTATATTATAGCAGTCAACACTTTTTTAGATGTAGGAAAATTTCCTGATTGCCTTTTTTTCCAGCGATATACGCTTTTCCGCACTTTACAAAATATAAACTACTCTTTTCCAAGGACTTCAGGAAATGACCAAGTGTTTTCTGAGTGTCTATCTCCTTTTTTACTACACCATTTTTTGAAATATTCTGTTTTCCAACTTCGAATTGAGGTTTAAATAATAAAATAATATCCCCCTCTTTTCTTGCAACAGATTCTATATCTTTAATGATTTTTGATAATGAAATAAAGGAAACATCTACAACAACTAGGTCAAAGGAGTCTTTCAGTCTTGATGAAATATCTCTTATATCCGTTTGTTCTAATAAAGAAATCCGTTCGACATTTCTTAGA
This sequence comes from uncultured Alphaproteobacteria bacterium, assembly GCA_902537415.1. Classification (GTDB taxonomy): domain Bacteria; phylum Pseudomonadota; class Alphaproteobacteria; order Rhodobacterales; family Rhodobacteraceae; genus CACIJG01. The sequence continues at coordinate 62,618 of CACBBC010000007.1, read as the reverse complement.
CTTGAATGAAACTGATCTGTTCCAACGTCAACTGATGTAATTTTTTCTGCTCCCTCATAAAGCAGAACTTGTGTAAAGCCACCCGTGGACGAGCCTACATCCAAGGCCGTTTTCCCTTCAACCTTTACCTCAAAACTTTTTAGAGCTTCAAACAATTTTTTTCCTGCTCGACTTACCCACTGCTGTTGTTCAACTATAGAAACACTTGATCCTGTTATAATTTCTTTGGCAGGTTTGTTACATATTTTTCCGTTTAGTAAAACAAATCCTTCCTTTATTAGCTCCTGGGCCTTATTTCTTGATACTGCCAAACCCAATTCCATAATATATTGATCTAATCTTATTTTCATTTATCTAAAAGTACTTCGTATGCTATCTTATTAATAGCATTGTCTTTTAAAGATTAGAAAAATTAGGAATATGATGATAGGTCAGCAACAAAAAAATCAGGCAGAAAAATGGTTCAAAGATCTAAGAGATAAAATTTGCGAAGAGTTTGAAATATTAGAGGAAGATCACTTGAAATTATCTCCCAAGAGTAATGTGGCAGCAAAAAAATTTGAGAGAAAGAGTACAATAAGAGAAACAGACGACAAAGAAGATGGCGGTGGGGGCGTCATGGCAACGCTTAAAGGTGGTCGAATATTTGAGAAAGTAGGCGTAAATGTTTCTGCAGTATATGGAAAACTTGCACCAGAAGCACAAAAGAGTATTACGGCTAGGAGAGCTATCCCCGAGCTCAAAGATGACCCCAGATTTTGGGCCTCAGGCATCAGCCTTGTAGCACATATGAGAAATCCTCATACACCTGCCATACACCTCAATACAAGAATGTTTTGGACACCTCATGCATGGTGGTTTGGAGGGGGTACCGACTTAAATCCGTCGATAGAAAATGACGACGACACAAATTTCTTTCATCAAATTCTGAAAAAGAAATGTGATAAGCATAATCAGAGTTACTACAAAAAGTTTAAGGAATGGGCTGATGAATATTTTTTCATACCACATAGAAAAGTTGCAAGAGGAGTAGGTGGAATATTTTTTGATGATCTTTGCACTGGTGACTGGGAAAAGGATTTTTCTTTCACCAGAGATGTTGGAGAAGCATTTATTGAAGCTTATATACCAATAGTAAAAAAACACTATCTGAAAGATTGGACACCACAGGATAAGAAAATCCAAGAACAAAAGAGGGGCCTTTACGCTGAATTTAACTTAGTTTACGACAGAGGCACAAAGTTTGGCTTACAGACAGGACACAATATAGATGCAGTATTAATGAGCTTACCTCCAACAGCAGAGTGGGTTTAGCTCAGCAAACTTAGCAGCTTTTCCTTAGATGCCTTGAACCCAGAACCTATCCAAAATGTTTCCATTAGATTTATTTTTTCTTTAGTTGTATTTAAGTTTTTCGTCAAAGGGTGAACATCTGAGAACCTTATCGGAAAAATTTTTCTAGATGCTTTCTTTATTTTCTCTATGTCTTTGGCCGTTATAATAAATCCTTCTTTAACTTCTTTGATTATTAGCAAATCTATGCTGGCTTTTTCACCCAATTTGTACCCTAAATAATCGGGATTATGGTCCAGACCCAATAGATTATTTATTTGATCGAAATATTTTTTTTCTTTTTTTATCAAAAGAGGGAATGAGGTCTTCATCTCGAGAGCTAATAATCTCCTTACTAAAGATGGTGTCAAATTAAACCTATTCTCCAATTTTTCTAATTTAAGGAGTGCGGATTGAGAGTAAATTCCGAACAATTTTTTATAAAGATCCACTTTATTCATGAGCTTCAAAGCAAAAGATGGAGACCTAGCAAGTAATATTTTTCTAATCTCTGAAGCCACCCTTTCATAACTTAAGTCACTTATTCCATTTATATGCTTTTTGATAATCGGTAACTTATCTGAAGCGACATTTTCATCTTTTAAATCTAAGACTGCAACAAACCGAAAAAATCTTAATATCCTTAAATAATCTTCTTTTATTCTAAACTCAGGATCACCTATAAAGTCTAACTTTATTTTATTTAAATCTTCTAAATTTCCTAATGGATCGATTATTTGCCCACTATAGGAACAATAAATAGCGTTAATAGTAAAGTCACGTCGTTTTGCATCCTCTTCAATATTTTCAACAAACTCAATATCAGCCGCCCTACCAAAAGTTCGGATGTCTTTCCTAAAAGATGTTATTTGGAAATTTCTTTTTTTATTTCTAACTTTCAAGCAACCGTACTTTATTGCTCTATCATCAAACCTTATTTGGTTTTGATCAAAAATTTGTTTAAGTTGCTCAACGCTTAAAGAAGTAGTTAGGTCAATATCTTTAAATTTTTTATACCCGAGTAATAAATCCCTAACTGCTCCTCCAACAATATAGCATTCCTTTCCTGATGAACTAAGTATACGCATAAGTTCCTTTAGCTCTGAACCAAAAACCTTTTCTACATTCACTTTTTTCATGTTATATCTCTAACTTGAGAAAATTTTTGAGAAATTATAAAGAATTCTTGCTGTCGCACCCCAAATATAATACGGCCCATAAGGAACCGCCAAAAATGATCTTTTCTCTTCATTCCAAGTAAAAGAATGCTCCGAATACTTTTTACTATCCAATAAAAACTCAAGTGGTACTTTAAATACTTCAGACACCTCCTCTGAGCTATTTATTTGAATTTCATATCCACTTACAATTCCAATAAACGGAAAGATCCTGAAACCAGTTATTGTTTCATGTGATGGTAAAGAACCGATTAGAAATACATTTAGCGAGCTTAAACCGATTTCTTCAAAAGCTTCTCTTAGCGCTGTAACGTCAAGACTTTTATCTTTATCATCAAACTTGCCTCCTGGAAAAGAAATTTGTCCCGAATGCTTTTTCATATTCAATGAACGGCGAGTTAAAATAACTTGCCACATAGAATTTTCATATTGTAATGGAACGAGGACTGAAGCGGGGTATAAATTTATATTTTTTCTGTTTTGCTTAAGATGTAGATCAAAGGTGGTATCCGCTTTTCTCCTAAAATCATTGTGATAGTCAGTAGGGTTGATAATACCTCTTATTTTTTCTATTAATTCTTCTTTTTTTGAAAAATCAACTTTCATAGTAGTCAAGTATTTGTTTAAGTGAAAACTGAAATTTTCGTCCACAGAATTGACAGTTTGCAGAAATTTTTTCCTTCTTATCATACATATCTTCTAGCTGCTCTTTTGGATATTTAGATAAAGTGTATAGTAGTGTTTTTCGTTTACAAGAGCATCCAAATTTTATCTTTGTATCTTTAAATACTGTTAATGCGCTGTGTTGGAAAATATTATCCAAGAATTGATATTGATTAAATTCTGCATTCATTGAGTCTTTTATTTGTTCAATTATTCTTTCCTTTAAAATATCCCAACTTTTGTCATCAATATATTTGTTATCATGCTCGTCTGGCAATGCTTGCAACATAAACCCAGAGGCAATCCAATTTCTTCCACTTTTTGCACTGTGCTTCTTTGTAATATTCAAGTCAAAAAATGTTTTAATTTGTTCTGACTGAAAAAAATAATTTTCCGCTGATTTACTGAGACTGCCTTCGATAATTGGGGTTATGCCCTGATAGGGCTCCATATTTTTCCCTTGATCAATAGTAATTGCGAATAATCCTGTATCGAGATTTAAATGCGTAGCTTCTTTGTCATAATCTGCATATGCTCTTATATTTGCAGGCTTTCCCTGATCCTTTGGGGCATAATAATCTGTTGCCAACAACTTTACACTTTCATTGCCTCTTATCTGTAATGAAAGTCTCCATCTTATTTTAATCATCTCTCCTATTAAAACAGTAAGTAGTAGTGCTTCGAATAGGAGTTTACAAACTTTATCAGGGAAGCGATGATGTCTTATTGTATCTGAAGCTAACTTCTCTACTCGTGCAAATCGACCTCTTAGATTTTTATCATCAATCTGGAATGGTAAAACTGAGTCTAAAAAATTGTTTTTCATATAATTCGTTTTTATTTAGTAGTTATTGATATTTATTTAATATTGAATGCGAAAACAACAACAATTCGGTAGTAAGCTTTGAAGCTGTTTGGTAAAAGAGTTAATTACAAAATTAAATACCAGAGAAGAATTGGTGCCTATGGTATTATTTTGCAAAAGAGTGACTTAATTTTAACAGAGCAAATAACTAAAGAGAATGGTATAGAGCTTCAATTACCTGGAGGAGGCTCGAATGAGAATGAGTCCCTTATTCGTGCTCTTTATCGAGAGGTATTAGAGGAAACAGGTTGGGGCATTAAAGTTCTTAAAAAAGAAGGGATATTCCAACGTTTTACATATATGCCGGAATATAAAATTTGGGCCCATAAAATATGCCATATTTACCGATGTGCCGCAACGATGAGAAAAACAGAACACCTTGAGAAAAATCATCGCTCTGTAATTATGAACAAAAAAAAAGCTTTGGAAAAAGTTGTGGATACTGGTTTCAAATATTTTATTCAAAACATTTAGCTAATTTATTAGGAGCTTTCTTAGGAGCTCTTTAGTTGGCCAACTGTCTGCTGAAAGTCCAAATTCTAATTGAACCAACCTAACAGCCTGTCTGGTCTTTGCACCTAATATTCCGTCTACTTTTCCAACATCATACCCTTTAGATCTTAGAACGTTTTGTAATTTTATCATTGCTTCAATATCTAAAATATCAGATGGGTTGTTATGCTTATATTTTTTTGCTCCAGCAAGTCTTTTAGCTAAGTGAGCAGCTGTAACGGTATAGATGAAGCTATCGTTCCATTTCAAATAAACTTCAAAATTTTTAAATGCCAGAAATGCTGGACCTTTCTTTCCCTGGGGCAATAAGAGCGTTGAATAAAGGTTTTCATCTATTTTCAATTTTTCTCTTCTTAGTTTTAGGCCTAAGTTTTCCCAATCCTTAAGAGCTCTTCCCCTTCCAAATCCCGCTAATTCCCAATAAAAGTCTTTCGGTAATATCACTTCCTCTAACCAAGCCTCCCCCTTTGTCCAACCCATATGATTTATCAAATTGGCTGCTGTTAAAATGGCATCTTCAGGCGTTTCCTTTAAAGAAATCTGGCCATCCATGTTACCGTCAACACCAAATTCCAAGATATCCTGCGGTAACATCTGAACTTGCCCTATTTCTCCTGCCCAAGCTCCTGTTGTATCGTAATCAATATCTCCACGCTCAATCAATTGCATTGCTGCAATGAATTCAGGCTGAAAGAGCTCGGGTCTTCTGCAATCAAATGCCAGGGAAGCTAAGGAATTAAGAGTATTAAAATTTCCTTGAACGGCTCCAAAATCGGTCTCCATAGCCCAAAAAGCCGTAATCACTTCTTTCGGCACTCCATATATAGCTAAGGCTTTATTAAAAACAGTTTGATATTTTTTGAATTGTTTTTTCCCGTTTACCAATCTGTAATCATTTATTGCTCTTTTGGAGAAATCTAGGAAGCTCAATTTGAAACTTCTTTGTTTTCTGTCAAGTTTAATAATGGCCGGGTTAAATTTTGCTCGTCTAATGGTTTTTTTTACTACTTCAGTACTTATACCGATACCAGTTGCATACCTTTCTGTTTCATTTAAAAAAAAACTAAAATCCCCTCCACAATTAGTAAACGTATTGCCCAATACAACTGACGGTAAGCTAAATATCAGTAAAAAAACTAATGTTTTAAGATTGGGTTTCATGTATTTAACTACCTCAAGTTTAAAACATTTAACATGTCATATAGACCTGGATCCTTTTCTTTAGACCACAAGGCTGCTTTTATTGCTCCGTTTACAAAAATATCTCTGGAGAATGCTTCGTGTTTAATAGATATTCGTTCCGAGTCAGATGTAAAAGAAACTTCGTGTTCACCAACTACGCCACCACCTCTGAGGCAAGCAAAACCTATTGAGCCTTTTTCTCGACCATCTGATATGCCATCACGTACTGCTGCTATCAATTCTTTCAGGCCTTTTCCTTTTCCTCTAGCTGCCGCTTCACCTAGCATTAAAGCTGTTCCAGAGGGTGCATCAGCCTTATCTCGATGATGCATTTCCAAAATTTCTATATCAAAATCTAGGTCTAGAGAAGATGAAATCTTCTCGACTAAGCTGGTTAACACATTTATTCCTAGGCTCATATTTCCTGCCTTAACAATCACTACTCTCTCTGCATACTCGCTAATCTCATTTTCTTGTCCTAGGTCAAAGCCAGTTGTACCAATTACATGGGCAGTATCGGTCTGTGCGCAAACCTTTACACACTCCAATGAGGTATCTGGGGTACTAAAATCGATAACAGCTTCTGCACCCTCTAAAGCCAATTTTAAATCATCCGTTACCAAAATATTATTAGGTCTACCTAGAAGTTTTTCCCCACTATCTTGTCCTATCCAACCGTGCCCTTTATGCTCCACAACAAAGTGTAGGTCAATGGTGGAAGATTCAGTTATTTTTTTTATTATTTTAGATCCCATTCGACCTGAAGCTCCTAAAACACTTACCTTGAAATGATTTTTCATATTTTTCCTCAACAAATAATTGAATAATCTCCAATTTAATTTTAGTAGTTAGTATAGACCAATCGTTATACTGGATGAAGCTAATATGCAAAAAAGAAAAAATAAAGGTAGGTTTGGAGACGAGGCTTCTCAAAGACAACTGAGAGTCTCCGAATTAATTAAAAGAAACATTGCGAAAATTTTAATTGACTCTAACTTTTACGATCAAGATAGGAAGATTTATTCAGCATCCGTTACTGAGGTGCGTTGCTCAGCAGACCTCAAAATAGCAACAGTATACGTTCTTCCCTTAGATGATATAGACGCTCAGGACCTAACTACTTTTCTCGGTAAAAATAAAAATGCCATCAGGCACGCTCTTGGAAAAGAGGTGTCTTTGAAATATTTACCGGATTTAAGGTTTAAAGAAGACACACTTTTTGAACAAATGGAAAAAACTAACAAAATTTTTAGAGCTCTTGAAAAAGATTAGGTAGACAGTGCACAAGAATATATTCAACGGATGGCTCTTAGTGAATAAACCGGCCGGTATTACATCTGCCGACGTCGTTAGAGTTTTAAAAAGAAAAATGAACCCAACAAAGATTGGTCATGCTGGAACTCTGGATCCTGACGCTACGGGATTGATACCATTAGCATTAGGTGAAGCCACTAAGGCCATTCCATATCTTCTTAAATCAAAAAAAAAGTATGAAGCTACTTTTTCGTATGGTGTTAAAACTGATACAGATGACGCTTCTGGAAACGCTCTTAAATCCTCATTCTACGTTCCAAGAAAAAATGAAATATTGGATGCACTTAATTATTATTCAGAGGTCATCTTTCAAATCCCCCCTAAAGTCTCAGCCGTAAAAGTTGAAGGAAAAAGAGCTTACAAACGTTTTAAAGCAAACGAGAATTTCCAGCTTTCGGCAAGAAGTATAGAGGTATATGAGCTTTCATTACAATCTTACGATGAAAGTGGAAAAGCCATTGTTCACTTTGAATGTGGCAAGGGTGGGTATGTAAGATCAATTGCAAGAGATATTGGTGATTTCATTGGATGTTTCGGATACGTAAGAAACTTGAGACGCCTAGAGTATGGTCCTTTTAAAGTTACAGAGGCATGTCAGCTGTCCAAATTATTAGACCTTTCTAAAGAGAGGCTAGAGTCAAATTTAAAAGCCATCGAGATAGGCATCCCGAACCTAAAAATTTTTGAATGTCCTATGGATGATTTAAAACAGCTGGAAAATGGTCAACCAATAGAATGTCCAAAGACCGTTTGTCTAATCGAAGGAGAAGAGCTCATCGCAAAATATAAAGGAAGGGTTGCAGCCATTCTTTTCAAGCATGGCTCATTTTTGAAAGTAAGAAGAAAACTTAACACTTAACATCACAATAAAAAAAGGAATATAACAGGTAATTCAGTATTATTTATTTTTTTCTTTATTTTTTTGTAAAATCACACTAATAACTATCCAAACAACTAATCCTAACTGGACGACATCCTGGTAGGATAGAAAAATGGAGAATAACGATGTCGATTACGCAAGAAGATAAAAAAACTTTAATTAAAGACTACGCAACAAAAAAGGGAGATACTGGCTCACCTGAAGTTCAGGTAGCTATATTGACCAAGAGAATTGTCAATTTAACAGAGCATTTCAAAACTCATAAAAAAGATAATCATTCTAGAAGAGGCCTTTTGAAAATGGTTTCTTTAAGACGAAAACTTTTGGACTATGTGCGAGAGAAAGACGAGAATCGCTACAAAGAACTAATTAAAAGACTGGAAATTAGAAGGTAAAATATTCCGTTTTTTGTCCGTAAAATTTACCAAAACAAAGGCAAGATATGTTTAATGAAATAAAGAAGACTATTGAGTGGGGACACGATAAGTTAACACTAGAAACTGGCAAGATAGCTAGACAAGCAGACTCGACCGTAATAGCAACATATGGTGAAACAGTAGTTATGGCTGCCGTTGTATACTCAAAGGAGTCAAAGGCTGACCAAGATTTCTTTCCCTTAACTGTTAATTATCAAGAAAAGTATTATGCTGCGGGGAAAATTCCAGGAGGGTTTTTCAAAAGAGAAGCTAGACCGACAGAAAAAGAAACTTTGACCAGTCGTTTGATCGATAGGCCGATACGACCTTTATTTGTCGAAGGATTTAAAAACGAAGTGCAAGTAACATGTACCGTTCTCAGTCATGACCTGGAGAACGACCCCGATATAGTAGCAATGATAGCAGCCTCTGCGGCCTTAACACTTTCAGGAGCTCCTTTTCTTGGTCCAATCGGAGCTGCCAGAGTAGGTTTTGTAAATGACTCTTATGTTCTCAATCCTTCGGTAGATGATATGGATAATTTAAAAGAAAACAATGATCAAAGACTTGATCTTGTAGTTGCTGGAACCAAAGATGCAGTAATGATGGTAGAATCCGAAGCTTACGAATTATCGGAAAAAGAAATGTTAGGAGCGGTAAAGTTCGGACATGAACAGATGGCACCAGTAATTGATATGATCATTGATCTGGCAAAAGAGGCTGCAAACGAACCCTTTTCTTTTGAGTATCAGCTTAATGACAAATTATATAACAAGATATCCAAAGCGGGAGCCAAAGATCTAAAGAAAGCTTTTGAAATATCTGAAAAAAAAGAACGACAAGCTTCAGTGGCGTCAGCGGTAGAGAAAATCAAAAGTTCCCTGTCTGATGAAGAAAATGAAGGTACTGAAGTGAATGAACTCATAAAAAAACTAGAGTCTGAGGTTGTTAGAAACAATATTCTAGATAATGGTACTCGAATAGATGGTAGAGATTTAACAACGGTTAGATCGATAGCGACGGAAACTCGTTTATTGCCACGAGCACACGGTTCTTCACTATTTACTAGGGGTGAAACTCAAGGGCTAGTAGTCACAACGTTGGGAGCTGGGGATTCTGAACAGATAATTGATGCCTTACATAAAGAAGGTAGGCTGAATTTTATGCTACACTATAATTTTCCACCATACTCGGTCGGAGAATGCGGTCGAATGGCTGGCCCAGGCCGTAGAGAAATAGGCCACGGAAAACTTGCTTGGAGGGCCTTACAAGCAGTATTACCTTCGTCTGATGAGTTCCCTTATACTGTAAGAGTCGTATCAGAAATTACTGAATCCAATGGATCCTCTTCAATGGCAACCGTTTGTGGATCGTCTCTATCAATGATGGATGCTGGGGTACCCCTTAAAGCACCCGTAGCTGGTGTCGCTATGGGATTAATACTAGAAGGAAAAAAGTTTGCCGTTCTAACAGACATTTTGGGGGATGAAGATCATCTTGGTGACATGGACTTTAAAGTCGCTGGAACAGAGGCTGGGATAACGTCTTTGCAAATGGATATAAAAGTTGCAGGCATTACTCCTCAAATTATGGAAAAAGCTCTAGATCAAGCCAAGGAAGCTCGTTTGCATATATTAGGAGAAATGGCTAAATCTTTGTCGGCTCCATCTGAGTTTTCGAAATATGCACCTAAAATTGAGTCAATAACTGTTCCAAGCGATAAAATTCGCGAAGTTATTGGAAGCGGAGGAAAAGTGATAAAAGAAATCGTTGAAGTTTCGGGCGCTAAAGTTGATATAAATGATGAAGGATTAGTAAGAATAGCATCTTCAAACAAAGAGAGCCTAGATACAGCCAGAAAAATGATATCTGAAATCGTTGAAGACCCTATTGTTGGTCAAGTCTATGAAGGAAAAGTTGTGAAGCTGATGGACTTCGGAGCTTTTGTCAACTTCTATGGAAAACGAGACGGTCTTGTTCATGTAAGCCAAATATCGGAAGAAAGAGTGAACCACCCGAAAGATGTTTTGACTGAAGGACAGAATGTAAAAGTTAAGTTAATGGGTATTGATGACAGAGGTAAAAGCAAACTATCGATGAAAGTTATAAATCAAAGCACAGGTAAAGAAGTAGAAAAGGAAGCTTGAGCTATATCCAACCTAGCAACTCATTTTTGATTATGTTGAAAAGCATATCAATATGGATTTTTTCATCGTTAAGACATGGGATGTATAAGAAATTTTTTCCGCCAGCCTCAATAAAACTCTCTGAAATCTCGCCACATATCTCTTCTAATGTTTCAACACAATCGGAAGAAAATGAGGGAGCTACGACTGCGATGTTTTCCTTACCAGATTGCGCTAAATCTGCTACGAGATCGACGGTCGCTGGTCCTACCCACTTTTCGGGACCAAATTTAGACTGAAATGCCGTTGTTAATTCGCTCTCTTTCCACTTGAGCTTTTCTCTAATAAGCCTAGTTGTTTTTTGGCATTGGCAGTGGTAAGGATCTCCATTCATTAGATATCTTTCGGGAACGCCATGATAAGATATCACTAGATGCTCAGGCTTTATTTTTGAGTTTTTATAAGCGGTCGTTATGGACTCTGAAATGGCATTGATAAAATTAGAGTTATCAAAATATGGAGATACTGTTCTGATAGAAGGCTGCCAATTAAGATTCATTAGTGATCTAAATACTTGATCATTAGCAGTAGCAGTTGTTGGTGCAGCATATTGTGGATAGAGTGGAAAAAAAAGAATTTTTGTACATCCTTTAGATACCATTTTTTTTACCACACTATCTGTAGAAGGATTTCCATATCTCATACAAAAATCTAACAAAACTTTATCACCATACGCTTTATCGAACCTAGCTCTCAGTTTTCTTGTTTGAGCCTTTGTAATTGTCAGCAGTGGGCTTTCATTTTCTTTGTTATTCCAAATTTCTTTATATGCCTCACCAGAGGAGAATGGTCTTCTTAGCAAAATTAAGTTTAATATTGGTTTCCATACCCAAGGAGAGTAATCAATTACTCTCCTATCAGAAAGAAATTCTTTGAGATATCTTCTCATAGACCAATAGTCTGTGGCATCGGGTGTGCCCAGATTACCAATAATTACCCCGACTTTTTGGTCTAAAATCTGAGGATGTTCTTTTGGTATATTTGACTGTTTTGCATTCATTTCAATTTCTTTCGATACGCATTAACTAAGGTATACCTCAAAAATATCAAATCATTTTCGATCTTAATTCTGCTATTTTCTTCCATATAGGAAAATTATTTCAAAAGTTGCATTTATGGTGTAAACATCCTTTTTTGATTTTTTATCTGTAAAATTTTTAAAGTAAAATCTTTCAACCTCTTGAACTAGGTTTTTGGTTGTTAAACTTTTACGCCGATCACGAATTGCGTTTGTCTCACCCATTTCTTTAATATCCAAAAACAAATCTATTATACTCTTATAACTGACCTTAATTAAATCTCTATCGACTACACAGTTATTGAGACCAATCTTTGCAGCCAAATTACCTACATCTCGTATTTCAGGTAATGGAGAAATTCTTGGACTCGCTGCTCCAAATAATTTCATTTCAGCTTTGAAGAACGAATCTCTAAGTTCATTGAGCGTCTCTGATCCAAATAAGCAACACATAAAGTGACCTTCAGATTTTAAAAATTTAACTTTTTCAAAAAAATCACTATATGGGTCATTAGACCAATGTAATTGCATCAGATTTGCGTACAAATCAAGTGATTGAGTTTTGGTGTTATGGTGGCTAAGTTCTGAGATGGTTACTTTATTAATTTTGCTCAACTCCTTAAGGTCATTTTTTCTACATCCTTCGATCAGACCATACTTCCAACCATGGGGTAAATCTAAAATACGATTTTCAAGATCACCGAATACTCTCTTTAAAAGAAAGCTTCTTGACCTTGATTCTCTTGATCTGATTTTATTTTCTTTAACTCGATTTATATCAAATAACATTGATTGTTGATCCGAAAACATTTTATGATAGAGATACCAACTTTTTCTGAACAATCATTAGCGTGTTTTTATGTTAGAATTCAACAATAAAGATATGAATTTATTAATTCTACTTAGTGAGATAGCCACTATAGAACAATTAGCTCGAAACAAACTTGATAATGCTCTACCTAAGGATTTAAATATATCCAGCTTTTCTGTTTTAAATCATTTTTCTGGCTCAAAAGCAGAAAAAACTCCTTTGCAATTGGCAAGAAGTTTTCATGTTACTAAAGGAGCTATGACTAATACTTTAACCAAACTTGAAAAGCTAGGGTACATCCATGTTCGCCCTGACTGGAATGATGCCAGGAAAAAACGTATTTCGATAAGTCAAAGTGGAATAGATGCTAGGAATTATGCTATGAAATCCATAAAGCCTATATTAGATGAAATAATACAAGGAACCGATCACTTAACCAAGAAAAGTTTATTGGGCGATTTAAGAAGCTTTCGAGAATCAATCGAAAAAAATAGAGTTTAGGAGGTGCACTTTTGCTTATCCTAATAATTGGAAGCGCCCCAGATGCTTTAGAGGCCCAAAATTTAAAGAGAGAGCTTTTTGGGGCGATAGTAGCTATAAATAATGCATGGAATATAAGAAGTGATTGGGATTTTTGTATATTTCCTGATGATTTTCCAGAAAACAGAAGACCTACTAAAAATAAGGACAAAAGACTAATAAGTTCTAACCAATATGTCCCAATACAAAACAAGTATGGTGGATTCGTTTATTCTGGTGGAACCATGTCTTTTACCGCCGGATATTGGGCTCTAGGGTATTTCAAACCCAAAGCGATAGCATATATAGGTTGCGATATGATTTATGATGGGAAAGTTACGCATTTTTATGGAAGAGGTAAGCCAGATCCTCTTAGAAAAGACCTAACATTAAAAAATTTAAAGGCCAAGTCTGCTCGCCTAGAGGCTATTGCTACATCTCAAGGTTGCGCGATTTTTAATCTTTCCAAAGGGCCTAGCAGTAACTTAGTTTTTAGACGTAGTAGTTTAGAAAATATAACTAAAGACAGCTCACCAAGAGAGATTAACACCAAGTTACTAAAAAGAGCACTCCAGTTGGAAGAGAAATTAGATTACTTTGTTGAAAATGGTAAATATTGGAAACATTTAGCTAAGTTTGATCAAGACAAAATAGATGTTTTGGATGAGCTCTGGAATAGCGTTATTAAGCTAGATTAGGTTGTCATTTCGTAGCACAAACTGCGTAATTGACTGTAAAGTCGCTTTTTGATAGCTCCCATCCCCAGGATATTGGATTAAATACAAACCCTTTTGTGTCTTTTACTTTTAGATCGGAATTTAAAAATAACTTTTTTAATTCATTTGGTTTGATGAATTTATTCCAATCGTGCGTTCCTTTTGGTAGCCACTGCATTACATATTCAGCACCCAGAATCGCAAAAAGGTAACTTTTTAAGTTCTTATTTATTGTTGAACAAAACATTAGGCCACCCCTATTGAGAAGATTTGAGCACACCTCAATAAAAAAACCTGGATTTTCTACATGCTCAATGACTTCCATATTGAGAATCACATCAAATGCCGTCTTCTCTTTTAAAAGGTCTTCCGCAGAGATATGGCGATACTTTATGTCAAGATTCATCTTCTTTGCATGCAACGAAGCAACCTTAATATTTTTTTCCACTACATCAATGCCAAGAACTTCTGCCCCTAGTCTGGCCATTGGCTCGCACAACAATCCCCCCCCACAACCTATGTCTAAAATTTTAACTCCCTTCAAAGGCTCTTTTTCGAGAACCATATCTTTTTGAAAATAAAGAGATAAGTGGTCTGTTATAAATTCTAATCTACATGGGTTCAACATATGAAGTGGTTTGAACTTACCCTCTGCATCCCACCACTCATTTGCTAATTTCTCGAACTTTGCAACTTCCCCCGTATTAATCGATGATGCTCTTTTCATTGAATTGTTCCTATACACATGACATAATAGATATATAGTCTTTTTTTTTAGTCTCAAGCATGCCTGAACAAAATATTTCCCGACCCAACAAACAAAGAGCCCATTTGTTTCCTGAGGTAGAGCCATTCAGAAAAGGTTTTCTCGATAGTGGTGATGGGCACAAGGTGTATTATGAAGAATGCGGCAACCCTAACGGCATACCTGTTTTGGTGGTACATGGCGGACCAGGTGGCGGCTGTAGCCCTACAATGCGTAGGTTTTTCGATCCTGACGCATACTACATTATTCTTTTTGATCAAAGAGGTTGCGGAAGATCCAAACCCTACGCTTCAGTGGAGAATAACACTACATGGCATCTTATATCAGATATGGAGGGTATAAGAAAAAAGCTCGGAATAAGGAAGTTGGTTTTGTTTGGAGGTAGCTGGGGCGCTGCTCTGTCTCTAATCTATGCTCAAACTCACCCTGAAATGGTTAGTAAAATAATCCTCAGAGGAGTATTTACTATGACCGAATCTGAGTTAGACTGGTTTTACAAAGAGGGTGGAGCAAGCATGTTTTGGCCTGAAGCATGGCGAGCTTTTAGGGACATGCTCCCTCTAAAAGAGCAGAAAAATATAATTAAAGGCTATCACTCAAGATTGTTTGGCTCTTCCCCTACAGAACAAGGTCGATTTGCAAGAGCTTGGACAGCTTGGGAGAATGCTCTTGCTAATCTCGAAAGTCCTGGATTTGGTTCTAGTCCCTCAACTGATTATGCAAGAGCTTTTGCGAGGATTGAAAACCATTATTTCAAGAACCTTGGGTTTTTAAGTAAATCACAACAAATTAGAGACAATATGCATAAAATATTGGACATACCATCGATAATAGTTCAAGGACGATATGATATGATCTGTCCTCCTGGAACAGCTGAGTTAATTCACAGATTATGGCCAAATTCGAATTTAGTTATGGTGTCAAAAGCAGGTCATGCAATGTCGGAGCCAGGAATCACAGCAGCCTTGGTAAAGGCAACTGAACAATTTAAGAACTAGGTTTGCTTAGTTTTTTAATAAAGCTCTCAAATGAAGAATATGTACTTTTCCTTGGCTTGTGGAAAGATACAATTGTCATTACTACCACTTTGTTATCTACCAAGAAAAAATATTTTCTAACAAACTCTTTTCGTTTTGAGGCACTAACCATCTGAAAGTTCACATAGAAAAATTTATTTTGTAACTTCTTTTCACCGTAAATCAGCTTCTTATTTCTAAATGCGGCAGTAAATTTCTTGAACTCGATTTGTTCAGCAATTTCCGATAAATATTTTTTTTGAGAAATTTTTTTTGGAACTCTCGACTGGGTGAATGTGATATTAACTATCGTGTCAACTGGTCTACGACTAAAATAGAGTTTATCACCATTATTTACTTCTATGCAATTAGTGACGACCAATGTTTCTCGCAACCCAGTGAAGCTATTAGCGCTTCGATCCAAACAAAAACCCCTTGGCAGTTTATGTTGTACCTTAAATTGACCTGGAGGTATAGAAATAGAATTTGTCAGTGGTCCTGACCCGATTGATAAGCAACCACTCAAAAAAAGCAAGAGATAAAAGCCTCCGAGCATTTTGCTTAAATTTTTCAAGACCAAATCTCCAATATAACTAGTCTAGTGTACCCACTATTTATCTTAGAAAAAACAGTTGGTTTATTTTTATTTTGTATAATGTTATTTTTTAGTTTAGCAATAGTGATTATATAAAAAAAACTGGTATATAAAATGAATTGGATCTCTAACTTTGTTAGGCCAAAAATCAATGCAATATTTTCACGTAAAGGTAGCTCTGAGACATTGTGGGTAAAATGCGAGAGCTGCAACTCGATGATATTTCATAAAGAATTTAGCCAAAATCTCAATGTATGCCCAAGTTGTAACTATCATATGTATATGTCTCCTAACGACCGCTTCAGGTCATTATTTGACGACAGCTTATACTCGGAGATTGATTATGAAGCTCCAGAACAGGATCCTTTGACTTTCAAAGATACAAAAAAGTATACTGATAGAATAAAAGATGCACAAAGAAGTACTGGTCAAAAAGAAGCAATTTTAATTTCTGAAGGTCAATTAGGTGGCATGAAAACTGTAATAGCCTGTCAAGACTTTAAGTTTATGGGAGGTTCTATGGGTATGGCCGTAGGAAACGCGATTTTAGAAGGGGTGAAACGAGCGGTGAAAAATAAATCTCCCTTTATTTTATTTGCTGCTGCTGGGGGTGCCAGAATGCAAGAAAGTGTTTTATCGCTGATCCAAATGCCCAGAACAACAGTCGCAATTGAAATGTTAAGAGATGCCAAACTTCCCTATATAGTTGTATTAACAAACCCAACTACTGGAGGAGTTACAGCGTCTTATGCAATGCTGGGAGATGTGCAAATAGCAGAACCAAATGCACTTATTTGCTTTGCAGGACCAAGAGTGATTGAGCAAACAATTAGGGAAAGACTACCAGAGGGATTCCAGAGATCAGAGTATTTGTTAGACCACGGCATGCTTGATAAAGTGGTATCGAGAAAATTTTTGAGAGAAGAGCTGATAAAATTAATCTACCTATTAAAAAATCAACCTCCACCTATTAGGGGAAATATTACAGAGTCTGATGAGCCCAATGGACGAGATTCTTAAAAGGCTGGAATTACTTCACCCCAAAATAATTGATCTTAAATTAGACAGAGTAAAAAGACTTTTGAGGAAATTGGGTAATCCCGAAAAATCGATACCTCCTGTAATACATGTGGCTGGAACTAATGGAAAAGGTTCTACTATTGCTATGATTAAATCAGGGTTGCAAAGAAGTGGGTTTAGGACACATACCTATACTTCACCACATTTGGTAAGCTTTAATGAGAGAATTGAGATAGGGGACAAAAGGATAAGTGAAGATGCATTAAAAGAAGTTCTTAATGAATGCGAAGAGGTAAATAACTCTCAGCCAATAACATTTTTTGAAATAACCACCTGTGCTGCTTTTCTTGCATTTTCAAGAGCATCTGCTGACTATACTCTTTTAGAGGTTGGACTGGGCGGAGAGTTTGATGCTACTAACGTTATTCAAAACCCCATAGCCTCAATTATTACGCCAATATCCTTCGATCATAAAGAGTATTTGGGAAGTTCAATAAAAAAGATTGCTGCCGCTAAAGCTGGTATAATTAAGAAAAACACTCCCACTATAATCTCAAACCAATCTCCAATAGTAAAAAGAATACTTGAAGCAAAATGCGTATCAAATAATAGTAATGTTATTTGGTCGGCGGAAAGTTTCACCGTTTCTAGTTCAAGGAAATCGATTATTCAAAAACTCAACAATAAAAAAATCGAATATCCTTTTCCTAACTTAATTGGCACACACCAGATCAGCAATGCAATGACTGCTATTTCTACACTTACTTATTTAAAGGTCCCCGAAAAACACATATGTGAGGGGTTAACATCTACTTACTGGCCAGCTAGGCTCCAAGAGATCGATAACGGAACTTTATTTGAATTGATAAAAAAATATAACATTAGTAACAAATTATGGATCGATGGAGGCCATAATGAAGACGCTAGCATTCAACTAAGTAAGAGCGTGGGTTTTATGAATAAAAAAAACCTCCATATCATTTTTGGTTGCCTCCAACATAAAGATCATAGATCTTTTTTAAGAAATTTAGTGGCCGTAGCCTCGTCTCTAAGTATAGTTGAAATTGATAATCAATCTTCATCACTAACTAAAACAGTGGCCGTTTCAAGTGCTAAAGAAGTAGGTTGGAAAAAAATCTATTTAGCGCGTAGCATTCGCGATGCTATCACAAATATTTGTTCCCAAGATGAAGGTTTAGCGCCGCAAGTTTCAATTTTAATCTGTGGTTCCTTATACTTGGCGGGACAAGCTTTGAAAGAGAATGGGGTTGAAATCTAGGTGCTTTCGTCAATCCAGTTTTTTAAATCTGTCTTAGGTGCCGCCCCAATTTTAGATGAGATCATTTCTCCATTTTTAAATATGAAGAGTGCTGGAATACCTCTAACACCTAATTTGCTTGGACTATTGGGGTTTTCATCAACATTGATTTTTGCAATCTTAATTTTTTCTCCATATTCCTCAGACAACTCTTCCAAAGCTGGTCCTATTTGTTTACATGGCCCGCACCACTCAGCCCAAAAATCGATTACTACAGGAACCGAGCTCTTAATCACTTGCTCTTCAAAAGTCTCATCTGTTACGTTAAATGTTGCCATGGTTTACTCCTAGTTTTTTATCCTTTTTTGATAATAAGTCTCTTTAAAATAATTTCTGATATCGTTGAGTTCAAAAACAAATTCACTGACCTTAGTATTAGAGTCGTTTTCAATAATTTCAATCTCTTTGTCAAAATCGTCACAAGTTTTCCATTTTTCTTTGTTAGTACTTGTTAATTGATCTTCAACCGAGCGCTCAATTTTGTCTCTTACATTTAATGGTAATGTTTGAGAGCACTCCTCATAAATAAGCCTCAGACCAAAATAAGAAAAACGTTTATCAGAAAATTCCTGGCATAATTTATATCTATTTGACCAATTCTCAATCTTAAACTGTTCTTTCAGTTTTTGGTCCTTATGGCTCGGAAATCCACCAATATACAATGTTTCCTCCGCCATAATATCTTCTTGTGATCCGATTAATTCTTTTTCTTGTTTATTCTCCTCTGCAATATCCAAAAGCATTGACGCTAAATTTTGTTTAAAAAATGAGGCCTTCTCTAAGACCTCAGATCTTTTTTGGAATTGATTTATATTTATTGAGTTGAAAAACCAACTATCTTCAACTTGCTTTTTTTTTAGCAATATTGGACCTTTGTTTGGATTTACAAATTTAAGAAATTTTTGGCCAGAAATATAAATATCTCTTAAATCCTTTGAATTTAGTTCAATTAAATCCTGAGGGTCGTAATTTAGATCAAAGAGGACTGGGAAATTATAAACAGGATGACTAAACAGAAAAGTTCCTGAAATAGGCGTTGTCTTTCCGTAGAATGTTTGGCATAGAAATACTATTTTCTCTTCTGAAAGGGTATTGTACACCCGTGATTTATTTGCGCCCTCTAAAAATGATCGCCAAAAACTGGGTTGTCTTTTGGATATAAGTTGTGCCAATTTTTTTGTAGCCATAACATCACCAAACGCATCATGGGCAAGGTGATTAATGGCATTTGCTGGCGCTATTTGATCTAGCTTAAAAGTTTTCTTCTTTTTTTCATTAGTAGGGACATTGATAGTAGTCGGGAAAAAAAAATCAACGGTTCGTAATAGCTCTAGTAAATCAGCCCTTTGGTTATTATTTCTACTTGTCAAATATGGGTCAAGAAGAGCCCTGAATAATGAGTGTCTTAAGAATTCCTCATCAAAATTTATGCTGTTATAACCTATAAATATAGAAGGTGACCATTTAATAAACTTTTCTTCTAGCTTTCTAAGCATCTCGTAGTGCGAACATTCCGTTTTAATTAGTTTGGCGTAATCGGTGTTATTTACTGCGAGAGCGAAAGGGCTTGGTATTAGTCCTGGCTTTAATCTACATCTATATTCAAATGCGTCTATCTCATTAAACTCTTTGGAGACTTTAATTGCTCCGACCTGAAGAATTTGATCCCAATGTGGATCTCTACCAGTTGTCTCGAAGTCATAAAAAATTAAATCCATGTTTTCTTATTCTAAATATTTTACTTATTAAAATATCTACTGCCAATTAAAGCGCCAACCAAATCATCCCACCCATCTCCAAAAAATGCAAACTCAACGTTTCTATACTTGTTAAGCTTTTTTGTTTCCAGCATTTTTATGCTTACATACCGAGGAAGGTTTTCTTTTTCTAAAATTTCTGGCCATTCCAAAATAGTAATCTGGCTATCAAATACATCTGGAATCCCCAACTCGAATAGCTCCAACTCACTTTTAACCCTGTAAAGGTCAATGTGTGAAATTTTACGACACCTAAATTCATAGCTTTGAATCAACGAAAATGTTGGTGACGAAACTTCTTCAATATCTATATTTTCCTTTTTCGCGTTCGCTTTAATAAATAGTCTAGCAAACTCTGTCTTTCCAGCACCAACCTTGCCGGAAAGAAGTAGCAAGTCACTATTTTCTGTGTTTTCTGCAAAAATTTTTGCTATCTCACCTAAATCAAGGAGTTCCAAATCAAATGCATGTAACATAATAAAGGGCTCAGCTAACATTTCTTGGGTTCTCCTTCATTTTAGCTTTTGTGTCCCATTGCAAGACTTCAATAGATGACCTTTCCCAAGAAATCTCAACTTTTGCCCCTATTATTCGTTTTTTACCATCATCTTCGATTTGTTTCATATTTGAGAATTTCAACCGCCCATTTGTTTTCTCCAATAAAATATTTGCTATGAATAAACCAAGACCCATTCCTTCTTCGGATGTTCTATTTTTTATCTCCATTAAATAAAAATTACTTTTCTTTAAAA
The DNA here is from genome assembly GCA_902537415.1 of uncultured Alphaproteobacteria bacterium. GTDB lineage: Bacteria > Pseudomonadota > Alphaproteobacteria > Rhodobacterales > Rhodobacteraceae > CACIJG01. The sequence goes on along the minus strand of CACBBC010000007.1, from coordinate 41,801 downwards.
ATGGTTCTCCAATCATATTTGTAATATCATTAGGAAAACCTTTGCCGTCATCGGTTATCTCTAAATTTATTTTTCTAGAGTTAAGTATTAAATTTATATCCACATGGGATTTAGAAAATTTCAGTGCATTGTGGACAATATTTCTTATACCATGTATCAGTTCAGGCTCTCTTCTAACCAAAGGTATCATTTTTTCTTTTATTGAAATGCCCTCATGACTTTGACTTACTCCGTTAAGTCGGAAAATTATTTGCTTATCAAAGGATTTATAAGGCTGGCTAGCTTCAAAAAGAAGTGTGAAAAAATCAATGATTTTTACATACTGATCATCTTTTCCAAGTGACCCCATATCCGAAATAATTGTCTTACATCTATCAATTTGTTCGTATATTAATTTTATATCTTGATAAATGGGGCTGTCGCTATCAATTTCACTAAGAATCTCCGATGAGGCCAATTTAATCGTTGCGAGCGGAGAACCTAATTCGTGGCCTAAAGCGGCAACTACACCTGTCAAGGCCGTAAGTTTTCTTTCTTTCTCTAAAGCAACTTGAGCGGCCTGAAGGGCTTTATTCATATATGAATTATCCAAAAATATTCTTCTCACATAACTGCCTAGAAATGTCACGGTAATTATTAACGAAGCTGAGAAACCAACTAATAAAATCTCTGGAGGCATTAATACATGTCCTGAGCTGTCAAGAATAGAAAAATTCTTTAAGCTCAATAGCAATATGCATAAAAATGTCATTATACCAAGAGCAATAAGATAGATTATTGGTAGCGAAGATGCAGATACAATAGCTGGTACAATTATAAGCATTGAAAAGGGATTGCTTATTCCACCGGAAAAATAAAGTAGTAACGAAATTTGAGTCAAATCAAAAGAGAGAAATAAAAATGTCTTCAAAGCTGATAATCGCTTTTCTGTTCTGAAGTAAATGCTACAAGTAAGATTAACTATACAAGAAAATAAAATTATTGTGAGACATGCTTCAACATTAAAGGTTAGGCCTAGTACCAGATCAGTAACTGCTATTGCAATTCCTTGTCCAACTATCGCTAGCCAGCGTAAATTTACTAGAGTTTTAGGCTTAATCCAACTTGCATCTAAATAGATTTGCCTTTTAATTAAATTTATCATTTTCAAAGTTTAAGTATTGAATACTAAATAATATCTAACATACTCTTTCTAAAATTCTTGTAAAATTAATTGGTCTCATTAAATGCTTAATAGTAACACTGAGGAAAATGTTTGACGGAGAGTAATTTTGGAACATATTATCCACAAAGAGGGGCATACGTAGATGTTGGATCAAAGTAACTACAAAATCGACGAGGATAATTCTCTACTAATCTTGGACGACGATCAACCGTTCTTAAAAAGATTGAGTGTGGCAATGGAAAAGCGAGGTTTTAATGTTTTTCCCGCCAGTTCTATGGCAGAATTTAGTAAAATTATAGAAAGTGACTGTCCAAACTACGCGATAATTGACCTTAGGCTAAGCGATGGAACTGGATTAGATGCTGTCGAAAGTATAAGAAACATAAACCCAAAATCGAAAATCGTAGTACTTACCGGCTATGGTGCAATTGCCACAGCAGTTGCTGCTGTCAAAATAGGTGCAATTGATTACCTGTCAAAGCCAGCAGACGCAAATGATATTTTGAACGCTCTTGTTTTTAGTGACCAGAGTAAACCTCCTCCTCCAGTCAACCCGATGTCAGCAGATAGAGTAAAGTGGGAGCATATTCAAAGGATATTTGAATTGTGCAATAGAAATGTCTCTGAGACTGCTAGGAGATTGAACATGCATAGACGAACACTACAAAGAATTCTTGCAAAAAGAAGTCCTAGATAGTACCTTTATTGTTTTAGAAGCGCAGGAAGATTTCCATACTCACCTGCTGCCTCCTTTACAAAAAAACTCTTTAACAGATCAGATTTATCAACAGCGCTCATACCAAGTTCTCTTAGAGTTTTAAGATAAAAATTGTCATTCGAGAAAAGTGTGTTTATAAAATCCGTATAGGTTGCTAGAGATATCCTATCGAATGATCTCCATGATTCATATTGTTTTAAAAGATCATTGCTACCAAGATCTAGACCTAATTTTTTACCTTTCAAAAGGATATCAACCAAAGAGGCAACATCTCTTAAACCTAGATTCAGACCCTGTCCAGCGAGTGGGTGAACTGCTTGAGCTGAGTCTCCAATAAAAACTTTTCTATTATCAATAGTGTCTCTCAGAAACCTTAGATAAAGCGGAAATATTTTTTTTTCACCTATCAATTCAAGGTTCGTTAGAATATCTCCAATGTTATCCTTTAAATGGTTTATAAATGTTTCATTATTAGATTTGCTTATTTTATCTGCAAGTTCTATTGGCAGACTCCAAACAAAAGTTGCCCGTTTCCCTTTGAGAGGAAGTATAGCTAATGGGCCACCTGACAAAAATAATTGATGGGCAACAAAATTATGTTTATTTTCATGGGACAGGTTCCCAACTATCGCTAATTGGTTATAATTTTTTTTGAAAAAAGTTTTATTTAGGCGTTTCGCAAAGCCCGACTCTCGACCATCACTGATAATAAATATTTCAGTGCTAATCAACGATTTGTCAGATAGCATGATTTTAGTTTCGAAACTATTTGTCTGATCCTCAATTACTTCTGTGGAATTGATCAATTGAATTTTTGTATTTCTATTAATCTCTGAATCAAGCACTTTTCTCAAGTAAAAGTCTTCTATCATGTAGCTCGAAGGGCCAACCTCTTGGGGTTCTTTATTAAACTCCACCAAATGCCGTTTCGTGTCACCAGAATTCTTTCTTGTTGAAAGCATGATATTTTCTATGGGACTTACCTTTAATCTTTTTGGGTCCCACAGACCAAGATTAATTAATAAATTCTTTGAGGTTCTTGATAGAGCATAGGTTCGTCCCTTATTTCTCCTTATTCGATCCTCCTCTGAAGTTCCATCAACAATTGTTACATCCAATCCCTTTGATGCAAGCGCTATCGCCGTTGTACTTCCGATTAAACCCGCACCTGCTATAACAATTTGTCTTTTTTTTGAAATTTTCATAAGCAGATCAGTCACCAGTTTGATTCAGAAAATAATATATTTAGTAAACAATTTAACTAGTTTATTATATCAAAAAGTAAATAAAACCAACCGACAAAAAAATGGACTTTGAGAATTTAAAGAATAAAAAAATTAACGATGTCAGCAAATTAATTGGGAACGGGCAGATATGCCCGGAGGAACTCACTCGTTTTTATTTGCAAAAAATATCAAGTGACCCTAGGTCAGAAGAGATATTTACTGAAGTCTATAAAAAATCTGCTCTAGCCTCAGCTAAAGAGTCAAAAAAAAGAGCTAAAATCGGGTTAAGAAGAGGGACTCTTGACGGAATTCCAATATCAGTAAAGGACTTAGCCGATATAAAAGGAAAACTTACAGGCGGCGGATCGTCTCTGACTAATAAAGAAAAAGCGAGGGCTAACGCTACTTTTGTAGATAATTTACAATACCAGGGAGCAATCATTTTGGGTAAGACTCATATGACTGAGCTTGCTTTTTCAGGCCTTGGTCTAAATCCCATTACCGCGACCCCCACTAACCCATTTAATGAGGAACTTGTTTCTGGAGGATCTTCATCGGGGTCAGCAGTATCTGTTTCTAGAAATTATTGTTTTGCGTCAATTGGTTCGGATACTGGGGGGTCTGTAAGAATTCCTGCAGCCTGGAATAATTTAGTAGGATTGAAAACAACCCATAATCTAATTGATTTAACTGGTGTTTTGAAACTTTGTCCTAGCTTTGATACTCTGGGGCCCATTTGCAGAAATGTTGATGACACAAATTTGCTTTTTAACGGAATGATTAATGGAAAGCCTCAAAAACTAAGAAAATATAGGCCTGAAAATTTTAAGTTTTTAATCATAAAAAATATGTTTTTTGAAGGTATAGATGGTGAAATAAATGATAGCTTTAATGTCACTATTGAAAAGATAATTAAAAGCGGTGCCCATATAGAGTATAAGAACATCTCAGAGATTGATAGCGCATTTGAAATCAGCAAGACTGTTTTTCCGGCTGAGGCTTATGGAATGTGGCAACAGGAAATTGAAAAAAACCCCGAAAAAATGTTTGCCCCTATTCGGGAAAGATTTCGTAGTGGAAAAAAGATCTTAGCGCATGATTATGTGTATTCCCTACAAAGATTATTTGAATTGAGGATGAGTTTCCTGAAGAAAGTCATTGGGTTTGACGCTATATTGGCACCAACTTCACCCATAAAACCCCCAAGCATTACACAATTATTAGATAATCATAAATTTTTTACTGAAAGGAATTTATTAGCTTTGAGAAATACTAGAATGGCAAACTCATTAAATTTATGTGCTTTAACATTGCCAACTGATACAGATTTTTCTGGTTTAATGCTTATGGGAAGTCCTAACAATGAATTTGATCTAATGAATATCGGATTGGCTATCGAGAAAATAAAATAATCAAATAAAAAGTCTAATCTTTACCTAGATGACAAAAAAAAGTATTATATACAAAAAATATATCTTGAAATAACCAAGAATAAACGAGCAGAAAAAATGTCTTTTTTAGAAAAAGTTGACTATCCAGACTCAGCTGTAAGAGAGTATTCAAAAAAGTTTTTACTATTCATTTTTGTAAAAACTCTTGGAATTTTACTATTTTTTTCATCAGTCTTTATATTGCTATCTGTTATCACTTACTCCAAAAATGATCCTAGTTTCCGAAATGCCAACGACGGAGAAATTGCAAATGTATTTGGTAAATTTGGCTCCTATTTAGCAGACTCTCTTCATGTAGCGATTGGAGTTACTATGCTTACATTACCGATATTCCTATTTGCTTGGTCGAGTAGATTTCTCTTTAATAACGGTCCAATTTATCTTCTCAAAAGAATAATATTGCTACCTTTGTTTATTGGCTTTTTCTCAGTATTTTTATCAACAAATAGTCCCCCAAACTACTGGTCTTTTGAGTATGGTCTAGGTGGAATATTTGGTGATACATTTTTAAAGAGAATACTAATTTATCAACCCATCGAAATAAATCAATGGCTTCAATTGATTGCAATAATCTGTCTAGCCTTTTCTATTTTTTTGTTTTTTCTTGTTGCTGGTTTCAAAAAGCATGAGATTTACTCTTTGACAAGAAATAGAGTTCAACATTTAAAGATCTTTTTTGTGGGATCATTTAAAGTTCTTAAAATTCTCTTTAAAACCATATTTCAATTGGGAAAGAAGAGTTTAGAGGCAGATGACCATAAGAATGCCTCCATAAAGCTACACGACCCTGTAATAAAAAATAACGACTATCAAGATACAAATAACGATTTTTCTGCTTCTACGGAAAATGAAAAAGATCTTTTAAATGGAATTTATAGTAGGCCTCCTATTAGTATTTTTGGTAATGGAAGGATAAAAACAAGATCTAAAAAAATTAAGAGTAGTAGCAGAGCTACTTCCGAAGCGCAGCCATCACTAGATTTAACTCAAAATAAAGAAAAATACCGTTATCCCCCTCTAGCTCTGCTTAGTGATTACACATATCAATCAATAAGCTCTGTGAGCTCTGTTTCATTAAATGAAAATGCCAAAATGCTTGAAGCGGTATTAGAGGATTATGGCGTAAGAGGGAATATTATTTCTGTCAAGCCCGGTCCTGTAGTAACTCTATACGAGCTAGAGCCAGCTGCGGGTTTGAAAGCTAGCCGAGTAATTTCATTATCTGAAGATATAGCGAGGTCAATGTCTGCTTTGGCAACCAGAGTCTCAACAATACCAGGCCGATCCGTGATAGGAATTGAATTACCAAATTCAAGCAGAGAAAAAGTTTTTTTAAAAGAGCTTTTATCATCAAAAATTTATGAGGACTGCCGTTTTCAATTACCACTGGCCTTGGGTAAAGATATAGGTGGAGAGCCTGTGATAGCAAATCTTGCAAAAATGCCCCATCTCTTGATAGCAGGAACAACTGGGTCAGGAAAATCAGTTGGGATCAATACAATGATCCTATCCCTATTGTACAGGCTTGCTCCAGATCAATGTAGACTGATAATGATTGATCCTAAAATGTTAGAATTATCTGTTTATGATGGCATACCTCATCTGCTTAGTCCGGTGGTCACTGACCCCAAGAAAGCGGTTGTAGCTCTGAAGTGGGCAGTATTAGAAATGGAAGATAGATATAAAAAGATGTCACGGATGGGTGTTCGAAATATAGAAAGCTTTAACTCGAAGGTGAGCGAAGCAATCAAGAACGGAGAAACTTTTTCAAGAACTGTTCAAGTGGGATTTGATCAAAATACAGGTGAACCGCTTTATGAAGAACAGAGCGAAGAACCCAAAGCATTACCATTTATAGTCATTATAGTTGATGAAATGGCTGACTTAATGATGGTTGCAGGAAAAGAGATAGAAGGGTGCATCCAGAGATTGGCACAAATGGCAAGAGCGGCAGGTATACATCTTATTATGGCTACTCAAAGGCCCTCGGTAGATGTTATTACTGGAACGATAAAGGCAAACTTTCCCACAAGAATTTCTTTCCAGGTAACCTCAAAAATAGATAGCAGAACAATATTGGGAGAAATGGGCGCTGAACAACTCCTTGGAATGGGCGATATGCTTTATATGGCTAATGGGGGTAAAGTTACTCGCGTTCACGGTCCTTTCGTAGCCGATGCAGAGGTTGAAGAAATTGTATCTCATTTAAAGGAACAGGGCGTGCCTGAATACCGAGAAGAAATATTGAACCCAAAAAATATTGAAAATAACGATAGCTTTTTTGATCCATCAGCTACGAATGGTAACAGCGATGAGGAAGATCTTCTTGAAAACGCATTAGAAATCGTGAGAAGAGATAGGAAGTGCTCAACATCATATATTCAAAGAAAATTATCCATTGGATATAACCGAGCAGCAAAGATAGTAGAAGCGTTGGAAGAGAAAGGTTTCGTGTCTCCTGCAAACCATGTTGGGAAGCGTGATGTATTAATTCCTGAAAACAACATCTGATGCATATGCGGGATTTTAGGAAAAAGTTTTTCAGAACAATTTTCTGTATTTCTATTATTTTTATATTTTCAAATAATGTCGTACTTCCCAAAAATAATACGTTAAAACTAATTAAAGACTATCTTGCAGACATTAGAACACTTCAAGCAAGATTCTCTCAAACTGATTATATGGGAGAAATTATGACAGGTGACCTTTTCTTAAAAAAACCAGGAAAAATTCGTTTTTCTTATGATCCTCCCAATTACTTACAAATTGTTTCAAAACAACAAGCAATATTGATATTTGATCCCAAAAACAGCGGTACCGGTCCTCTAACATACCCCCTTTCTTATACTCCTCTGGGCTTCTTAATCAAAAATGATTTGAGCTCATTAATAGGTGAAAATGATCAGAGTTTTGAGCTCAATAATTTGATCTTCTTGAAAATTCGAAATCCGCAATACCAACTAAGCATTGAATTCAATAAAAATCCTGTATCCATAATTGGATGGGAATTCAAAAATCAAATGGGAGAAATGATAAGAATCAGGCTTAAGGATATACGAAAAAATAATTACATATCAGACGAAATTTTTAAAACTGAAAAAGATTATGAACTATTCAAAAAATAGAAAGTATAGGAACGTGATCAGAAGGTCTTTCCCAGTCTCTAGCTTCTGAAAAAATTTGAACTTTGCTTAATTTAGATTTTAGATCTTGGCTTGCCCATATATGATCCAAGCGTCTTCCCCGATTTGAAATCTTCCAGTCTCGTGCTCTATATGACCACCAACTATATAATTTTCCAGAAGGTTTCATTTCTCTAAATGTGTCAATCCAGTTTCCACTTTTTTTTATCTCCGATAAAAGGTCTGTTTCTATTTTTGTGTGCGAAACAACGTTTAAAAGAGCTTTATGGCTCCAAACGTCATCTGGTAAAGGGGCTATATTGAAGTCTCCAACGATTATAGTTTTCTTTTTCTTGCCTTTAAAAAATTCATTCTTAATTTCCGAAAGGAAATTGATTTTATGCTCAAATTTAGGATTTAATTTCGTATCGGGCACATCCCCGCCCGCCGGAATATATAGATTGTGGACCTTTACACCGTCTTCAAGCTCAATTCCAATGTGTCGAGCATCGTTTTTACCACAAAAATTGAATTTCTCTATTCGCACTATTTTACGTTTCGATAAAATTAAGACACCATTATACGACTTTTCCCCCCTAAACGCTGCATATTTAAAACCCAACTTTTCAAAGTTTTCTAAGGGGAGCTTTTCGTCAATACATTTTGTTTCTTGGAGACACATAATGTCTGGGCGAGCCAGCTTTAAAAATCTCAACACGAGTTCTTCTCTGAGTCTTACAGAGTTTATATTCCATGATGCTACTGCAAGTGATTTCAATTTTTCTCGCCCATAAGTTCGTAATTCAAATAATACCTGCCTCCTTTATTAATTATAAAATCGTTGAGAATTAGGCTCTCTTTGATTTTTTTTCTTAATCTGTAAAGGTGTGTTTCGAAAGTATGTGTTTCAATATTAGGACTTAACATCCAAACTTTTGACATTACTTCCTCTTTCGTTATTCCTCTATCCTCAGAATTCAGCAAAGATACAAATATGTCACTTTCTTTTTCCGTTAACAAAACGGCCTGTTTATCTTTATAGATTAATTTTCTATCAGAAATTATGAAGCTTATATATCCAAGAACTCTGTTATTCTCTCTTTTACTTTTCATTCTTTCAAATATTGGTTGCAATACTTCGACCAGCTCAACAATCCTAAATGGCCTTTTTAGGTAAATATTACCCTTTGGCAATAATTCGAACCTCTTTTGAGTAATTAATATTTTTTCTATCTCCTTAAGTTTATTTTTTTGCATCTTTGTAGTCGATAGAAATTCTTTGAATTTCGTGGAATCATAATCACTTACTAAAACATCAAGGTCTTTGATGTTTTCCAAATTAAAATCTTTCACAACAATAGACCTCCCATTTCTGAATTTGTAATTTTCCAATAAAGTCTTTAAGCTCTCTCCAAATAAAATATTTGATGTTATAATTGCTAAGTTCACGTTTTTTACCTTAAGTGAATAAAAATTATAAGATATACATCTATTAAAAATTTCCTTAGCATCAATTTAACATAAAAATTGAAATTCTAAACCAATTGACACAATAAAATGTTTTTAAGCTCAACTGAAATATCTTCGAGGTTGGTATCAGATTTACGATTAGGACTGCCAATCATCTTATATGATGAAAAAACATATTTTTTAACCGCAGCAATAGAAACATTGTATTCAGAGAAACTAGATAAAATAATGGAGATTGCAAAAAACCGAAATTTTGAGATAGCTATAACTAATAGAAGAGCAAAGGTATTAAACGTTAGACTATATAATGATTCAGTTACTAGAATTTCCATAAGAGAAAAAGTAAGCCTACAACTCCTTCAAGCTATCGCAGATCCTTCAAAGGATCTAGATTATCCACTTAAGGGCCCATTCCACAGCGAAAGAAATGGTAAATTCAACGTTGCCAGTGTATCACTATCACTTTGTAAGAAAGCAAGACTTTTGCCAGCATCAATACTTGTAAATATACCAAAAAGCATGCGGGACGAATTGGTATCTTCCCAAATATCTGAGTCTGATATAGGTGATTTGAAGATTAAACATGAGGAGACCAAGTTTTTGCCGAATTTGAGCTCGGCCCAACTACCCATTAGTGGACAACAAAATATAAGTCTATCTGTTTTCAGAGAAGTAACAGATCTTACTGAACATTATGCAATAGTATTTGGCAATCCAAAAATTAATCAACCTGCTTTAACACGCGTACATTCTGCTTGTTTTACAGGTGATTTACTTGGCTCAGAAAAATGTGATTGTGGGGAGCAATTTAGTGTCTCAATGTCAAAAATGAGAAATGAGGGCAATGGGATTTTGTTATATTTAAACCAGGAAGGTAGAGGAATTGGCTTAGCTAACAAAATGAGAGCATATCATCTCCAAAATATCGGTTTTGATACAGTCGATGCTAATCATAGACTTGGTTTTGAAGATGACGAAAGAGACCTAGAGATTGCTGCAAAGATTTTAAAATCTTTAGGTGTAAGCAAAATAAAGCTAATGACTAACAACCCAAAAAAGATAGAACTGTTAACTGATAATGGGATCACCGTCAAAGAAAGAGTGCCTTTGATAGTAAGCATGAATCCTAATAATGAAAATTACTTGAAAACAAAAGCTAAAAAAAGTGGGCACCTTTTTTAACCTTACCTCCTTAAACCAAAAATAGCCGTGCCGACTCGTACAAATGTTGCGCCACAATTTATTGCTGCCATGTAATCTGAACTCATACCCATTGATAATTCTAGAAGACCATTTTCATCAGCTAACTTTTTCAGAAGCCTAAAATGTGTTTCAGGTGCTTCGTTAATGGGTGGAATACACATTAAACCTATAATGTTTAGATCCATAAACTTCTGGATTGTATCCATAAACTCACTTAGCTTTTCAGGCTCAATACCGGCTTTTTGTTGCTCTAAACCTGTATTAACCTGAATAAAAATTTTTGGGCAGAATCCTTTTTTTTGAGCTTCGTCTGATATCTTCTCGGCTAATGAGTTTCTATCTAAGCTATGTATATAATCAAATAAGCCGAACACCTTTTTCACTTTATTTGACTGTAATGGACCTAAGAGGTGTAAATTTATGACTTTATTTTCTTTCTTTAATTCCTGCCACTTCAACACTGCTTCTTGAACTTTATTTTCACCAAAGTGAGAATGGCCCTCATCTATAACAGGTTTTATTTGATCCATGGACTTTGTTTTGGATACAGCAATTAGGTTAACAGAACCTTTTTTTCGACCCGCTTCGATTTCCTGTGATGCGATTTGGTTGTTAATTGTTTCTAGTTTACTTATTTGTGTCACTGAATTCATCCCTGTATATATCTCTCAGCAAATTTTTCTGTACTTTTCCCATTGAGTTTCTTGGCAGTTCTTTTATAACATGTATTTTTTTCGGCAATTTGAAAGCCGCAAGATTTTTTCGAAGAGTTTCATTAAGAACACCGATGTTAATCCTATGTCCTTTTTTCTCAACTATTATTGCTAAAATACCCTCACCAAAGTCTGGATGTGACACCCCAACAACCGCAGACTCGTCAACGTTACTATCCTCGTCGATGACTGTCTCGATTTCTTTTGGATAAACATTTAAACCCCCAGTTATTATGAGGTCCTTATTTCGTCCCACTATTGTAAGGTAGTTATCTTGATCTAGGAACCCCATATCACCAGTAATAAAATAACCATCGTCTCTAAATTCGCTTTTTGTTTTCTCTGGTTGTTTCCAGTACCCCTTACATACATTAGGGCCTTTTACCTCCACAACGCCTATATCCCCATTTTTTTTAACTTCGTCTTTAATCTCCAAGTCTGCTATTCTTATCTCAACGTCTTCAAGAACCCTACCGACAGTCCCTGCTTTCCTTTCACCAATATATGGATTTGAAGTTATCATGTTCGTTTCTGTCATTCCGTACCGTTCTAAAATTTTATGCCCAGTACGATACTCAAATTCTTTATGCGTTTCTGTCAATAAAGGCGCACTTCCTGAAATAAAAAGGCGCATGTTTTTAGTTATTTCCTTATTAAATTTATCATTTTTTAATAATCGGGTGTAGAAGGTCGGAACTCCCATCATTACCGTTGTTGAGGAAAGATTTAATATAATGTCATCTACATCAAACTTTTTAAGAAATCGAATTTGACTGCCTGAAACTAATGCAATATTTGTTGCTACAAATAGACCATGTGTATGGTAAATGGGCAGAGCATGTAACAATATATCGGAAGCAGTAAACTCCCACGCCTTTGAAAGGGTCAGAGCGTTTGAAAGCAAGTTTTTTTGAGAAAGCATAGCACCCTTCGATTGACCAGTCGTTCCTGAAGTGTAAAGAATTGCTGCTGTATCGTCTTCATCTAGTACTTCAATAAAATCTAGAGGTTCATTTTCATTAAAATTTGAAAAAAAACTTCCTTTGTAATCGGCATCTATTGTTTCTATATCGTAACTTCCTTTTTTTTCTAATGAGTCCAATTCCTTCAACATTTTTGAAGTGGTTATAAAAATTTTACATTCGCTATCATTTAGGAAATATTCAACTTCAAACCCCGTATAGCTCGTATTTAAAGGTATAAATATTATTCCCAGTTGAACACAGGCTCCGTAAATTGTAAAAACGTGATGAGATTTTTCTATTTGAAGAACTAAACAGTCTCCCTTTTCCAACCCAAATTTCTTTAGACAATTTGCCGTACATTTTATTTCATTTAGAAATTTATCATATGTAAGCGTCTTATCCAGGTCAGTAAAACTTAGAAAAATTTTTGAACCTTGGTTCTTCGCAAACAAGTGATCGAATAGCGGGTTCATAGATTAAGGCTTCTCATTGATGTCGCTCAATGCTGACTTCCACTTACTTAGCCACCAGCGATACTGCTGTGGCCATTCCTCGAAGTCCTTATTTTGATTTGCAATTTCTCTTGCCTGATTTGTCCAAAACGGATTAAAAAGATGCTGTCTTCCCAAAGCAATCAAATCTGCTTTTTCTTCTTGTAAGATGGTATTTGCAAAATCAAAGGTTCTAATCAACCCCACAGCTTGTGTCTTAATACCTACCTCTTTCTTAATTTTTTCTGCAAAGGGCACTTGAAAACCAGACTTTCTTTTTTGGCCAGAAGCGGTAGCTCCTTTAGAGGAATTGCCACCTGAAGAGCAGTCGACAACATCTACTCCCTGTTCCTTTAAAATATGGCAAAAATTAATGCTATCTTCTATAGTCCATCCTCCATCTAATCCATCTTCAGCAGATATACGAACAAAAAGAGGAACGTTTTCTCCTATTGTTTCTCTAACTTTTTTAACCACTTCCAAAGGAAAACGCATTCTGTTCTCTATTGACCCACCATACTCATCATTTCTTGAATTAGATAATGGAGACAGAAAGCTATGAAGAAGGTATCCATGTGCCATGTGAATTTCTATAATCTCAAACCCTGCCTCTATTGACCTCTCAGATGCTTTTACAAATGCATCTCTAACTTCATCCAACTCTTTTCTTTCCATTTTTCTTGGCTTTAACCAACCCTCATCTAGAGGCCGATCCATAGGCGCAATTGGTTCCCATATAATATCACCTCTATCAGTGTCGATCGTTGTTTGCGGACCGTTGCCGTGCCATGGTCTTTGCATGCTCGCCTTTTGTCCTGCATGACCTAATTGGATGGCTGGAACTGATCCTAATACCTTAATTGATTGAGTAATTTCTTTTAATCCTTCTATTTGCTTGTCATCCCAGATTCCTAAGCACCCATTAGTTATTCGCCCTTGAGCAGTAACACCTGTAGCTTCAAGAAAAATGAGACCCGCTCCACCCATAGCGAGTTGCCCGTAATGTGTTTTATGGTGCGTTTGAATGTAACCGTCTTTAGCCGAATACTGGCACATTGGAGACACCACTACGCGGTTTTTAAGATTAACATCACGGATCTTTAAATTTTCAAATAGCATTTTCTCTCCATAATTTAATTTAAAATAATTTATTCTCTTTTTAAGACGACTAATAGTATTCCCGGTGTAATAAAAATTAGGCTCAACCAACCATATATCCCTAAAAGTTCACCGAGTATCAGTAACCCTAAAACTGACCCAATTGGTGGAACTGATGACAATATTGCTGATATTGATGCTGATCCAATTTTTTGAGAGGCATAGGTAATAAAAAATATTCCTATTAGATTAGGCACAAAACCTTGGTACATCATCTGTAGCACTAAAATTTGGTTTGGTGCTTCTGTTATACCTTTAGGAAGAAAGGCAAAGTAAAGTGGGAGATATATAATTGCATTTATCACCGATCCGCAAAAGAGCAATTGGGTCATAGTAATATTCCATAACCTACTTAGAACAACGTAAATGGAAAAAAATATTGCTCCTACTATAAAGAATAGATCTCCAATCCAGGCATCTGAAAAGCTAAATTCAAGCCCATCATACACGGCAAGACATCCTCCGAACAAAATCGTTGCCGCTCCAAACATTTGCTGAATGAATATTTTTTGTCTCAGAAGAAAAAATCCAAAAATCAAAGTAAAAAACGGCATAAGTCCATTCATAAATATGCCTCCGTGGGAAGCAGGTGCATAAATAAAACCGCTAAAGACGCAAAGAATGTATATTGGACCAAGTAAAAAAGTTATTGTGATTACTTTTCCAAAACTCATGGTTTTCCAAGGTTTGAAATATAATACAATGGGTAATGCTATTAATGAAGACAGCCCATAACGAAATGCCGCAAAATCATAAATAGTTAAAGTAGAAGAAACACCAGACCTTGTAACTACCAACCAAAATGACCAAATAAAAACAACCGAGATGCCAGCTGTTAATCCTAAAAAATATTCACTTCTGATCATATCGCAACAATCTCTCTAGTTTTACAAAATTTTACCATGATGGAGATTCCCTGTATGTAAGTGAGTGTCTCAATTTCCAATGAAAAGCAACAAAAATTATTATTTTAAAAGAAAAGCAATTTGCCTATACTCAGAGTTTGTAAAGAGATTCTTTTTTTTTGAAGAAAGAACAAATTTGGGAGAAAGAAATGAAAAAATTAATAACTACACTCCTAGCATTATGTCTAACTACGACAGCGTCTTTCTCTGACGTAAAATTAGGTATAATAATAGGATTTACTGGACCGATTGAAAGTCTTACACCAGATATGGCTGCCGGTGCTGAACTGGCAATTGATGAAGTTAACAAATCTGGTAGTTTTTCTATGGGAAATGTATCAGGGATCAGAGCTGATTCCACTTGCATAGACTCTTCAGCTGCAACAGCCGCTGCAGAAAGATTGATTACCTCAGATAAAGTTAACGGAATAATGGGAGCCGACTGTTCTGGCGTTACAACCGCGATATTGCAACAGGTTGCTATGGCTAACGGGATGGTTATGGTATCACCCTCAGCGACTTCACCCGCTCTATCTACAGTTGAAGACAATAACCTGTTTTTTAGAACTGCACCATCTGATGCTAGACAAGGCCAAGTTATTGCCGACATTTTACAGGAAAAAGGAATGAAAAATGTTGCAATATCTTATGTTAATAACGATTATGGTAAAGGCCTTGCTGCAAGTATTGAAGAAAACCACAAGGCAGCTGGTGGTACAGTGACCATAAGCGCGCCGCATGAAGATGACAAGGGTGACTATAGTGCAGAAGTAGGAGCTTTAGCTCAAGCAGGGGGAGACATACTTATAGTTGCAGGCTACCTTAATTCTGGAGGAAAAGGAATTATCCAAGCGTCCCTAGATGCAGGTGCTTTCGACCAGTTCTTTCTTCCTGATGGAATGATAGGAGAGTCTTTACCTAATGATATAGGATCAGGGCTTAACGGATCTATCGGAACCGTTCCCGGAACGGATAGCCCAGGCGCTGCTACTTTCGGCGATCTAGCAAAAGCAGCGGGATTCAAAAATGGACCATTTGCTATGGAATCTTATGATGCAGCCGCATTAATGCTTCTTGCAATGGAGGCAACAAAATCTTCAGATAGCCAAGTTTACAAATTTGCTATCGATGAGATTGCCAACGCTCCAGGCGAAAAGATCTATCCTGGGGAGTTAGGAAAAGCATTAGATCTCGTTAAAGCTGGAAAAGACATCGATTACGTCGGAGCTTCAGCAGTAGAACTAGTTGGTGGTGGCGAAAGTGCCGGAAACTATGCTCAAATTGAAGTTCAGAACGGTAAGAACGAGACTGTAGCTTATAGATAATATAAAAATAAGTTTGATAATGCCTCGGTTTTACGTAACCGAGGCATTTACTATTTGTCAT
Organism: uncultured Alphaproteobacteria bacterium; assembly: GCA_902537415.1. Classification (GTDB taxonomy): domain Bacteria; phylum Pseudomonadota; class Alphaproteobacteria; order Rhodobacterales; family Rhodobacteraceae; genus CACIJG01. The sequence goes on along the minus strand of CACBBC010000007.1, from coordinate 25,828 downwards.
GATTGAAATAAGAAATGTGTCAAAGCACTTTGGTGGTATAAAAGCCGTCGAGAACGTGACCCTTGATATACAAAAAGGATCTATAACCGGACTTATTGGTCCTAATGGGGCCGGAAAAACGACATTATTTAATATTATTGCCGGGTTTTATTCTCCAGATTTTGGAGAGATTATATTTGAAGGAGAGAATATATCTACTTTGCGATCAGACGAACTGTTTAAGAAAGGTATTCTTAGAACTTTTCAGATTGCACATGAGTTTGAAAATCTAACTGTAAGAGAAAATTTAATGATGGTTCCCGATAACCAGACGGGTGAAACGATTTTTCATACTTGGATATCAAGAAAAAAAATAAGAATTGAAGAGGAGGAGAACTCAAAAAAAGCGACTGAGGTTATGGAGTTTCTAAGTCTTGATCACCTTGCAAACGAAAAAGCTGGTAGCCTCTCAGGCGGTCAAAAGAAATTATTGGAATTGGGCAGGACAATGATGGTAGATGCAAAAATTGTTTTGCTAGATGAGGTAGGTGCTGGAGTTAACAAGACTTTGTTGAAGAAGATAGGCGAGTCAATCAAAACGCTTAACAAGGAAATGGGATACACTTTCTTTATGATAGAGCATGATATAGAGTTTATATCATCCCTATGTGATCCTGTAATCGTAATGACTGAAGGATCTGTTTTGACCGAGGGAAAAGTATCTTCAATTAGAAACGACGAAAGAGTTATAGAGGCATATCTAGGGAACTAAATTAAATGTTTTTGCATGCTAAAAATATGGTGGGTGGCTATGGAGAAACCACAATCCTAAATAACTGTTCCATAAATGTAAAACAGGGTGAAATAGCTGTTATAGTTGGACCTAATGGCGCAGGAAAGTCGACTGCGATGAAAGCTATTTTTGGAATGCTTGATTTAAGGCAGGGAAATGTTTTTTTTGATGGTGAAGATATTACATATTTGAGCCCTCAGGACAGAGTAAAAAAGGGAATGGGGTTTGTGCCTCAGACGAATAACGTTTTTACATCGATGACCGTCCTAGAAAATTTGGAAATTGGGGGCTTTACGAACTTGGATAAAATAAAAAGTAACATCAAAGAAATATTTAACTTATTTCCAATATTAGAAGAAAAACAAAAGCAAATTGTTGGTGAATTATCGGGAGGACAGAGACAACAGGTTGCTGTTGGAAGGGCTTTAATGACGAACCCTAAGCTCCTAATGTTAGACGAGCCAACAGCTGGTGTTTCTCCAATAGTAGTTAAAGAACTATTTGAAAAAATAATAAATATTGCTAAGGCGGGCATAGCTATACTTATGGTTGAGCAAAACGCTAAACAAGCTCTTGAAATATCAGATAATGGTTTTGTTCTTGTACAAGGTGAAAATAAATTTACAGATAAGGGAATGACTCTATTAGAAAATAGAGAAGTAAGAAAAGCATTCTTAGGTGGCTAAATGGATTTTTTTAACGCAATAGCTTTAATAACAAACTTTATCTTACTACCTGGTTTGACATATGGTAGTCAGCTCGCTCTTGGTGCTTTGGGCGTTACATTGATTTATGCTGTTTTGCGTTTTTCAAATTTTGCCCATGGTGAGATAATGTCTTTTGGGGCAATGGTATGTATACTATTTACGTGGTTGGGACAAAGCTACGGAGTCTCTTTTGGCTTCTTGCCGACAGCGCTTTTATTTGTACCCGTAGCTATGATTTTCACAATTCTCTACTGTATGTTGATAGAAAAATTTGTGTTTTCCTACTACCGGAAAAAAAAATCAAACCCTATAATTTTTCTTATAGCTTCAATTGGAGTAATGTTTTTCACTGCTGGGCTAATTCGTTTCATTATAGGGCCGAGTGACCAAAGCTTTAATGATGGTGTTCGTTTTATTTTCACAGTAAGAGAGTTTAAGACTTTAACAGGATTAAATGAAGGGTTTGGCCTTAAAACGTCTCAGGCTATTACAATTCTAACGACAATAATTCTTTGCTCGCTTTTGTTTTTCTTTCTTAATTCAACTCGAACCGGTAAATCAATGAGAGCTTTTTCGGACAACGAAGATCTCGCTTTATTGTCCGGAATAGACCCAAATAAAGTTGTGTTACTAACTTGGATAATTGCTGGTGGATTGGCTACATTTGCTGGCGTTCTTTACGGATTAGACAAAATTTACAAGCCATTTATATTCCTTCAAATGTTACTACCAATATTTTCCGCTGCTATTGTAGGAGGTGTAGGCAACCCACTGGGAGCGTTTATTGGTGGCTATATTATTGCCTTGTCCGAGCTCTTTGTTACTTTCGCATATAAAAAAGTTTTAGGATATCTTCTACCTGAAAATCTAGAACCAACAACGATGATGCAATTTCTATCAACAGATTACAAATTTGCTGTTTCTTTTATAATTCTAGTTATCGTTTTAATTATAAAACCTACGGGCATTTTTAGTGGGAAAACCATATGACAAATATTCATAGACGCGCTTTCATATTTTTTTCTTTTTTTATCGCTATTATATTTATAGGTTTTTTTCAGAGCTGGAATGTAGCTTTAGGTATTTTCAATCTGTGTATTATCTCAGCCATTATGGCATTAGGCGTCAACATCCAGCTCGGCTACGCAGGCATATTTAATGCTGGGGTCATGGGATTCGCAGCTTTAGGAGGATTGGCTGCAGTAATAATTTCATACCCTCCAGTGCCTGAGACCATTGAGCTTGGTGGATCAGGAGTTTTTCTATCTCTAGTTATATTATTTGTGGGTACTGCAACAGTTACATTTATCTATAAATCCTCACTCTCAAGCTCAATAAAAAAGTTAACAGTACCCCTCACTATACTAATGTTACTAATTTTGTTTAATTTAGTTGGATCACCAGCCATTGAAAGAATTGAAGCGTTTGAGCCGGCGGCATCTGGATTTTTGGGTGGATTTGGTTTGCCTATAATACTGTCATGGTTTGTAGGAGGGATTTTAGCTGGTATTGTGGCATTCCTCATAGGAAAGCTGACTTTAGGTTTAAGAAGTGATTACCTGGCGATAGCCACATTAGGTATAGCCGAGGTTATAATTTACTTTCTCAAAAATGAAGATTGGCTGACACGTGGAGTTAAAAACGTCAACGGTCTTCCAAGGCCAGTCCCATATGAAGTCGATTTACAAGGAAATGCATGGTTTATTGAATTTTGTGATAAATACAACTTTCCTTTAGTTGAAACATCATCGATCGTAGTAAAAATTAGTTATTGCTTACTGTTCTCAGGAATTTTAATAACAATTTTTATATTGTCAGAAATAGCTCTGAAGTCTCCTTGGGGCAGAATGATGAGAGCAATTAGAGATAATGAAATTTCTGCTAGAGCTATGGGAAAAAATGTAAAAGCTCGGCATTTAGAAATTTTTATTATCGGTTCGGCAATTGTCGGTCTTGCTGGAGCAATGCTTACTACTCTTGAAGGTCAATTTACGCCAACCACATATCAACCCCTTAGATTTACTTTTACAGTATGGGTTATGGTCATTATAGGCGGAACAGGAAATAATTATGGGTCTCTTATTGGAGGATTTCTCGTTTGGTTCTTGTGGGTTGAAGCAGAGCCATTAGGCCTCTATTTGGTTGAATTATTCACATCCCCTTTAAGTGATACCAACCCTCTTAGGATACAACTTATTACTAACGCCGCTCATATGAGATACATTATGATGGGTCTTTTATTATTATTGGTCTTACGTTTTGCGCCAAAAGGTATTTTCCCAGAGGGCAGATAGGATATTAAATGAGGAAAGAAATTATACTTCTTGATGGTGGAATGGGACAGGAACTTATAAAAAATTCAAAGTCAAAGCCTCATCCTCTTTGGTCGACATACGTTATGTCAGAGGAACCAGAGTTGGTAAAAAAAGTCCATGTAGATTTTATCGAAGCAGGGGCTACCGTTATTACACTTAATACCTACTCGACGACTCCAGAAAGATTGGAAGCCAATGATTTATCAGATAAGTTTAGCTTTTTTCACAAAAAGGCTATTGATTTGGCTAGGGCAGCAATTGATCAAATACAAAAAGATGTACTCATAGCAGGGTGTCTCCCTCCGCTTGTATGGAGTTATCGACCTGATAAAGCGCCTGATTATGAAAGATGCGTTGAATTGTATTTACAAATAGTTAGAGAACAAGAAGATTTTGTTGATCTTTTTATTTGTGAAACAATGGCTTCTATAAAGGAAGCCAAAGCAGCTGTAATGGCTGCCAAAACTAGCGGGAAAACAATTTGGTGTGGCCTAACATTGGAAGACAATGAAAATTGTGAATTGAGGTCAGGTGAAAAATTAATTGATTGTGTGAACGAGTTGCAATCTCTTGGACAACAGGAAATTGTTCTTAATTGCTCATTTCCTGAAGTTATAGATAAAGGAATCACGATTCTCAGTCACAACTCAAAATTCTTTGGAGGTTATGGTAATGGTTTCACATCAATAGAACCCTTAAAGACAGCCAGTAATGTATCGGTATTATCAGCTAGAACAGATTTGGGGCCTAAAGAGTACTCTAAACACGCTCTAAATTGGGCAAAGCAAGGCGCGTCTGTTGTTGGAGGTTGTTGTGAGATTGGACCAAGCCACATAAAATATTTACATGATATTTTAATCGAAAAAGACTATGAGATCGTTACTTCTTTAAGCTGAAATTCTCGTTCTTTCTACTGCTTTTATCCAACCCTCATATTTCTTATCGCGTTCGTCTGGAGAAAGTTTGGGAGAAAATTTCTCCTTGAGAGTCCACTCTTCTTCAAACGCTTCCAACTGATTATATAGACCTATTTTCATACCTGCCAACCATGCTACCCCTTTTGCAGTAGACTCCTGTATATCAGGTATATTGATCTCTACTCCTGTAAGATTAGCCAGAATTTTCATGCTTAAACTTGATTGAGTCATCCCACCATCTACGCGCAACTTTATATGGTCTCTTTCTATCCCATCAACATCTTTTATCATGGCTTCTAGTAAATCCCTTGTTTGAAAGCCAACGCTCTCGAGAGCAGCCAAAGCAATCTCTTCTCTCCCCGTATCTCTCAATAATCCAAAAATCGCTCCACGAGCATTAGGGTCCCAATATGGTGCGCCTAGCCCCGTAAAAGCTGGAACAAAATAAATATCTTGATCCTTTGCTTTCGATGCAAGCTTACCCACTTGGTCTGCTTTATCTATAATATTAATCGAGTCTCTAAGCCATTGTACAACCGCGCCAGCTATGAATATTGACCCTTCCAAGGCATAACAAGTCTTCCCATCTATTTTATACGCTATAGTTGACAAAAGCTTATTTTTACTCAGTACAAATTGATCTCCTGTGTTAAGTAGCGCAAAACATCCTGTTCCATAAGTTGATTTAATCATGCCCTTTTGAAAACATGCTTGGCCTATGGTTGCGGCTTGTTGATCACCTGCAACCCCATTAATCGGTATTGGGGAGCCAAGTATTTCTGATACCATTTCTCCAAAATCATCAGCACACTCTTTAACGCTTGGAAGCATTTTTTTGGGCACATTTAGATCACCGAGAATATCATTGTCCCATTCTAAACTCTCGATATTAAATAGCATGGTTCTGGATGCATTGGTTATATCAGTTGTATGGCTTTTTTTATTGGTAAGCCTCCAAATCAAATAGCAATCAATTGTGCCAAATAATAATTTTCCAGAATTTGCCATAGTTCTTTCAGGGTCATACTTATCAAGAAGCCACTTAACTTTTGTTGCGGAAAAATAAGGGTCGATTAGTAAGCCTGTCTTTCCTTGATAAACTCTCTCTTTCCCATTTTTTTTAAGTTCATTGCAAAATTCAGAAGTGCGCCGATCCTGCCATACTATTGCTTTAGAGAGCGCTTGACCCGTTTCAGCGTTCCATATAGCTGTAGTTTCTCTTTGGTTTGTAATCCCAATACTTAAAATATCTTGCGAAGATATTTTCGCTCCTTTTACAGCATCACGCACTGTAGCAATGACAGTAGCGTAGATTTCCTCTAGATTATGCTCTACCCAACCAGGAAAAGGAAAAAATTGCTCTATTTCCTTTTGAGATGACGCCACTATTTGTAAATTTTTGTCAAAGACTATAGCTCTAGTTGATGTTGTTCCTTGGTCAATCGCTAGAACGTAACTCATAGTAAGACTTTCTCTAATTTAATTTTTTTATGTAGGAATTAAGTTCCCTTACCTGCTTACTAGACAAGCGTAACCCAAGCTTACTTCTTCTCCAAATCAAATCCTCAACACATTTGGCATGCTCTTGATTAATATACCAAAGTACTTCCCTTTCCGTTAGATCAGATCCGAAATTCCTACCTAAGTCTTTTTTTGCTTTAGCCTTGCCTAGAACTTTTTCAACATCTGTACCAAATGTTTTAAATAATCTTTCTGCCCAATCTCTATTTAAGAATTTGTATTTTTTCAATATACCCACAATAAGTTTCTCTTTATCCTCTAATTTGAACCCCCCACCTGGTAAGTATTTTATGGCAGTCCATTCCGTTCTTTTTAACTTTAATAATGCTGTGATTTTAGAAACAGCTTTTTCAGCCAGTTTTCTATATGTTGTGATTTTTCCTCCATAAACGGTAAGGAGTACTGCTCCTTCCTTTTCTTCAAGTTGAAAGGAATAATCTCTACTGGCATTTCGCGCTTCTACATTCTTATTTTCGTACAAAGCCCTCACCCCAGAGTAATCCCAAACAATATCTTTTTTTGTTAATTTTCTTTGAAAATAACTCGAAGCAAAATTACACAAATAATCTTTTTCCTCATCGGAACACTTAACTTCATCACCCTCTTTGTGCTCAACTTCAGTTGTTCCAATTAGGGTAAAATCGTTTTCGTAGGGAATGCTAAATATTATTCTTCCATCTTTTCCTTGGAATATATATGCACTATCGTGATTGAAAAGCTTTTTTATGACTATGTGACTTCCTTTTATTAGTCTTACCATTACTTGATTATTTTTATTTTTTACAAGTTGACTCAGAGAATTGACCCAAGGACCCATAGTATTTATCAAGACCTTAGTTTTTACTCTGAATGACCTTTCTTTTGATTTTATCGAAACAAGCCAATGACCTTTTTTTCGTTGAACATCAGTTACCCTGGAATAGGAGAATGCTTTTGCTCCCTTTTTTTCTGCGTCCAAAATATTTAGTATTACTAATCGCGAATCTTCCACCCAGCAATCCGTATATGCCAGTGCTCTTGTGTAGGATTTGTCCAAACAACTACCAACTGGATTATTTCGCAAATCAATACCAACAGTTTTTGAAAAATTTGTAGAACCCGCCAATAGATCATAGATATATAGTCCAAGCCGTAAAATCCAATAGGGCCTCAGGCTTTTGTTGTGGGGGAGTATAAATTTTACTGGCCAGCTTATATGAGGCATGAGATTAACGAGCAAGTCTCGTTCACGAAGAGACTCTTTTACAAGTCTAAACTGATAAGATTCTAAGTATCTCAATCCACCATGAAATAACTTTGTGGACGATGAGGAAGTTCCTGAGCCAAAATCACCCATATCAGCTAACCCACACTTATACCCCCGGCCCGCAGCGTCTCTTAAAATTCCTGCACCATTTACTCCGCCACCTATAACGAAAATGTCAAAGTAGTTTTCATCCAATGCTTTTTTCTTCATAGATCTTAGAGAATATGTGAAAGCTCAAACCAACCGTCAACAAGCATCTTTATTGTCAGATAGACAAGGAAAATTAGTCCAATCCACGACAGCCATGGGAACTTCGTCATAACACGCATTATAATAGTTGCAAAAAACGCCATCAGCACTATCGCTAAAACGAGTCCAAACACTAATAACGCCGTATCTTCTCTTGCTATGGCAGCAACAGCTACAACGTTATCTAAAGACATTGAAATATCAGCAACCGCAATTGTGAATAATGCTTGCGAAAATTGTTGCTTTTCGGTCAGCTTTTCTGACAAATTGGACTTAATTTCTGGATCGTTTTTTTGGCCAGCATGACGGATTTCTTTAAAAAACCGCCAACAAACAAAAGCCAAAAGTAGTCCGCCGAAAATTAATATTCCAGGTATTTGAATTAAAAAAGATGCTATAGCTGCAAAGATAATTCTGAACCCTGCTGCTAATGCTAACCCCCAGAAAATTACCCTCTTTCTAAACTTCTCTGATAGGCCAGCTGCAGCCATACCTATAATAATTGCATTATCGCCAGATAAAAATATATCAGCTAAAATGACCTGAGCCAGCTCGACTAGAGAAAAGTTCATTGTGAATTAATTTTATTTATTGCTTTTGACACCTTCGGTTTAGTAGCTTATCGTCAGTATTTCAAATAAAATCTTCTACAAAAGTAAATTTTTATGAAAAAAAGCTCTATACATAGTATGCAGGATGCTCGTCTTCTAGCAAAGAAAAGACTTCCTTCAATGATCTTTGATTATGTCGATGGAGTAGCACTTGAGGCAGACGGTTACTATTCCAATGCTGAGTACTTTAAATCACTTAAGCTATCACAAAATGTGCTGGCTGGTGGCGGTGCTAAAAAAATTTCCAAACGAATATTGGGTAAATCATATGACCTACCTTTTGGTGTAGCGCCAATGGGTATGTGTAATCTTGTGAATTCAAAAGCGGATTATGCAATTGGAAAATTAGCAAAAAAGTTTAATATTCCTGTTTGCTATTCTACAATGGCTTCCACGTCACTCGAGAAAACTCTCAAGATCACTGGTGATTTAGGCTGGTTTCAACTCTATGTTTATGATGATTTAAAATCAGGGTTACGTTTAGCCAAAAGAGCACAAATCGCTGGTTACAAGACATTGATACTGACAGTTGATGTACCTGAATTAGGTCGACGACCAAGAGAGCTAAAACATAATTTTTCAGCAAAGTTTAGACCAAATTACAAACAAATTATTGATTGCGCAATGCATCCCAAATGGAGTTTAGATCTTTTGGCAAATGGTATTCCAAGACCTCAAAACTTTGAAAAAGATTTGAAGATAGACAGAAATAAACCAAGGGGAGCAGCTGATTGGAAGTTTTTTAAAGACTTAAGAGCACTTTGGAAAGGTAAATTAATTATCAAAGGAATCCTTAACCCGAAAGATGCAAAAAAGGCAGAAAGTCTTGGAGTGGATGCTATTTATGTATCCGGCCATGGCTCAAGACAATTTGATAGTAGCCCAATCCCCATTCATCAAATATCGAAAATACGTAAGTCTATAAATAAAAGTACAGTCTTGATATATGATACTGGGATAAGAAATGGAGAAGATATTCTTAAAGCGCTTTGTTTGGGGGCAGACTTCGTAATGATTGGGAAACATGCACTTTTTTCTATAGCAGCTGAAGGATTTGATGGCCTAGTCCAAATGACTAACAATCTAAAAAAAGAAATAGAAATAGCGATGGCTCAAATGGGCAATTTTGACATTAACAAGCTAAATTCTAAATATTTAAATGACTTCTAAAAGGTGATTTTCAATTTTCATGCTGAAATGTTTAGTCCAAAGAAAGACCCACTTTTATTTGGATTTTAGAGCCTATCTCATAATAACGCCCCGTTAAGCTGGAACCTGTAAATCCATTCCAACTATATATCACTCTGTAGCTTTCTACAGCACTTCGCTGACTGACCAGCTGGACAACCTCACATCTTTGTTCTGTATTGTAACCAACGACCTTTGTTGTTGTTTTCTTTTGTTGTTCGGCTGCTACAACTCCTCCCATAACAGCTCCAACCCCAGCGGCATTGTTATCGTTTGTTAAGGCTTTACCAATAAGAGCTCCAACCACCATTCCTCCTAACACATCAGCGCCTGATGCGCCGTTACCACTGACAACCTTTCCGTATACTGGTACCTTTACATTTCTGCAACGTGTCTCAGGTGTGTAAATATTCGTACTTGAATAAACTGGTTCAATAGATTGCACAGTACCGGTCACATAATAAGTCTCTGCAAATAAATTTGAGAAAGAAAATAGAGCTAGGATTGCTGTGATAAATTTTAACATTCTGGTCTCCATTTGTAGTTATTCCATTTAACAATATACACCAAATTTATAAAAAAAAAAGCCGAACAAAAATTTGCTCGGCTTTAGTCAACAGGGAGGTATGAACATGAAAAAATATCATGCTTTATCTAAATTGCAATTCGCATACCAATTTAAATTAACAATTGAAAATATAAGTCAACTGCCCTTAATTATTTTATCACTAAGCAATCTATCAACTTCCAATTCTGTAAGGCCTAATCCTGAAAGAACTGACTTAGTATCCTGACCAAGTGTTGGGGCTGACAAATTGTCATCTTTATTGGTTACGGAAAAGCTAGCCGCTAACTTAGACTGCCGTATCTTTCCTGCAATAGGGTGTTCAGAAATTTTTATTATATCATTTGCAACTACTTGTTCATTCTTTATCATTTCTTTTCTTGTCAAAACGGGTGCACAAGGAACATCTTTAGCCGTTAGCAATTTCAACCATTCATCGGATGTTTTTTTCTTAAGCTCAGATTGTATCAATTCTAGTCTTTCATTTATATTCTGATGCCTTAATTCCGCAGTCAAAAACCTCGGATCACTTAACCACTCTTTCTTATTAAATGCATCGCAAATATTAAACCATTCTTTATCGGACTGTACTGCAACAGATATAAAGCCCCCTTTAGTTTCATATATTAGATCAATAAAACTCTGTGCGGTCTCCTTTTCAAGTTCGTCTCCAACAAAGGTATGCCCTCCCATATCAGAACCCCACAAAAAAGAAATTACAGCATCTAGCATTGATATTTTGACTTCCTGACCCTCACCTGTTTTTGCCTTGTGGAACAGTGCCGCTGTTATCGCCTGAGCGGTAGCGAACCCAGTAAGCTTATCAGGAAGTATCGTTCGCATAAGCCTCGGTCTCTCTTCATCTGATCCTGCTTGTACAGTGGTTAGACCGGATAGAGCTTGAATAAGAGGATCGTAAACTGGTTTGTTCTTATAAGGGCCAGTAAAACCGAAGCCACTTATGGAAACATATATAATGTTAGGACTTATCGCACGAACATCGCTATATCCGAAACCTAACCTATCCATTACCCCTGGTCTGAAGTTTTGCACTAGAACGTCTGCCGTTCCAATAAGCTTTTTAAGGATATTTTTTCCTTCCTCCGCTTTTAGATCAATACACACAGATTTCTTATTTCTATTGTTGTTTAGGTAGGCGGCTGAAATTCCAGATCTCTGGGTGCTGACAATCCTAGTATAATCTCCAACTGAAGTATTTTCAATTTTTATGATTTCAGCATCCTGGTCTCCCAGTATCATCGTTGCACTTGGACCTGAAATCATCGAGGTTAAATCGATTATTCTTATCCCTTTTAAAGCACCAGCCATAAAAACCTCCAGAAAAATATTTACACTAAAATATGAGCTGTTAACCTTGAAGATGCAACTTAAATTTAAGAAGCCTGAGAGAAGATTTTTATTAGAGTTTAAACATGACACCAGAAGAAATTTTATCTTATCCACCCAAAATCTTAACTCAGGAGCAGAGGGAACATTATTTTGAGTTTGGGTTCGTAGGAATAAAAGACTTAGTTCCGTCGGATACACTAAAACTTATCAAAAAAGTTACAAGTGAGTTCGTTGAAAAAAGTCGCGTGGTCACGGAGTCAAATAATGTTTTTGATATTGGTCCAGGACATTCTTACGAGAACCCGGTACTTAGAAGGTTAAAGAGTCCAGATGAGAATCATGATGAGTATTGGAATTTCTCAAAGGGTCTAATGGCTGACGTTGCTAGTGACCTTGTTGGTCCAAATGTGACATTTCATCACTCAAAATTAAACTTTAAGTGGTATGACAAAAGTGACACTGTTAAGTGGCATCAGGATATCCAATTCTTTCCCCATACAAATTACAATGTTTTGACAATTGGGTGTTATTTAGAGGACACTGATATGAACAATGGGCCTTTAGCCGTGTTAAAAGGTTCACATAAAAATGACCTATATGATCAGTACGACAAAAATGGTAATTGGACAGGGATGTTAAGCGATGAAGACGCAAATACTGTTGATATGTCGATGGTTGACTATCTTACTGGAAATGCTGGATCTATAACAATACATAACGCAAGAGCACTTCATTTCTCACCATCTTCGAAATCTAAAAATCCCAGACCACTTTTACTTAATTGTTATACATCTGCTGACGCTAAAGCATATACACCTCACCCACAACCAACCGTGAACACATATAAAATTGTAAGGGGAGAGCAGGTAAAATGGGCACACCATGATCCAAGACCTTGCCAGATGCCCCCCGACTGGTCAGGAGGGTACACTTCTATTTACGCGGCCCAAGCAGGCGAAGATAAAGTTTAAGTGCATAGTTCATCAAGAAAGTCCTTGAAAAGTACGAAAGACCTACGAGTCTCAACTAAATCTGTTTCGAGCTGAAAATCATGCCATAGGTCTTTCCAGGTTTTTATTACCACTTTGACTCTTTGCTTTTTTAGTCGTTTTAAAAACTGCCCAATCTGTACTGAAAGAATCTCATTTTCTGCATATTGGATCATAATTGGTGGTGAATTTTTAAAGTCGCCAAATAAAGGTGAAATGAAGGGGTTTTTATGATCTGATGGATTGCAATAGAGATAGGATAAAGGACCAGAACCTGTTTCTTTTGCACGTTTTATAAATGGTCCTAGTAGTACATCACTTTGACAGCAACTATCTGGATATTCTGCCATTATAGCAGTTGGATAAACCCAAGGAGAAATACAGAATATTCCTTTTGGTTTTTTTGATTTGTCTTTTTTCAGTGCTAAAAATAATGCTAGTGCTAAATTGCCGCCAGCTGAATCACCAGCAAGGATAATACTGGATTTTTCTTTTTTTCCTAAAAGAAAAGAGTATGCTTTTTTTGCATCTTCTAATTGGCTTGGATACTTTGACTCAGGACTGAGTTTATATTCAACAAATATAATTTCTCTGCCGAGGATCTCCGCAAAAAAAGATATATAACTTCGATAAATTTTAAAGTTACCAACAAAAAACCCACCCCCATGAAAGAATAATATCTTTACTTTATCAGAAATCTTATTTGGTATAATCCGATATAGCTCAAGCTGATCTAAAGATATTTTTTTCACGACGACATTGTTTACGTTTGCTCTTCTAAAGGATGCAAATAAAACAAGCAATCGCATTATTTTAATCTGAAAATGGCTAAGGCTTCCAGGTTTAATTAAAGTCACAAGTCTCATGACAAAAGATATGACCTTTTTTCTGTTTTTAGCCTTTCTACTTATCATAAGTTATTGAGATATTTATCGTCTATATATTAATTTTCGCGATGAACGTATTGAACTTACTTGCTTTTCTCTTAATGATACAAAAATACCAGAACTCATTATCAAAATTATACCTAAAAGAGAAAGTCTATCTGGGATTTCGTTCCAAATTAAATAGGTAGAAATAACTGCAATAACTAAAGCCCCATATTCAAATGGCGCTAAAAAAGATGCCTCATGATTCTTATATGCATAAGAAACAAGAATACCCCCTATAGAGATTGGGAAGGCTATACCTACAAAAATGTGTAACAAATCAAAAGTATTGACTGAAACCCATGAGCCCGTCAAAAATATCAAAGCATTGCTCTGTCCAACATTAAGATCAGCTATGTAAAAGCCTCCAGCAAATGTAAGGCTTGTGACAAGAAAACATATTTGGATATAAAAACCCATTGTGATCGGGTTTTCTTGCGCCCCATACTTTCTAGTAATTATATGTAGAGCTGTATAAAAAAGAGCAGCGATTAAAGGAAATAGTGAAATTAATTCAAACGAAATTGTACCTGGCTTTATTATGAGTAACATGCCCAAAAATCCGATAAAGCAGGCCAAGCTTCTACGTATACCTACTTTCTCTTTCAAAAAAAATACAGCAAAAATTGTAATCAAAACTGGTGCTATAAAAAATATTGCTGTTGCCTCTGCCAACGAAAGCTCAGCTATAGATATGAAGAAGAAAGTATTCGCCCCAACAACAGCTAATCCCCGAAACACATGAAAAGTAGGGTTACTTGTATTAAGGTATTTAAAGCCACCGTAAAAAGGTAGAACGATAAAAAGTAAAATTGAAATGGCAAAAATAGCTCGGAAAAACATAAGCTGATGCAGTGGCATGTCAGTACTGAAAAGCTTAACCGAGATGTCATTTATTGAGAAACAAATTGTACCCAAGACAATTGCCAATATTCCCATATAATTATTATTCATGCATAGCCCAAAAAAACTTCAATTAACCTCCATTTGCTTTAATATCAATTGGAGTAAATTACAAATTCTTTTGTGGATAGATAAAAAATGGACATAGCGAATAAAAAAGCCCTCGTATTTGGTGGAACTTCTGGAATCGGGCTCTCTACATGTGAACAATTAATTGAAAAAGGTGCAGACGTTATTGCCATCAGCAGAGACCCAAGCAAGGCGACTAGTGTTAAACACAACAAACTATCCTTTGAAAGCTGTGATGTAAGAATTGAAGAGGAAGTAAAAAATATTTTTCAAAAACATGCTCCCTTCGAAATCTTGGTAAGTGCTGCAACTGGAGGAAGCAGAGCAGCTGGCCCATTTCTAGAAATGGATATGACTGGCTTTAAAAACTCTTTTGATAAATTATGGGGTTACGCCAATGTTGTTCGCTATGGCACACACTATTTAAGCTCGGATGGAACAATAGTTTTAGTCAGTGGCGCACCTGCGAGGCGAATGAAGCCTGGACAAATTGCTCTTTCTGCTGTTGGAGGCGCGGTTGAGAACCTAGTTAGAGGTGTTGCAAACGAAATTGCTCCAAAGAGAATAAATTCTGTAGCGCCAGGCTTAATAGATACGCCTATGTTTTCACAAAAAGGTGAGGATAGACGACTATTTCTAAGTTCAGCCACAGCATCTCACTCAATAAAGCGAGCTGGAAAACCGGATGAGGTTGCAAAAGGAATTATCTTTGTTATTGAAAATGATTTTGTTAACGGAACCACTGTTGATGTTGATGGTGGATGGATAAACTCTTGAACTTAAGACCAATGAGTCGAGTTATGATAAATAGAGAAAAGGTAGAGATGAAAGGATTCACCGGAAGCTGCTTATGTCGAGCTGTAACGTATAACAGTAACACTTCACCATTAAGGACTTTTAACTGTCATTGCGAGGACTGCAGAAAATGTAGTGGTGCCCCTTATCTTACCAATATATTTGTGAAAGAAGGCGATTTACATATTCAAGGGACTTTAAAAAGCTACGTACATCAATCAGAAAGTGGCAACAAAATAACTAAAAAGTTTTGCGATCAATGCGGTTGTCAGATGTTCTCCTTAAATGAAGGTAGACCTGGATTAGTGAGGATACATGCAGGAACTGTAAATGAATTAGAGATGATAAAACCACAAGGAGACGTTTGGGTATCAAAAAAAATACCCTCAATTAAAATAGATGTAAGTTTAGATCAGTTTCAGAAAAACTTCTCTTAAAATAGGAAGGAATAGACAAAATGGCACAAAAAATTGTAAAACATGTGAAAGATATGGTAGATGAGGCAAATAAAGAGGTTGAAATAACACCTGTAGTTGATGCTTCAAAATATTTCGAAGATAGTAAGTACGTTTTTGTAGATATAAGAGACCCTAGAGAAATACAAAGAGAAGGAAAAATTCCAAATTCGTTCTCTTGCCCTAGAGGAATGCTCGAATTCTGGATAGACCCTAATAGCCCCTACCACAAAGAAATTTTTAACCAAGACAAGAAATATGTTTTTTATTGTGCTGCAGCTGGCCGATCTGCTCTTGCAGCCAAAGCAGCACAAGACATGGGTCTGAGCCCCGTATCTCATCTAGAGGGAGGATTTGCCGCATGGAAAAAATCTGGAAATCCTATTGAAACGAAAGAATAAACTATGAATGAAACGTGTTGTGGTCCTGGATATTCGTCCCCTGCAGAAGCTATAAAAGCACCGAGGGAGAAACTTTTATATACAATTGCAATATATACAGGAACGGGAATACAAAAGCCTGACTATTTAGCTACAGTCGATGTTGACCCCGCTAGCCCTACTTATTCGAAAGTTATACATAGGTTAGAAATGCCAGGCATTGGTGATGAACTTCATCATATGGGATGGAATGCGTGTTCATCTTGCCATGACGACTCTAGCATGACCCGCAAATATCTTTTACTTCCGGGAGTGAGGTCAAATAATATTCACATAGTGGATACTGCGACTAATCCTAGAATGCCCACTCTACACAAAGTTATTGACGGAGCAGATATTAAATCAAAAACCAACTTAAGTGGCCCACATACCGTCCATTGCCTGGGCTCAGAAATAATTATATCTATGCTGGGTGATGCAAAGGGAGAAGCACCTGGAGGATATTTGCATCTGGATAAAAATTTCGAAATTATAGGAAGATGGGAAAACTCAATGGGAGATATACCATTTGGGTATGATTTTTGGTATCAACCAAGACACAATATAATGGTTTCATCGGAGTGGGCTGCTCCCAACACATTTATGCCGGGCTTTGATTTAGAAGAAGTTGGGCACCTCAAGTATGGGAGACAACTCCATTTCTGGGATTTCAAGGAACGCAAGCCAATTGAAACTATGTATTTGGGTGAAGACGGTCTCGTTCCTTTAGAAGTAAAATTTCACCATAATCCAGATAGCAGTCATGGGTTTTGCGGTGCAGCACTAAGCGCAAACGTGATACATTGGTGGAAAGACAAAAATGAAAAATGGAAATGGGAAAAAATTATTGATGTAGAAAACCAACCTCACCCGGACTGGCCAATTCCTATCCCAGGTGTGATGTCAGCAATTCTCGTTTCAATGGATGATAAATATTTATATCTTAATAATTGGCTGCACGGTGATATGAGGCAATATGATATATCAGACCCTCACAAGCCAAAACTTACTGGTCAAGTTTGGATGGGTGGTCTACTGGGAAGAGCTCCTGAAGTTAATGGTCTTAAGATTGCCGGAGGACCACAAATGTTTCAGCTCAGCCTAGATGGGAAAAGACTGTACGTAACAACTTCTCTATTTTCTACTTGGGACAATCAATTTTATCCAGATATAAGGGAAAAGGGTGGTGTATTGATAATGATTGACTGTGACCCAGTAAACGGAGGGATGAAAATTAATCCTGATTTTATGGTAAACTTTGGGGAAGAACCAAATGGCCCAAGCCGATGTCATGAAAGTAGATATCCCGGTGGCGATTGCACTAGTGATATATGGCTGTGAAAACATTTCAGGTCGAAATATCAAATAGACGTGGTAAATCCTATAAAGTTGGAGATCAGCGTCCATTGCTTGATAGCTTGAGGCAACAAGGCGTTGATTTACCGTATGGTTGTAAGTATGGAGGATGTATAACGTGTGCTGCAAAACTTATTGATGGAGAAGTAGATCAAAGAAGGCAGGTGGCACTTAATAATAGACAGATAAATGATGGATACATTATACTTTGCGTAGCAAGACCTAAGTCGAATATTATTCTTGAAATTGGTGTTGAGAGTCATGACAAGCTTTACAGAAATCCATTTTTAGATCCTTTGGAGCCTCATGAACTAAAGGATGACATTGCAAAAAAAGAAAGAGAGAAGTAATGCCCGAAGCTGATGTAGACCACATATACAATTATCCCAAAGGTTATATCGAAGACATTCTAAAATCTGTAAAAACAATTGCCATGGTTGGGGCTAGTGGGGATAAGACAAAATTTAGCTATGGTGTTCTAAGGGTACTGCATGAAACTGGATATCAAATGTTGCCTGTTAACCCGAACCCCAGTATTAAAGAGATTAGAGGTCTTAAGGTCTTTCACAGTCTAAAGCAAATAGACAAACCTGTTGATATGGTACAGGTATTTCGAAGGAAAGAAGAGCTTTTATCGGTAGCAAAAGAAGCAATTGAAATAAAAGCAAAAGTACTTTGGGGTCAAATAGGAGTGTATGATGACGAAGCTGCAGAGATAGCAAAAAATGCAGGATTAAAAGTTGTCATGAACAGATGTCCTAAGATTGAATTATTTCGTCCTTTTTGGAAGCCCAGATTAGACCTTAAAATTTAGAAAGAGTACCGCATGGAATATCTAACTATTGACGATTTAAAATACAAAGCAAAGAAAAAAGTACCCAAAGCGTTCCATGACTACGTAAGATCTGGATCTTGGACTGAAACCACTTTAAAAAATAATAGGAATGATTTTCAAAAAATTTCCTTTAGACAAAGAGTTGCGGTCGATATATCTAATAGAACCACTAAAAAGAGTTTATTAGGCGTTGAATATAAAATGCCAGTTGCTCTTGCGCCCGTCGGTTCACTTGGTATGCAAAGAGCCGATGGTGAGATATTGGCGGCTCAGGCTGCTGAAGGCTTTGGCGTTCCTTTCACTCTCTCTACGATGTCAATATGTTCGATAGAAGAGGTTGCAAGGAATACATCAAAGCCTTTCTGGTTTCAACTCTATGTTATGAGAGACCATGATTTTGCTAAGCGATTAGTTGAAAGAGCAAAAGCAGCGCAATGCTCTGCACTAGTACTTACTTTAGACTTACAAATACTAGGTCAAAGGCACGCTGACATAAGAAACGGTTTATCAATACCATTGAAGATAAAATTGTCTAACCTTTTCGACTTATTGTCGAAACCTAGCTGGTGCTATCAAATGGCTAGAACAAAAAACAGGACGTTTGGAAATGTTATGGGTCATGTAAAAGATATCACTAATCTAAACTCTTTAACCAAATGGGTACAGGATCAATTCGATACAAGACTTAATTGGGACGACGTAAAAAGAATTAAAGACTGGTGGGGAGGCAAACTAATTATTAAGGGTATAATGGACCCAGATGACGCTAAAATGGCACAGAAGTGTGGTGCAGACGCTTTAGTGGTTTCTAATCATGGCGGCCGGCAATTAGATGGGGTAAATAGCTCAATTTCCACGCTTCCTGAAATAAAGAAAGCAGTATCTAATATGGAGGTTTTAATGGATGGTGGGATTTCATCTGGACAGGATATCCTCAAGGCTATTGCAATGGGAGCTGAAGGTGTAATGATTGGTAGGTCCTTTGTTTACGGACTATCAGCCGGAGGAAAAGAAGGAGTTACAAAATCTTTGGAAATTCTCAATAAGGAACTTGATATGACAATGGCACTGTGCGGAAGACGAGACATAAAAGACGTTGGTAGAGATATCATTAAAGATTGTCCTTTCTTTGAGAAAAACTAGGCGACAAATTTTTTCCTTTCTTCCAATTCCAAAAATCTCGCTTTTTTGCTTAAGGAATTAAATATACCCATCTCCGTTCCTGAAATAAAAAACTGGCTTTCTAAAGATAACAGTTCTGAAAATAAGTTTTCTTTGCGTACTTCATCTAAATGAGCTGTTATCTCATCCAAAAGCATAATGGGAGAGACTTTGTGCTGTTCTTTAATCAATTTCGCATTGGATAGAATAATGGAAATGATCGAAAGTTTTTGCTCACCTGTAGAAGAGTATTTTGTATCTATTTCCTTCTCTAAGTAAAAGCCTTGTAGATCATCTGTATGAGGGCCAAAATTTGTTCTGCCAGATAATAGGTCCTGTCTTCTTCGTTCAATTAAATTTTTCAAGAATACTTGTTCGCTTTCAATAATGTCATCTTTCATATTAAGCTTAATCAGCGGAAAATAATTATTCTTTTCGATTAAAACTTTATTAAGCTTTCTGATGAAATCCCGTCTACAATTATGTATTTCAAACCCAAGTGTGGCCATTTTCTTTTCGATAGCAAGATACCAAGAGCTGTCTTCTACATGATCTTTTAATAACCTATTCCTGTCTCTAAGAAGTTTTTCATATTGAGTACATCTTTTTGCGTGGTTAATATCAAGACTAAATACCATTCTATCTAAGAATTTTCTTCTGTCCTTAGAGGTTTCCATCCAGATCCTATCCATTGGTGGTAAAAACCATAAAATTTTTAAACTCGAACTAAGATTATTCTGTGGTACTTTTTTTCCATCTATTCTTACAGCTCTTCCATTTCCGTCACTAGAAGTCTCGATTTCAAAAATATTATTGTTTCGGTGAACTACAGCCTCAACTTTCCAGGAATTTTTATTAGATAGATTTATCATATCATGAAAGCTAGACCTTCTTATCCCCTTGCCCGGGTATAAGAGTGATATAGCTTCCAAAAGGTTTGTTTTTCCAGCTCCGTTTTTTCCATAAATAACAGTAGGGTTTGAATCAAAGGAGAGTTGTAAAATTTTATACGATCTGAAATTACTGATTTTGAGTTTTTCTATTCCGGCAGAACTCATTTTAATATAAATTGTTTACACACGCATGGGCATAACAACATAAACCGCAGTGTCGTCATTATTATCCTTCATAAGTGCAGGATCCCCAACGTCATTGAATAAGAAAATTGCTTCGCCACTTTCAACCTGATTGGAGATTTCTTGAAGATATTTAGCATTAAATCCAATTTCAATTTCTTCTCCCTCATAAGCTACAGGAATTTCCTCAATTGCTAATCCTGTCTCTGGAGCATTTACAGATAATATAAGCTTTTCTTTACTAAGACTCAGTTTAACTGCCCGAGCACGCTCTGAAGAAATAGTTGCTACTCTATCTACTGACTTAGCAAATTCTGAGGCATCAATAACTAATTTTTTAATGTTATTTTTTGGTATAACTCGATCGTAATCAGGAAATGATCCATCCACTACCTTAGATGTTAAGGATAAGGTCGAGTTTGAGAACCGTATTTTAGTTTCTGATACAGAAATGTTTACTGTTTCTTCCGTTGTTTCATATATCATTCTCAATTCAGAAACTGTCTTTCGTGGCACAATCAATCCTGGCATTCCACTAGCATTGTCTGGTAATGGTGAGTCTATTTTTGCTAGTCTATGACCATCAGTGGCAACAGTACGTATAAGCTTCGTTTCTTGATCAATGAACTCATGGAAAAAAACACCATTAAGATAAAACCTTGTTTCTTCCATCGACATAGCAAACTTTACTTTTTCGAATAGCCTCTTTAGCTCTTCAACCTTTATAGAGAATGAAATGTCATATTCCGACGAAGCCATCAATGGAAAGTCGTCAACAGAAATTGTTGTTAATGAAAAAGTAGAACGTCCTGCTTTGACATTTATTTTCTGATTCAAAGGATCAAGGTCAATTAAAACCCTGGAACCATCTGGAAGTTTTCTAAGAATCTCATAGAAAGTATGCGCACCAACAGTTACAGCTCCTTCTTTTTCCACCACAGCATTTATGGAGTCCAATAATTCTATATCTAAATCGGTAGCCCTTAGGGTCAGACGGTCTTCTCTGGCTTCAATTAAAACATTCGATAAAATGGGAATAGTAGTTCTTCTTTCAACGATAGCTTGCGCTCGGCTCATTGACCTAAGCAAATCACTTCTTTCTACACTAATCTTCATTTCGCTTCATACCAATAAATGTATAGGGTGAATAATATCCTTTTTTAAAATAAAATAATAGCGAAAAAGCTTTTTATGCCTCAAGTGTTCTGCGTAAGATTTCCACCTCGTCTGCCACCTGTACATCAACTAGTTTTAATTCTTCGATTTTCTTGACCGCGTGAATCACAGTGGTGTGGTCTCTTCCACCGAATTTTCTTCCAATTTCTGGAAGAGATTTTGAAGTGAGACTTTTAGATAAAAACATAGCTATCTGTCTGGGTCTAGCTACCACCCTTGCTCTTCTTGCAGATATCAAGTCTGTCATTCTAAGGTTGTAGTGTTCAGCAACTTTTCTTATTATCTCTTCAATAGTAACTTTTCTCTCTGAAGTTCTAAGTATGTCTGATAGACATTCCTGAACTAAATCAATGTTTATTTCTTTTCCCACCAAAGATGCAAAAGCGAATAACCTTGTCAGAGCTCCCTCTAGCACCCTAACATTTGAAGAAATTTTATGAGCTAAATACTCTAATATACCTTCATCAATCTTAACGTCTCTATTCAGTTCCATTTGTATTTCAGCTTTAGCCTGCAAAATTCCTAGGCGTAATTCATAGTCTGTAGGGTGCACGTCGACAACAAGACCCCAAGCAAGTCTAGATTTAATTCTTTCTTCCAAACCATCAATTTCACCGGGAGCTCTATCAGCCGATATGACTATTTGTTTTCCTTGCTCTATAAGGGCATTAAAGGTATGAAAAAATTCGTCTTGTGTTGAGTCTTTCCCCGCTATGAACTGAACATCATCTACCATCAAAACATCCACTGACCTAAATAGCTTCTTGAACGCATGCATGTCCTTAAATCTTAAAGCTTGAACGAATCTATACATAAACTGTTCGGCTGAGAGGTATAGTATTCGCGCTCTTTTATTTTTTTCTTTGGTAGACCAAGCAATGGCGTGCATTAGATGCGTTTTTCCTAGACCAACACCTCCATACAAAAATAAAGGATTGAAAGTTACCTTTCCCCCATCTGAAACTCTTTTTTGCAGCTGCATGTGCCAACTCATTTGGTTTTCCGACCACAAATTTATCGAAGGTAAACCTGGCATCAAGTGGTGAACTGGGTAGATCAAGCTGAGATTCTTGAGATTTTTGGTCAGTTCTTTTCAGTGCTCTTTTCTCTGAAACATTTTTTTTTCCTGCTGTTTTATCTGACGATGCAATAAACTCAAGTCTATCGATCCTTAGTTTTTGATTCTTAAATCCTTGGATAATGTGATCTCCGTAGTTCCTATGAACCCAAGTACCAATGAATCTTGTTGGCACTTTAAACTTTGCAACAGAACCGTTAATCTCCTTTAGCTCAATGGGTTGTATCCAGTTAGCGTGAGCACTTTCACCTATATTGCTCTTTACAAACTCTTTAACCTTTGACCACTCATCTTTGTTCATTAATCAACTCTACTCCAGGGCAAGCCCAAGTTCTTCCATCCGGTTGGGTTATGTGGATAGACTGAAGGCTGTTCAAATCCCTCGAATCCATCCTCAATGTTAAAACACATACCATTATAATTACCGGATTTAAACGATTCTTCCACAGTTAATGCAGCGAAATTTGATCTAATTCCAGATCTACATATAAAAAGATACTTTCCTTGGTCATGATGGCTTAAATTATTGTTAAAATCATTTAAAAAGCGCTTGCGTGACCCCGGTAAGATCGAGTTTCTCCATTCTATTTTAAAGGTATCTTTACCGATCTCTCTTAAGTCAGGTATTCCAACTTCCAAATGCTCTTTGTTGGTTCTTACATCTATCAACACAGCGTTTCTATCTTCTTTTAGAAGGTCAAAAGCTTCTTTTGAGTTTATATTTTCAACCAAATTCAAACCTGTTTAAAGGATCGTTTTTGTAAATCCACTTTAAAAAACGGTGTCTTATTGATACAGTAACCTTGCCATAAGTTTATAGCAACAAATTAGAAACCATGCTTGCGCTAGCTCGCTTCTTTTAAACCTTTTACTCTTGAATTTAATCTCGATATTTTTCTGCTCGCTGAATTCTTATGAAAAACACCTTTTGTAACGCCTCTCATGATTTCCGACTGCGCTGTCTTAAGAACTTCATTAGCAGTGGCTTGATCACCCGTTACTATAGCTTGCTCAACTTTCTTAACAAACGTTTTTATCCTAGTTTTTCTATTCTTATTTTCCGTGGTTTTTTTAACCGTTTGTCTTAATCTTTTTTTTGCTGAAGCTTTATTTGGCATCTTTATCGTACTCCTTACGCAATCAATTACACAATGCGGTTATAAATGTCAATAAGCGAACTGCTATTTGTCTTCGAACTTGGGAGTTCTTTTTTCTATAAAAGCGGACATACCTTCTTTTTTATCTTCAGTTGAGAAAAGAGCATTGAATATTCGCCTTTCAAACAATAAACCCTCTGACATTCCAATTTCGAATGAACGATTTATTGACTCCTTAATTCCCATAGTCGACAACATAGACTTTTCTGCGATTTTATACGCTACAGCCTTAGCTTCCTTTAAAAGATCTTCAGCAGGAACAACTCTACTGACTAGACCAGACCTTTCAGCTTCTTCAGCATCCATATTTCTTCCAGTTAAGTGCATCTCCATTGCTTTAGATTTTCCAACAAATTTTGACAGCAGCTGTGTTCCTCCAAACCCTGCCATAACGCCTAAATTTATTTCAGGTTGTCCAAATTTCGCATTGTCTGCAGCTAAAATAAAGTCGCACCTCATTGCAAGCTCACATCCTCCTCCTAGCGCGTATCCAGCTACAGCAGCTATAATTGGCTTTCTAGTTGCTTGAATTCTATCTAAATCATTAGAAAAAAAGTTTTTGTAAAACATATCTACAAAAGACTTTGATATCATCTCTTTGATATCTGCGCCAGCAGCAAAAGCCTTTTCAGAACCAGTTAAAATAATTGTTCTAACAGAATCATTATTGTCTGCATCTGTTAAAGCGCTGTTTAGTTCCTCCAACAACTTACTGTTTAGAGCGTTCAATGCATTTGGCCTATTTAGTTTTATAATTAAAATAGGTTCTTCATGCTCTATGATGAGCGTCTCGTAAGCCATCCGATTCTCCAAAAAATTGATCTGCACAAACTTTTAATTTTCTTATCAAGATTTATCAAGAAAATAATGACTTACTTCTGACAGGTTGCGCAATAGAATGTACTCCTCCCACTAATTATAATTTTCCCAACAGTACCCTTACATTTACCCCGAAAACATGCTTGACCCTCTTTCCCATAAACCTGCAGTTTGTTTTGAAAATATCCTACCTCTCCACCAACCTGTCGGAAATCTTTTAAAGTAGTACCACCAAATTTAATCGCCTTGTTAAGAACTTTCTTAATTGATGTAACTAGTCTTTCACATTCAATTAGAGACATTTTTTTTCCAATCCTAGTCGGTTTGATTCGACAATCCCACAAAGCCTCACTAACGTATATATTCCCCAAGCCAGCTACAACTTTCTGATCCATTAAAATATTTTTTAAAAACCTTGAAGAGTTTTTGATTTTGGACCACAGATGTTGTTCATCAAATTTTTTTGAAAGAGGTTCTAATCCTATATATTTAAACCTTTGATAATCTGTATAGTCACCTTCAATAGTTTCAATAAAACCAAACCTTCGAGCATCATTATATATAAGCAGGAATTGATTATCGAATGATATTATCAGATGGTCGTGTTTTTTTGGTTTGTATTTATTTTTACTTTCTGTACTTAAATTTATCCTTCCTGACATCCCCAGATGTAGGACTATCGTTGTTTTCTTATCTAGAAAGAAAAGAAGATATTTTGATCGTCTGCCAACCCCTAGAACTCGTTTTTTCAGTATCAATTTTTCAAAGTTCTCTTCGATAGGAAACCTTAAGTCTCGTCTAAAAATTTTAGTTGAGATGATGGCACTACCTAAAACTGTCTTTTCTATACCTAATTTAACTGTTTCTATTTCTGGAAGTTCTGGCAAAAATCTATTTATAAAAATGAACTGGCTATTGATCTAAAAGAATATACTATAGATCATTATAAAAATATCATTAGATTTATTATGCTTACAGAAGACGAGATAAAAGGCCTTAAATTTGAAGAGGGGCTGAAGAAATTAGAAGAGTTGGTTACTCATCTAGACGATGGGAATCTAAGCTTGGAGGAATCAATTTCTTACTACGAAATAGGGATTAAACTAAAAACCCATTGCGAAAAACTTTTGAAGACGGCAGAACTGAAAATTTTACAAGTATCTGACAAAG
>CACBBC010000006.1:50000-85654 GCA_902537415.1 uncultured Alphaproteobacteria bacterium | reverse complement strand
CTGAAGTTATAAAGGCGTCAGACTGGCTATCAAAGTGCTCTTGGATCCCTTTGATTTGAGTACTAAAACTATCTTCATCAATTTCTTTGCCTTTCCGAGCGGCTGAATTTCTAAGCACATGCTCCATTGTTTTTGCGGCCTGCTGACCTCCCATCACGCCTGTTTGCGCATTGGGCCAAGTCAGTAGAAAATCTGGATTGTATGAATATCCGCACATACCGTAGTTTCCCGCGCCAAAGCTAGCACCGATATAAAGCGCTATTTTGGGAACATTAACATTCATAACGGCCTGAATCATTTTAGCACCATGCTTGATCATTCCAGCGTGCTCGTATTGAGTTCCAACCATATATCCTGTGGTATTATGTAAAAAAATGATTGGTCTGTTTACTTGATCACATAATTGAAAAAAGTGAGCAGCTTTTGTTGCACCGTTTGGATCAATTGGACCATTATTGCCTATTAGTGCGCACGGTATTCCAAAAATATTTGCTTGAATACATACAGTTGAAACTCCGTAATCTGGTTTAAACTCAATAAAATCAGAATTATCGACAATCCTACATACCAGCTCTCTTACATCATAGGGCTTTCTATAATCTGTAGGAACGATGCCTATGATTTCGTCTGACGAATACTTGGGGGGCAAAAAGTTCCTTGCACTTACACCAGTAAAATCTCTGTCCCAACCCAATGACTTGACCACGTCTCTTGCAATTTCTATGGCGTGCTTATCATCTTCTGCCAAGTACTCAACTAATCCGGTAATTTTTGAATGAACTTCCGCTCCTCCAAGATCTTTATCAGAGGACTCTTCCCCTGTAGCAGCCCTCAACAAGTTAGCTCCTGCTAGTGCCGCCATACCATTTTCTTTTACACCAATTACATAATCACTCATACCTGGCATGTATGCACCGCCAGCGGTTGACAGGCCATGGAGCACCGTAATTATTGGGATACCCATTGCACTCATTTCCGCCAGACCCGCAAAAGCTCCTCCACCCAATGCCCATAATTCAACCTTATATTGCATCAGATTTGCACCCGCACTTTCTACCAAATGAACAAGAGGCAGCTTGTGTTTTTTTGCCATGTCTAAAAGTAACAGCCCTTTTTCTATAGTTTTAATAGTAGTTGCTCCCGCATTTATTCCACTATCGTCTATGTAAATTAAACACTTGATTCCTGAAACATATCCAATCCCTCCAATTAGACTAGACCCAGGAATACTAGTTTCCGGGTCTGGGTCATCAACGCAATACCCGGCCATATTAAACAGTTCTAAAAACGGAAGACCTGGATCTAACAACGCACCTAATCTTTCTCTGGGAGATAATTGGTTTCTTTTCTCAAATATATCTCTGCGTTTTTCTGAGGTTTGAGCTGCTCTTTCAAGAAGTAAATTCATTTTGTCTAAAAGGGCCTTATTTTCTTTTGTATTAGTTTCAAAAGAAGGAGAGGACATATCAATTTTACTTACGAACACTTAACACCTATTTTAGTATATTTTTAATTTATTCAATTCCTTCGAATTTAAGTCAAAACATTTAGCAAGCCGGTCGATAGTTGTTCACGGAGAGCGTATTTCTTAATTTTCCCTGATCCGGTGAGCGGCCATTCATCAACCTCAATCCAGACCGCTGGAGTTTTTTGTGGTGATATCTTCTTTCTAATAAAGGACTTGAGATCCATAGATGTAAGCTTCTGCCCTTTTTCAAACTTTAAAAAACATCCAACTATTTCCCCGAACTTTTCATCAGGTAGTCCTACAATCGCCACCTCGGAAATATCATTATGCTCAAGCAAACTATTTTCAATCTCTTTTGGATATATGTTCTCTCCACCCCTTATGATCATCTCCTTAACTCTACCAGCTATGCGAACATAGCCCTCTGCATCCATTGTTCCTAAGTCACCGGTGTGCAACCATTGCTCGTCGTCTATAGTTTCAGATGTTGCACCAGGATTTTGATGATATTCGAGCATAGTGTTATCACCTCGGTTACAAATTTCACCGACTTCATTTAGGCCCATCACTTTATTTGTCAGAGGATCACGTATTGAAACATCCAAGTTTGGCAGGGGTTGCCCCAATGAGTTAGTCAAGTTTTCAAGACTGTCATCCGCCCAAGCTAGTGTAATCACTGGGCTACTTTCAGTCTGACCGTACACGATCTGGAGCCATACTCCAAATGTTTGATGAAGCTCTTTTACAAGGGTAGGCGGAACACTCGTACCTCCAGAGGTCATACCCTTTAGTTTAGATTCTTGATAATTACCCTTTTTCCACTCTTCCAATATCTCCACAAACATAGTTGGAACTGCGGTTAGAAAATTAATTTTTTCCTTCTCAACTACTTCACACCAGTTCTTGGCATCGAATCTTTCCATAATATAATGTGTCGCTCTCATGGCTAAGCAACCTAGTGTAGCCATCCCTGCTCCAGACGTATGAAACATTGGCATGCAATTTAACCAACGATCGCCCTTTTCCAAACCCATTCTAGTTTGAAAACTTTTTGCATTATTAAATAGACCCATATGGTGCAATTTTGCGCCCTTGGGAAATCCAGTTGTACCAGACGTAAATTGTATTTGAACAGGATCTCTAGGAGTGACCTCTGGGAGAGAATTAGTAAGTGGCTCACTCCCACTGTCATTTAAACCAAAGAGCTCATCCCAATCTTGAATATCTACCATCCTCTTTACAGACGGCATTTTTTCCGTAACTTTCTTTGCGATATCCCACATTGGATTGCCGCGAAAACTCTTTGCTACATATAACTCTTCACTCTGCGATTTCTCAAGAACATACTTAAGTTCATCCTCTTGAAAAGACGGGTTAACTGTTACTAAGACCAGTCCAGCAATAGATGCTGCAAACTCTATTATTACCCATTCAGGGTAATTAGGAGCCCAAACTGCAACTCTTGTTCCTTTTTTGTGCCGTGAAGACATTCGCTTTGCCAGCTCAAGACAATCTTTGTAGAGCTCCTCATATGTCCATGACCTTCCTAAAGAGCCCTCATCTTGCACCTGAACCAAAGCCATCATAGTTCCAGAATCTATTGAGGCCTTTCTAAGTTCTTCTCCTATCGTAGTGTTCAATATCTCCTCAGTCTTAACCGCAGGGAAATATGCTTCTTTTAAATCACAATGAAACTCTTTTGACCTCTTGTTTGAATCCATTTATTTCGACCTTTACACTAACAAATTCTTTGGAACTTTAATTTTACAAGACAATAAAACCTGTGCATACCCTTTTCCTTGAGGGTCATTTCTTAAACTAGTAGTACCTCCACCACCAAGCACATCGTGTAGCACAAAATTTACTCCCGAAATTCCAGGAAGATAATGGCGATCAATTTTATCATTTTCCAAAAAATGAGAAAAAATTTCTATTATTTTTTCTTCAGAGAAAGTATCCCAGATATAGGGTAGTAGATTTGGGTGTCTCGCTATAATACCAATATTTGCCTTGTTACCCTTATCTCCAGATCTACCCCAAGCAATCTCTTCTAAGGAAACTTCTATTAATTGAACTCCCTTATATAGATTAGAGATATTAGGTTCTGATAAATTTATATTAGCAAAGGAAGATGGAACACTTACCGCATGAGCAATTTCAATTGGCTCGCTTGGTGCATCATCAAATTGCAAGGTAAACTCAACATTTTCTTTTTTATATAAAAATGAAAACAATGAAAGGATCGGAGATGGCTTAGGTCGTGCTCCAGCGAAACCACTCAGCCCTGGAGGCGATGACAAACCGAGACCAGTCGCGTCTTTTAAAAAAACTCCAACTCCTTTTGGGTTTTCGTGTTTAACAGCAATTTTTGCAAACACCTCACTAGAATTCTGTGAATTCTTTCGTGGTCCAAATTGACTGCCTGAACCTATTATCTCAACGCTCTCTTCAATAAAAGGCTCTAATTTTTTTCTCTGCAATGAGTTTCTCGATCTTGATAGTGCTGCCTTTGCAAAAGCATTGGCCTTATCTGTAGCGTCTGATCCATAGAAACCAAATAAGTGCCCTCCTCGAAATCCTGCCTCATAAGTGAGGCAAACCTTGTAACTTTCACTCGGTTGTTTTCCCTTTGCTCCACTTACAAGAACTCGATCCTTTTCTATTTCGGTAATTTCAACATGTGAAAAATCACAGTTAACGTCTGGAAGTAGATAATTTTTCGGATCCCCTATTTCATACAACATTTGCTCTGCGACAGTACCAAAGCTTACAACTCCACCAGTATCTTTTGCTTTTGTGATAACCGCTTTTCCATCTTTTTCTATCTCTGCTATTGGATAACCGATCTGATCAAAAGTTCCTTTAATAGATTTCCAATCAGTGAAATTGCCTCCCGTAATTTGAGTTCCACACTCGAGAAGATGCCCAATAAGACTGCCCGAAGATAAAAGATCAAAATCTTCCGTTCCCCAACCAAAGTTATACATACATGCAGCTAACGTCACTGCACTATCCACACACCTTCCGGTTATCACTATGTCAGCGCCTTTTTCTAATGCTCTTACAATAGGCTGAGCTCCAAAATATGCGTTTATGCTGCCAATTTTTTCCTTTTCTGGGAATTCATTGCCTGAGAACATTTCG
Source organism: uncultured Alphaproteobacteria bacterium (assembly GCA_902537415.1). Taxonomy (GTDB): domain Bacteria; phylum Pseudomonadota; class Alphaproteobacteria; order Rhodobacterales; family Rhodobacteraceae; genus CACIJG01. Next base: position 81,042 of record CACBBC010000006.1, on the reverse strand, counting down.
GTTGGGTTCAAGCTTTTTATGTTATCTATTCCTGGAAGTAGATTATCCCCTTCGATTACTGCTACTTTGAGAGACAATCCCTGATCCTCAATTTTCTCTCTTAGAATGATGGCACAAGCCGATGGGTTCACCCCTCCAGCGTTTGAAATTATCTTCGTGTTGGTTTCGGATATCCTTTTTAAATTTGGAACCATAGCCTCTGAAATAAAATCAGTAGCGTATCCTACATTAGGGTCTTTTGCCTTTACCCGCGCCATTATAGCCATAGTAATTTCGGCTAAATAATCATATACAATGAAATCAAGATCATCATGTCTAAGGAGTTGCTCGGTAGCTTGTGACGCATCTCCCCAATAACCGGATGCACCCCCAATTTTCAATAAATCTTTTTTCAACGTTCGAGCTCTCATTTGTGTCTTTTTAAGTCTACATAAATATGTGATACTAATAAAAGTCCTTTTTTTGAATTTTGATAACAGATTAGGAAAATTTATGAAGAACCCATTTGATACACCAGAGAGAGAAGAATTCAGAGCCCAACTAAAAGCGTTTGTTGATAAAGAAATCAAACCCTATGTCAATGATTGGGATGAAAAAGGAAAGATACCTTGGGATCTTCATCAGAAAGCTGGAGCGCTAGGTGTCTGGGGTTTCGGAATTGATGAAAAGTATGGTGGATTAGGAGAAGACGATAATTTCCTAAGAGCAATATACAACGAAGAATTCGCGAAATGCGGAGCTGGAGGTGTTGGCGCAGCCATGGGTGGGCGAATGATTTCCCTAGAGCCGATACAAAGACTGTGTTCATCGGAAATAAAAGATAGAGTTCTTAAAGATATAGTCACTGGGAAAAAAGGTTCAAGCTTGGGAATAACTGAGCCAGGTGGGGGCTCAGATGTAGCGAATATGAAAACGTCAGCAAAAAGAGATGGGAACCATTTTGTTATTAATGGCAGCAAGACTTTTATTACAGGAGCAATGACATCTGACTATTTTGTTGTCGGAGCTAGAACTGGTGGATCGGGATTAAAAGGAATTTCTCTATTTTTCGTGGAGGCCGACAGGGATGGATTTTCACGGGTGCCACTTGATAAAAAAATGGGTTGGTGGTGCTCTGATCAGGCAACCTTGTACTTTGATAATGTCAGAGTGCCTGCTGAGAATATGATGGGGGAAGAGGACAAGGGCTTCATACAAATAATGGAGAATTTCAATATAGAGAGAATGTGCATGTGTGCTAGCTCTTTAGGGATGATGAAAGTCTGCCTTGAGGAAAGCATAGAATGGGCAAAGACTAGAGAGACTTTTGGAAAACCTCTTATTCAGCATCAAGTTATACGTCATAAGCTAGCAAACATGTCCTCAAAAATTGATGCTCTTGAAGCGTTAGTAAATAATATTTGCTGGAATATGAATAATGGAGAAGTTCCAGTCGCAGAAATCTCAAAGGCAAAGTTTTTTGCTACTAAAGAGCTTGAGTATTGCTCAAGTGAAGCAATGCAAATAATGGGTGGAGCTGGATATCTCAGAGGAAATCCAGTGGAAAGGATTTACCGTGAGGTAAAGGTCATGGCTATCGGAGGTGGTTCCGAGGAAATCATGAGAGATTTAGCTGTGCGACAAATGGGTTACTAAAAGTCCTAATAGTTTGTTAAAACTACTCAGTGGTTAAAACGATTTTTCCGACTGCTTGCCGGTTCATAAGTTTTCTGAGAGCAACAGCTGCTTCTTCTAATGGATATACGTCTGAAACTAAAGGATCAATATCACCATTATTAAACCACTCAAATAGTTGCTGAAAGTTAGCAAGCTCCTCTTTTGACTCTCTTACTCTAAAAGAACCCCAGAAAACCCCTACAATTGCACAACCTTTAAGTAGAGGTAAATTCATAGGAACCCTAGGTATCTTATCGTCTCCACCAGCAAAACCAATGACCAAAGCACGACCATTCCAGCTAATAGACCTAAGTGCTGGTTCGAATAGATCAGCTCCAACCGGATCATACAAAACATCATATGACTCCTTTTGCCCAGTTATTTCTTTAAGTCGCTCTCTCAGATCATCTTTTCCATAATTAATTAAATGATCTGCTCCAGCCTTCTTCACTACTTCTAGCTTTTCATCTGTACTTGCAGCCCCTATTACGGTAGCGCCCATTGCTTTACCTATCTCTACTGCAGAGATGCCCACTCCTCCAGCTGCTCCGAGCACCAACAGAGTTTCGCCCTTCTGTAATGACGCTCTTTGTTTTAGCGCATGCATCGAAGTACCATAGGTAATCTGAATGCCAGAGGCAACAACGCCACTCATTTTTTCTGGCCTTTTCATTAACATCTCGGTACCCACAACAAGTTTTTCTGCAAAGCCCCCATATATAGTAGTCGTCATCACTTTGTCACCAACTGCAAAATTTTTTACCCCTTCTCCCACTTCCTCAACAATACCGGCGACCTCGCCACCTGGCGAGAAAGGGAGATCCGGTTTGAATTGATATTTATTGTTAATAATTAGAGTATCAGGAAAATTTACGCCACACGCCTCTACTTTGAGCTTCACCTGATTGGCGCCGGTCACTGGTTCCTCAACTTCTTTAACTTCCAAATCTTCTGGCGACCCAAACTTAGAACAAATTACCGCTCTCATAATACTCTCCCTAATTGACTTTAATAATTCTTCCAATCTCTTGACTGGAGACTTACCAGATGTATCATTTCACTAGATTTCTTATTTTTCAACACTATTCTATATGTGTATAATATATTCAGGGGGATAATAATGACAAAAACAGCTCATTTATCAAAAGAAAATGAAATAGCATTTATAGCTCTCTCTAATGCCCCTATGAACGCTTTGAGCCAAGGTGTAAGAGCTGGTTTAAAGAAAGGTGTTGAAGAAGCATTAAGTGATAGTACGATAAAGGCGATTGTCATCCACGGTGATGGTAATGTATTTTCAGCAGGTGCTGATATTTCAGAATTTCATCTATCTGCCGTAGAGCCTCATTTACCTGATGTTTGCGATTTAATTGAACAAAGCGAAAAACCAGTAATTGCTGCAATACACGGGTTCGCTCTGGGCGGTGCTTTTGAGATAGCTTTGTCAACACACTTTAGAATAGCAACTAAAGATGCTTCAGTTGGACTTCCAGAGGTACATTTAGGCTTGCTGCCAGGATCTGCTGGAACGCAAAGAACGCCCAGGTTAGTGGGAGTAAAAAGTGCAATAGATATTATGACAACAGGGAAACCAGTTAAAGCGGAAAAAGCACTCGCAATTGGTGCAATTGACGAAATTGTTGATGACCTCAAGAGCGGTGCTATTGCTTTTGCAAAAAAAGTCGTTGAAAATGCTATACCTCTAAAAAGAGTGAGTAAAAGTGAAGAAAGAGTTGAGAACAATTCCGAGAACTTAGAAATAATTGCACAAGAAAGGGCAAAGTGGAAAAAAAACAGTCCTCACCTAAATGCTCCACAGAAAATTATTGACTGTGTAGAGCAAGCAGTACTGCTCGATTATGCAGGTGGTATGAACTTCGAGCAAAAGACCTTTCAAGGTTTAATGGATAGCGACCAGAGTAAAAGCCTTATCCACGCCTTTTTTGCTGAAAGAAAGAGCAACAAAATCCCCGAGTTAGAACGAGGTGCAAAACCCCGTCCCATATCGAAACTAGGTGTTATTGGTGGGGGTACTATGGGATCAGGTATCACGATCGCTGCACTGAACTCAGGTCTACCTGTTACCATGGTAGAAAGGGATCAAGAGAGCCTTGAGCGAGGTATTGAGAATGTAAAGAAGGTATATAGGCGTGACGTAGAGAAAGGGAGATTGTCCCAAGAGAAAGCGGATAAAATTTTATCAAACTACTCCACATCAACTCATCTAAAAGACCTCTCAGATAAGGACATGATAATTGAAGCTGTATTTGAAGAACTTGAAGTTAAGAAAGGTGTCTTTTCACAACTTAATGATATTGCAAAAGAAGGAGCCGTGTTAGCATCAAATACCTCATATTTGGATATCGACAAAATTGCCTCGGCGACAGATAGAGTTGGTGATGTGATTGGTCTTCATTTCTTTTCTCCAGCAAACATTATGCGTCTTTTAGAGATAGTTGTTCCAACTAATGTGAAAGATGATGTCGTGGCTACTGGTTTTCAACTAGCAAAAATTCTTAAGAAGGTGCCAGTCCGGGCAGGGAATTGTGATGGGTTTATTGGGAACCGTGTGCTCGAAAATTATGCAAAGGCAGCAAACTACATGATGGAAGATGGTACCTCACCATATGATATAGATAAAGCGATAGTAGAGTTTGGCTATCCTATGGGACCTTTTCAAATGTTTGACCTGGCAGGTGGAGACATAGGATGGGCCGATCGAAAACGCAAAGCGGCATTTAGATCGAATGAGGAAAGATATGTTTCTATTGCTGACCGTATTTGTGAAAAGGGTTGGTTTGGACAAAAAACGGGGCGCGGTTATTATAAATACACTCCTGGGGCGCGAAGAGGGGAAGAAGACCCTGAAGTTCTGTCGATTATCCAAGAAGAAAGAAATGTTAAGGGCATAGAAGCGAAGAGCCTATCCTCAGATGAAATAAGAAGACGCTACTTTGCAGCCATGGTTAACGAGGGTGCCAAAGTTTTAGAAGAAAAAATGGCCTTGAGGCCATCCGATATAGATGTAACGAAACTATTCGGATATGGATTCCCAAGACATATGGGAGGACCAATGAGGTACGCGGATGTTTATGGCATTGAAAATATACTTAACGATTTAAAAGAATTTGAAAAAGAAGACCCTTACTTTTGGAAGCCGGCAGAACTAATTGTAAAGCTTGTTAATGAAGGTAAGGATTTTAACAGCTTGAACTAATTGGAGAAAAAAAATGGACTTAAATTTCACTAAAGAACAAGAAAACTTTCAAATTGAAGTACGAAGTTTTTTGAAAGAAAACTTAGAACCCCAAGTAGTTGAAAAGGTAAAAAATGGTATCCCTATCACTAAAGAGGACTCCGAAAGATGGCATCAAAAGCTTAATGAAAAAGGTTGGCTAGCAGGCACATGGCCAAAACAGTATGGTGGCCAAGAATGGGATGTTGTTGAAAAATTCATTTTTGAAGAAGAGTGCGGTTCTGCAGGAGCACCTCGAATTGTACCATTCGGAGTTGGCATGCTCGCACCAGTCTTAATGAAATTTGGCTCGCAAGAACAAAGAGATTATTGGCTGCCTAGAATGCTCACCGGTGAGGACTGGTGGTGCCAAGGGTACTCTGAGCCTGGCTCTGGTTCAGACTTAGCATCTTTAAAGACAAGTGCTGTGAGAGATGGTGACTATTACATCGTAAATGGTCAAAAAACTTGGACTACATTTGCACAACACGCCAATATGATCTTTTGCTTAGTTAGGACCTCAAACGAAGGAAAGCCACAGGAGGGAATATCATTTATTCTGATTGACATGAACTCTCCAGGAATTGAAGTGCGACCCATTATTACATTAGATGGTAGTCATGAGGTTAACGAAATATTTTTTTCTGATGTAAAAGTTCCTGTGCAAAACCTTGTAGGGGAAGAAAATAAAGGGTGGACCTATGCCAAATATTTACTGACGCATGAAAGGACTGGCAATGCAAATGTTGCAGTGTCAAAACGAAAAATCCAAAAGCTCAAGAAGTTGGCAGATGATGCAAAAAAGAATGAGCAACCATTGTCTAACGACCCAATGTTCGCATCCAGATTAGCACAGATAGAAATTAATCTGCAAAATCTAGAAATAACAAATTTAAGGACACTGGCTTCTGTAGAAAATGGTGAGGCACCTGGAGCAGAGAGCTCCATAATAAAAATTTTAGGTTCTGAGATAGAGCAAGATATAGATAATCTAACGAGAAAATCACTTGGGAAACGAGCTTTTGTTAATGAACCAGATGCACTTTCTACTGGTTACAACGGAGCAGAAGTTTTTCCTAAGGCTGCTGCATACGCATCGGGAAAGTATTTTAATCATCGAAAAAAATCAATATATGCAGGGTCAAACGAAATCCAAAAAAATATAATTTCAAAACTAATGCTCAATTTATAGGAAAGAGAAACTAATGGATTTCAAACCGAGTCCTGAAAGGCAAATTCTATTCGATACTCTTAAAAAATATTTTGAAAATGAATACAGCCTTTCTGATCGTAATATCGCAGCACATTCTGATCTTGGATATTCAAAAAAAGCGTGGGAAGCCATGAGAGACCTGGGGATTCTTGAATCTCTTATAGACCCAGAATTAGACGGCTTTGGCGGCACAGCACTAGATATTTCAACAGTTTTTGAAGCTTTAGGAAGAGGTCTCGTCGTAGAGCCTTTTCTAGAGGTCGGGATACTTGCTGCCGACGTATTATCAAGAGGTAATGATGCTCAAAAATCGCTTGTTAAAAAGATACTTGAAAACGAGTGTTTACCTATCTTAGCCCACAGCGAGACAGATACAGAGTACTCGAAAAGTTTTGTAGAAACGAAACTATCTGTAGAAGCTGATGGAAGTTATAAGATTTCAGGCACTAAGCGAATGATAAAGCATGCATCTGAGGCAACACACTTTTTGGTAACCTGTAGAAATACTGGGGATGCTTCCAGCGAAGAAGGTATTTCAATTGCTTGTATTCCAACTGATCGAGAAGGTATAAAAATTGATAGCTTCGCTACTATAGATGGGGGCCGAGTATCTGATTTGACTTTTACAAATGTAAGTATTTCTTCAGAAGAACTCGTTGGTGAACTTGGAATGAGCTATTCAATAGTCTCCCATGCGATCGATACTGGTATTCTTGCAATTTGTTCCGAGGCCCTCGGTATTATGGAAAGAATAAAGGAATTAACTCTTGAATACCTTAAAACCAGAAAGCAATTTGGTGTACCTATCGGTAAGTTCCAAGCTATTCAACATAGAATGGCACAGTTATTAGTTGAAATAGAGCAGGCTCGTTCCTCGGTTATTAATGCTACAATTTATTTTGACGACGAAACAGAAAGAGAGAAAACAATTTCTGCAGCGAAATTTTCAATTGGAAAAATAGGAACTTTGGTGGCAGAGGAAAGTATTCAACTGCATGGTGGAATGGGAATGACTTGGGAATATGATCTTGGTCATTACGCAAAGAGACTGGTCTTAATTGATCATGAATTTGGAGATGAAGACTTCCACTTACAAAAATACATATCGCTATAAAACGTGAATGATATATCAGAAGCGTTTGTTAGTTCTCTCGGTCTAATTTTATTTTTAGACGCTGAATTACTAGAGATTATACTTCTATCATTCAGGATAACATTTTATGCCGTACTGATTTCAAGCATAATTGGAATACCTCTTGGAGCATTTTTAGCAAGCACACATTTTAGATTCAGGAATGCTGTTGTTTCCATCCTTTTTGGAATGATGGGCTTACCTCCAGTAGTTGTTGGCTTATTTGTATATTTAATTTTTTCACGTTCAGGTTCGTTAGGATGGATGGGACTCCTCTATTCACCAACGGTAATGATAATTGCTCAGGTAATCCTTATTTTACCCATAGTGTGTTGTCTAACGTTTCAAATAATTGAAAGCTTACATACCCGTTATCATGAGTTTTTCCGTTCATATAGGATAGCAAAATTAAAATCAGTGATAGCTTATATTGTTGATAGCAGGTTTGAGCTTACAACTGTAGTACTTGCTGGTATTGGCCGCTCTATTTCTGAGGTTGGCGCAATCATAATTGTAGGAGGAAACATAGATCATATTACTCGGGTTATGACCACCGCTATTGCACTAGAAACCTCAAAGGGCAATCTTGATTTGGCTTTGGGTTTAGGAATTATTTTGTTAGCGACCGCAATAGTACTAAATGGTTTCATTTTGTTTTTACGAGGAAAATATCTCAATACTTCTGGGAGCACTATTTGATGGCCTCCGAAGATACCCAAATAAGAATAAATGACCTTTCTTTTGATATTGAAGGAAAGACCCTTTTACACAATACCAATCTTTCTTTAAATGGAGATGGGATAACAGTTTTACTCGGAGCTAATGGAGCGGGTAAAACAATTTTTTTAAAGCTATTAACAGGACTTTTGACTCCATGTAGTGGATCCATAACTTTTGAAGGTGGGAATCTATCAATTAAAACACGCGCCTTCGTATCTCAAGAGCCAGTTATACTGCGGAGAACAGTTCTAAAAAACATTTTATTTGTTTTGGAAAAAATAACATCTGAAAAAAGTACCCTTACAAAAGAATTACTAAGTCTCATGGGATTAGATAAAAAAGAGCATCAGAACGCAATGACTCTGTCAGCTGGTGAGAAACAGAGATTATGTCTGGCACGGGCAATAATAACTGATCCTGAAATTTTATTATTAGATGAACCTACCGCCAATATTGAGCCAAACTCAACTACGTTAATTGAAAAATATCTTATTCAAAAAGTAAGATCATCTCGGAAAATATTCTTTGTTACGCATGATATAAATCAAGCTCGAAGATTAGCAGACGAAATTGTTTTCATTCACACTGGTAGAGTAATTGAACATTCGTCAGCTGAAAATTTCTTTGAAAATCCAAAAACCAGAGAAGCCAGAAAATACATATCGGGAAAAATAAATTGAAAAATATCCTTTCATGTATCCTTTTGCTCTCGGTTTTTGTAGCTTTATCAAGCTCTAATGTTTTCGCGGATAATATTATTATTCAATCATCTACTTCATTAAAAAATTCTGGATTTTATCGGTACCTTGCTCCTATTTTAAAACAAAATACGGGTGTTGAAATTAGGGTTGTCGCTGTTGGTACAGGACAGGCAATTAAGAATATGAAAAATTGTGACGGAGACGTTCTTATAACGCATGCGAAAAACGCGGAACTTGAGTTTTTAAAAACTGGCTATGGATTAAAAAGGTTTGAGTTTATGTATAATAACTGGGTAATTGTTGGTCCCAGAAAAGCTAAAACAGAGATTGATATTAGGGGTAATGAAATAAGAGAAATAATGGAAACGATTTATAATATAAAAGAGAAATTCATTTCCCGTGGCGATAATTCTGGGACTCATATGAAGGAGTTGTCTCTTTGGAGAGAGCTAGCTCTTGCGCCTGAGGAGTTTCCGAAAACTTGGTATCTAGAAACCGGCTCTGGGCAAGGAGCTACTTTAATGATTGCAAATGAACTTGGAGCATTTACTATAACTGACACAGCAACTTGGTATTCCTTTAAGAGCAAAGGAGACTCAGAAATAGTTGGGTATGATAATAAAGATTTAAATACTTACGCTATAACAACTGTAAACCCAAAGAAATGTAAAAACGTTAAATCTAGCGCAGTTGAAAAAATTGTTACCTTCTTGAAATCTGATAATGGAAAAAGTACTATTTCAAAGTTTAGATTAAATAACGCTAAAGCTTTTTTTCCTATATAAATCTAAAATTTGTCTAAATAGGACTACTTTTATTTACTGAAACTTTTTCCTCCAAAACCTTCGCAAAGGCCAGAAGTTTGTCCTCCTGCCTTGGCTTAGTCATTATTTGAATTCCTACAGGTAATCCATGACTAGAAAAGCCAACTGGAAGAGAAATAATTGGACACGAGCTCAAGGTCAGTGCAAATGTTATCGCAAACCAATCTATATATGTTTTACATGTGACCCCGTCTATTTCTTTTACAAAAGGAGTTTCAATGTCAAACGGTAAAACGGAACATGTTGGACAGATCAAAAAATCGTACTCTTCAAAAAATCTATCAACTTTTATAAAAAGGTCCTGCCGTATTTTTTCTGCAGTTATTATTTCATCATTCGATGCCTCAAAACCAACCTCTATATTTTTTACAATATCCACCAGAATTTCATCTTTTTTACTCTTATAGAGATCACCCAACATATAGGCCATCAATAAACCTCTTAATGTATGAAAACTTTCTATCGCACCATTAAAATCGGGTATATCACTTCCTACCTCACACCCAATAGTTTTTAAGTGTGGGACTACAGTTCTAAAGACACTCCTCACCTCTTGTTCGACAGGGACCAAACCTAAGTCTTCAGTAACAGCTACCTTTGCCGGTAATTCAAAAGCATCAGCGGCTTCAAGAAAGGAACTGCATGTATGATCAAAAGATAATGGATCAGTTTTGCAATAGCCAGACATGGCATCAAGCATTAGACCAATGTCTTTCACACATCTTGCCAGAGGACCTTCGACCCACAGTGGATCAAATCTATTATAACGTAAACCCCTGGGGACAACTCCTATACTAGGTCGTAAGCCAACAATATTATTGAAACTAGCAGGAGTTCTGAGACTTCCACCTAAGTCATTACCTGTGGCTAGCCAAACCTGTTTTGTAGCTAAAGCAACTGAGGAACCTCCAGATGAACCACCGGCGATTTTATTTTTGTTAAAGGGGTTCTTTGTAACCCCGTAGACTGGATTAAAGGTGTGCCCCCCTGCCCATTCTGGAACATTTGATTTAGCCACAGGGAGTGCACCATTTTGTTCTAAGCGAGCAATTGTTGAGTCTGATTTCGGTGGAATATTGTTACTAAATATTTTTGAGCCAAATGTAGTAGGAATTCCTGCTACATCATTATAATCCTTAACTGCTATTGGTAGTCCTAAAAGACTTTTTTTGTTTTGTCTCTCACTATCAATATTGATATTTTTTGCTTTTATGAGGGCCTTATCATAAAAAGTGTAGGGTAGCGCATTAACTTGTTCATCCACTTCTATATGCCGTTCTTGTGAGGCTTTTAAAAGCTCAGAACTGCTTGCTTCCTTTTTTCTAATTAAATCTACTGCTTCAAAAGCATATTTGTCTATTAACTCATTTCCCATATTTTGACCCTTAGCTATTGTTAAACTCTATAACTTTTTTCATTTGGGATACATTTATTTCATCAAAAACCATACCTTTCTCTTCATCTAGCAAATAATTTACTAATTTTGCTATATCATGTGGCTCAATAGCATTATCTTCACTTTTCCCGGGCCGAAAATTTTTATCATCAAAAAATTTTCCTCTTACCATACCTGGATTTATTACTGTAACGAATATATTATTCTTTGCTGTTTCCTCTCTGATTGATTGAGCAAACCCGCGCAAACCAAATTTTGTAGCCGAATAAACAGATCCTTTTTGCCCTCCCTTTAGGCCGGCTTCAGAACCAATTAATATTAATTTTCCACTATCTATTTTCTTTAAATGAGGTAACACGACCTTCACTGATACGATAACAGAAAGTAAGTTAACATCTAGCATGGCTTTTATTTTCGATATAGAAAGGTTCTCTATATTGGAAAATTCTCCAACCCCGGCGCAATGCACCAAACAAAAAATCTCTTCATTATTGCTTACAATGTTTGACAGTGTCGCCTCTAGTAGTTCAGTATTTTGAAGATCTAGAATATGATGAATATAGTTTTCCTTTTTTTCATCCAAAGAAGTAACTTTTCTACCTATACCTATCACAGAAAAACCACTGTTAAGCAAAAGTGTTGATACAGCCTCTCCAATTGTGCCGGTCGATCCTATAACAATGACTTTTTTAATGCTATCTCCTAATTTTTCTCAACCACAAGAAAAGAACTTTCTTGCGTCACTATACTTCATAAGCTCTGATCGACAATATTCATTCATCTCATTTTCTATCGACTGATCGTAAGAAATGATACCTTTATCATTTGATCTTAAAAATGATAATTCTTCGCTATTTGGATAGTATTGGAGTAATTTATTGAAAAAACTTTTAGGAAATCTTAGCGATCCAAAAGAAACAGAATGGATGTTTTCCTCTTTGATTTCTTTGAAGATATTTGCAAATAACTCAGAGTATTGATCCTTCCAATTATTACAATATATTAATGGATCGAATCTCAATCCAATCCTCCATCCTTTGTTTGCTAAGTATTTAATGTTTTTTATACGGGCAGAAACTGACGGAGCTTTTTTGTCTAAAATCTGTGCTAGAGCCTCCGGCATAAGACTATATGCTACAATACAATTTGTTAGTGGATCATGCTTTCTGAAAACCGTGTTATTGATACTTTTTGTCCTTATTTCGAATAGGGCCTTTTTATACCGACTAAAAAAGGGAATAAAATCATTTATGAAATTAGTTATTGGTTCCATAGCCAAAGAGTCGCAATCATAGCCCGTAAAAAACGTCATTTTTTTTTCTTTATGTCTTTTTATAGTCTTTTCGATTTCATTCTGATAGTCATGAAAATTTACAAAGACTAGATAATTTGCTGAATTATACATGCCTTGTAAAAAACAATAAGAGCAATCGTATAAGCAGTTGTACATATGAGAGAAATAATAATTGTTTTGATCTCCAATACCAAATCCCTTGGGGGCATCAAGAACAAATCCTTTCTGTTTTTTTGCAAGAATTAAAGAAGGGTTTGTTTTCTGAATCCTAAAATTCTGGTTTGATGGATTAAATACCTCTCCAAATCTTTTGATACTTGTAACTTTTGCATGTCTAAACTTTGAAATAATTTCTTGCGCTTTTTTAGTACCTATTATTTCATCTTCTACGTAAATAGTGTCAACCATGGTTCATCTCAACAGATTGTCTGAAAATTTCTTTAAAATTTGAGAAGCTGTCATTTTTTGTCTAATTTCATCTAATGGATTTCTCAGCGGAAATCTAGCTTGCCATTGAGTTAAGTATTTTCGCAGAGTTACCTTTTGGCTAAATGTAAATTTATTCTGCAAACATATTTCATCAAAATATTTGGGATCTCTTAGTTGTAGAAAGAGAATTTTCTGTAAAGCGAGTAAATTTTCCAAGACTTTTTCTATGAATTGAATTTGTTTGGAAACTAGTATTTCGACCCTGTGTTTGTCGATTTTAGATAAGTCTGTTCCAGGTATATCTGAAATTATTTTCAAAACAGATATAAGCTCATAAGGTGCAATTTTTTTTGCAAAGCTAAAGAAACCATAACCCTCCATATCGTAAACGCCATCATTTTCGAAAATTTTTTCAGGTTTGTTGACCGTTATCAAATTACAGCGTTCAATATTATTATTCTTAAATGCGGAGGGTGACGGATAATAGTTATCTTGAAAATCACTTGATGTTATTTTATCTATTTGGATCAGCTCTCCAACCTTAAAGTTTCGGCTTCCACCTATTCCAAAATTGATCCATATAGTATTATATGAGGCATCGCTTTTTACATGTAAATAAGTTGTAGCTGCAACCGCATTTAATTGTCCGATCCCTGAAAGAATAAGCCACATATCAAAATCTTTATTTTTATAAACTGGGAAAGGCGTAGTTGCTACCCTCTTCATGCCATAGTTTTTTATTATTTCCTCAGCTTCTCCTTTTAACGCAATCACCCACCTAACAGATACTCCTTCAAAATTTTTTTCAATCACTATTCTGCTTCCCAATACTTTTGTTTTTCTAAATACTTATTGTAAGTAGATGTATTTGATCTCTTCTTCGCTCCTTGTATTAATATTTTAATTTTCTTTAGTAGCATACTCTTTGTTAACTGTCGCTGCCATTCATCCAAAACTGCCGACCTTAACAAGTTTTCTAATGCTTGGACTCTAAACCTATCCATGCCCCAGTACTTTTTTGATAATTGATCTTTATGCCCACCATTTTTAATTGTAAGTTTTTGATCAACAAAATTTACTGGATATTTACAGCAAAACCGCAACCAAAAATCATAATCTTCACAAACGTCTAAAGACTCATCGAAAAGTCCAATATTATCGAAAACCTTTTTTTTAATAAGTACACTACTTGGAGAAATACAACAAAGTGGTAAGCAATTTTCAAAAATAAAACCCCCTCGTTTTTTATGAATTTCCTTCTGATTAAAAAAAATCTTATTTCTGTACCATATTTCGTCAGTGTGGGATAAATCAGCAGATAATTTATCTCTAGAAATACTCTTAACTTGTTCTTCAAGCTTGCGTTTGTGCCATTGATCGTCTGAGTCTAAAAAAGCGATCCAATTACCTGATGCCTCTCGGATTCCTAAATTTCTGGCTGCACTTACGCCCTGCTTTTTCTGGATTAATATCTTTACGGACTTAAAGTGCTTAGCGACCATTTCCGTGGTGTTATCCCCAGAGTTATTATCTACTAGAATGATCTCTAACGGTTGAAAAGTCTGACTTGAAATAGATTTAATTGCCTCTAATACAAAATCTACTCTATTGAATGTAGGAACTACTACCGAAACGTTAAAGCCTTCCATGAACCAACATACCTCTTTACAGGAGTACAATATACCGTATCTACTAAACCATATTATTTGAATGAAAAGTAGTATTGCAATAGGCATGCTCACTGTCTCCCTTTAGGAGGGGTGAAATTTGAGACGATTTTTGGGTTATATATCGCTAGCTTTAACTTTTTCGTTGGTTCTTTATGCTCTTGACGGGTTATCACTAAAAAAGTTTTTAGATATAAAAAACGAAATTGAATACACTTGCAACAAATATCCAACTATATGCAAAAGTCTCTTTTCCTTTCTTTACATAATTGTCGTTTCTGCTTCCATACCATTAGCAACAATTCTTTCCGTATTTTCAGGAATACTATTCGGCGTTTTTCAGGGAACTTTATTATCAACTTTATCTGCTACAGTTGGAGCGATATTAAGTTTTATCTTGGTACGCTACTTTCTAAAAAGTTTTTTACATAATCAAAGCACAGCTTCTTTTGATACGTTTCAAAAAATGTTTATAAAAAATGGTGTGTTCTATTTGTTCGCGATTAGAATGATACCTATCTTTCCATTTTATCTGGTTAATATCTTTATGGCCTTTACCCCAATAAAAGTCATTCCGTATAGCATTGTAACATTCATAGGTATTACTCCCATGACCATAATCTATGTTTACTTTGGATCTCAAATAAACAAAATAAGTCATATTTCTGAAATTTTATCTCCACAAATATTAATCATTTTTTGTCTTATAGGCCTGACCCCTCTTATTTTACGTTTTGTGTTTAACTATTTTTTTAAAAAGTAAAAATTGCTTTGCCTCACAAATCTTTTTATTGGACAATGCCGTATGACTACGTTGTACTACAATGGAAATTAGAGAACCTGAGAGATTAACCCCTGTTGTGGGTGAAGCAGATGTTATCGTTGTTGGTTCTGGCCCAGGGGGACTATCCGCAGCAATTGCAGCTGCCAGAGCTGGTGTGAGTGTTATACTCATCGAGCGATTTGGGTGCTTTGGGGGTAACATAACGTCCGTTGGAGTAGAGGGCTTCGCCTGGTATCGCCATGAGAAAACCGTAGAAGCTGGTGGATTAGCTTTTGAATATGAACAAAGAGCAATAGAAAGTAATGCAGCAGTACCTGAGTCTCAATCGAAAAGTTATGAGATTGATAGTGAGGGGTTTAAGGTGGTAGCAGATGATCTTGTTTTAGAGGCGGGTGTCCGGCCAATGCTACATCGCGCCTTCTGTGCTCCTATTTTAGAAGGTGAAGAAATAAAAGGAGTGATTACGGAATCTAAAGCCGGCAGGGAAGCAATTATTGGCAAAATTATTATTGACGCAACTGGTGATGCCGACGTAGCTAGGCGTAGTGGAGTAAAAGTCTTCAAAAATAAAAAAGAGGACATGATATCTGCCTCCGTTATGTTTCATATGTCTGGTGTAAATAAAGAAGAGTTTATGAATGAAATAGCGCGTGATCCACAAAAATATAGCGATTGGAGTGATAAGAATTGGCAGGTGCAAACATCTGGGAAAGAAGATGACATGTTTTCACCTTTTCTTCGCAAACCATTTGAAAAGGCAAAAGATTCTGGCTTGATTGATAGTGACTTGCAAACAATTTCCGGAACATGGGGAGCAATACATGATACGGGCGAACTAACTTATCTAAACCTGGTTCATCTTAATGGGATAGATGGCACTGATCCCGAAAGTTTAACTAAGGGTGAAATAGAGGGGAGAAAAGCAGCTTTAGAAGCTATAGCTGCTTTGAAGGAGTATATGCCTGGATGTTCGGCTGGCAAGTTACGAAACTTTGGAATGACAATTGGTATTAGAGATACGTATAAAATAGATTCTGTATACAACCTCTCAGATGAAGATGTCAAAAATGAGTGCAGGTTTGAAGACAGTGTTGGAATATACCCTGAGTTTATAGACGGTTTCGGAGTTCTAGTGCTGCCCACCACGGGTAGGTATATGCATATTCCATATCGATCTTTGCTTCCCAAAAATATAAAAGGATTACTGGTTGTTGGAAGAGCTATAGGGGGAAGTAATATCGCACATGCTGCAACTAGAAATATGGCCTGCTGCACAGTTACCGGTCAAGGAGCAGGAGTAGCCGCTGCCGAGACGATAAAGAATAAAACATCCCTGAATAGCTTGAATATTTCAAATGTTCAAAAACTTCTTAGCAACCAGAATGTAAGGGTTTTTTAATTGGGAAAAGTATCAGTAAAAAAAAAGCTCTTTAAAGTTGAGGAGATTGAACATCTCACAATAGAAATGCCAGACGGAATTAAACTTTCAGCTAAAGTTTGGAAGCCGATTAGTAAAAAATCTGAAAGATTTCCAGTAGTCTTAGAATATATCCCTTATCGAAAAAGAGATGGAACTCACGTTAGAGACGCATTAACCCACCCCTACTTTTGTGAAAGAGGTTATGTATGTATGCGTGTTGATCTAAGAGGTAATGGAGATAGCGAAGGACTTCTTTTCGATGAGTATACAGAGACTGAATTAAGTGATGCAGAACATATAATTGATTGGGCGAGCAAACAGTCATGGAGCAATGGAAATATTGGAATGATGGGAATAAGTTGGGGTGGTTTTAACAGCCTACAGGTTGCTTTTCGAAGGCCAAAGGCTTTAAAAGCAATTATAACTTTATGTTCAACGGTAGATAGATATACCGAGGACATTCATTATAAAGGTGGTTGTTTGTTAAATGAAAACTTAGGATGGGGCGCTACAATGCTTTCATATTCTTCACGGCCACCTGATCCACTAATTGTTGGAAAGAAATGGAAAAAAATGTGGCTAGAGCGTTTGAAAAACCAACCACATCTATCAGATATTTGGTTAAAGCATCAGAAGAGAGATAAGTATTGGAAACATGGATCTGTATGTGAAGATTATTCTAAGCTTGAAACTCCAATCCTAGCTATTGGAGGATGGGGAGACGCCTATAAAAATGCAGTTCCAGAACTTGTGAAAAATGCAAAAGCTAAAGGGATCATCGGACCTTGGGTGCATAAATATCCCCACTTTGCTGTACCGAAACCCCAGATAGGCTTTTTACAAGAAGCCATCCGATGGTGGGATAAATGGCTCAAAGAAATTGATAATGGATGTGAAACAGATCCTGACTATCGAGTATATGTAATGAAAGGTAAGCCCCCTAAAAGTAGTTATAATTTTAGAGACGGATATTGGATTAAAGAGGATGTTTGGCCAAGTAAAGCAAGCAAAAATAAAAAGCTTTTTTTAAGACATAATAATGTACTTTCTTTCAGCAACAGAAAAAATAAATCTCATTTGGGAGTAATTGATAGTCCTCAACATTGTGGGCTAAAAAGTGGCGAATATTGTGCTATTTGGTTAGGCCCAGAGCTTCCAGGGGACCAGCGTTTTGACGACGCTTTTTCACTTTGCTTTGATACAAAGGCCTTGAACCTTGAAGAGGATATAGTTGGGTCTCCTGAGTTAACAGTAACGCTCGAAGCAAACTCACCGAACGCACAACTGGCTGTCCGATTATGCGATGTTTACCCTGATGGTAAGTCGAGTAGAATAACATATGGTATTTTAAACCTGAGGTTCCGTGACTCGTTTGATAGTCCGAAAAATATCCCAATAGCAAAAGAGTTTACTGTAAAGGTAACGCTAGATCACATTGCATATAAATTACCTTGGGGAAATAAACTCCGCCTTTCCCTAGCGAATGCTTACTGGCCTTTGGTTTGGCCAGTGTATAATCCTGCTAAACTAGTGGTCAAAGACGGTTATTTGTCATTGCCATTAAGACAGGGAACAAACTCAGACGAATGGGTTTTTCCTGAGCCTGTGGTTTCCAAACCGTGGCGAGGCAAAGAAATTAGAAGTCCACACAATAAAAGGCAAATACTATTTGATGAGGCTACCGATGAGGTGTTCTTGGAAATTGAAGATGACTTTGGTAGTTATAAAGATCTTCAGAATAAGTTAGTCATAAGTAGCTCAGCACGAGAAAAATGGTCAATACATCCGAAGGATCCTCTTTCGGCCAAAGGAGAAACCCATTGGACAGAAGAACGCTCTAGAGAAGGATGGTCTATTAGAACCGACACTTTCTCAAGCATGACATCAGACAAGTCATATTTTTATCTTAAGGCAAGAGTGGAAGCTTATGAAAGAGAAAAGCTCATTTTCAAGAAAAGAATGGAGAGTAAGATAAAAAGAATTCTTTAGTTGGCACTAATTTCATTCATAGCTTTCATAAACTCTACCACTTCAGCCTTTGAATTATAATGACATATTGAAAATCTGATGCAGTCTTTTTGATTTAAAGGCCTGAGTATATTCCCACAGTAATGATCATCTTTTCTAATGTGTACGCGTATTTTACGCTGTCTAAGTTCTTCAACTATTATCCTTGAAGGCTTGTTTTTATGGAAAAAGGACACTACTCCCTCTCGAGACGTAGAAGCTGGGTTACCAATAATCCGAATTTTTTTATTGTTTCTTAACCCAACAATATCTTCAGCACCATTTATTACTAAATCTACTAACTCTTGTTCATGTGATTTTATAGCTATAGAAGAAGCCTCTAGCCTTTCTCTAGTATTTTCGCTTTCTGTGAAATTACTGCCAAGCCAGTCCAGATAATCTACTACATCTGAAAAAGTTGCGTAACTACCAGCATCTCGGGTACCTAATTCCCAGTTTTGGAACGGGCCATCTGCCAATTGCTCCTTATTCAAAGCACATAATCTGTCAGAAGCCCATGCTACCCCATACCCATGTCGAGAAAACATTTTATATGGAGAGACCACGTATCCATCTATGTCATATTTCTGAACGTCTATGGCCCCATGACTAGAGTGCTGAATACCATCAACAATAATAATGCAGTCAGGTGTCACATTCCTAACTTCTTTAGTTATTTTTTCTAAATCAACAGTCATTCCGGTCACAGGAGATGTATGCACAATAGAAACAACACGAACATCACTGGTTAATTTTTTTATATAAGCTTGTTCATCTACCGATCCGGAATTGTCATTATGTTCGACTATAATGTGATTTCTTTGAGTATTTTTTGCCCACTTTTTCATTGCGCTCATAGAAGCGGGGTGCTCTAGCGTAGAACTTAACATAGCACCTCCCTCTGGCATCTCTAGCGCTGCGGTTCGTATAAGCCGAAAAAGTAACTCTGTACCGCTTTCACCAACAATGACGTCACCTCGATCTGCATTAAAAAAGAGCCTCATTTTAGCTTTTCCATTTTCGATCGACTTAACAAGAGATTTGGAGGCATCGTTTTCTCTTCCCTGATTGTCAGGATACGATGCATAAATAGCTGATGTTTCAACAACTGATTTAAGTCTTAGAGAGCCCCCGGCATTCTCAAAAAAAATACGGTCTCCCTCAAACGGACAGGTCTCCACATGCACAAATTTTTTCCGTATGGATTCAATAAGTCCTTGTCGTTGCTCAATCACCTTTAAATACCTTTTGTTTGTGGCCAGACCTTTGATATAAATGTAATTTTGAAAATATAAAGTCGTTTATTAAGATTTATCCATATCTTCAAGCTGCTTGACAAAACTACCAAAAAAATTTTTTGATAATTTTTTTGCCGTACTTTGAATTAAGCGTGACCCAAGTTGTGCTATCTTTCCTTTTACCTGTGCACTGACTTCATAAGATAAGGTAGTCGACAATGTATCCTTATCTTCTATCAGCTTGACTTTTGCAGACCCGCTTGCAGCTCCAGCAATCCCGCCTTTCCCATTTCCAGTTATAGTATACCCGTTAGGCGGATCGATATCGCTCAGAGTGATATTACCAGTAAAACGCGTAGACATTGGACCAATCTTTAGCTTTACTTCAGCAGCTAATTCAGTCTCACTACGCCTCTCTAACTTTTCACACCACGGTATTGACCTCTTAAGAAACTGTTCGTCGTTAAGCGCTGCCCAAACCCTTTCCTTAGAAAGGGGTAGTTCATAACTATCTTTAATTTCCATTTAACAAACCTTTACCGCGCACTGGCAACAATGTCTGCATAAGTTATACAAATGCTAAGGACCTAAACTACGGCTCTCTTAGTCATTTCTTTAATTAGGTTGGCACGATATTCTGGTGAAGCATGCAAATCACTTATCAATCCTTCAGAAGAAATCTCCAGCGAGCTTAAGGCATCAGCATTATAATTGCTTGAAAGCGCGGCCTCCATTTCAGCATGTCTGAATACTCCACCTTCTCCTGCTCCGGTCACAGCAACCCTGACACCATCATTAAACTGTGCTACGAACACTCCAACCATGGCATAACGTGAAGCAGGATTAGGGAATTTGACATAATTAGCCTTTGAAGGCTTTGAAAAACTAATAGCCTCTATTATTTCATTTTCTTCAAGTGCTGTTTCAAACATACCTGTAAAAAATTCATCAGCTTCTATACTTCTAGTATTAGTGTGAACTATTGCCTTTAAAGCAAGTACCGCTGATGGATAGCAAGCAGACGGGTCATTATTTGCCACAGAACCACCGAGCGTTCCTCTATTTCTGACTTGTCTATCACCTATACCATCTGCAAGTTTTGCTAATGCTGGTATTGCCTTGTTTACTAAACCAGACTCAGCAACGGATGCATGCTTTGTCATAGCTCCTATCTTTATCGTGTCACCCTCATCACTAATTGAATCAAGATCACACCCAGAAATGTCAACTAGACCATCTGGACTTGCCAGCCTTTGCTTTAAGGTTGGAATTAACGTCATTCCTCCAGCCAAAAACTTTCCTTCACCCATTGATTTAATTGCTTCTAGAGCTTCTGAGGTACTGTTTGGTTTTATATACTTTGTAGAATACATTAATTTCTCCTTATTCTGCGGCCACTGATTGGCTTTCTTGTATGGCTTTCCATACCTTTTGGGGAGTTGCCGGCATAGACATGTCAGTAACACCAAGTGGTGACAACGCATCTATCACCGCGTTTATAAGTGCGGGAGGAGATGCTATAGCTCCTGCTTCTCCACAACCCTTAACACCCAGATCATTATGCGTGCAAGGAGTATTCGTGTACCCTACCTTGAAAGACGGTAGATCATCTGCTCTTGGCATACAGTAATCCATGTATGACGCCGTAAGCAACTGACCATTTTCATCATAATGTGCATCCTCTAAAAGAGCTTGTCCTATACCCTGAGCAATACCTCCATGAACCTGGCCTTCAACTATCATAGGATTAACTAGGTTACCAAAATCATCGCAAGCAGCCCAATCTACCACTTCAACGACGCCAGTTGCCGGATCAATTTCAACCTCAGCAATATGTGTTCCTGAGGGAAAAACAAAATTCGTAGGATCATAGAACGCGTTTTCCTCTAATCCTGGCTCTAATGTCTCCAAGGGATAATTGTGAGGGACATATGCCGCAAGAGCAATCTCACCAAATGCCTTCTCCTTATCCGTTCCCCCAACAACAAACTTTCCATCCTTAAAGTCAATATCATCTTCGGAGGCTTCAAGAAGATGGGCTGCAATCTTTTTACTCTTGTTTATTATCTTATCGACAGCCTTACTTATAGCCGATCCGCCAGACGCTAATGATCTCGAGCCGTAAGATCCCATTCCAAAAGGAGTTTTATCTGTGTCCCCGTGAATCACTTCGACGTTCTCCATAGGTATTCCAAGCTTGTCTGCAACTATCTGGGCAAATGTTGTTGCGTGGCCTTGTCCATGGCTGTGTGAACCAGTGAAAACACTAATCGTTCCTGTTGGATTTACTCTCACCGAGGCAGATTCCCACTGACCAACACGTCCACCCAAAGCTCCCACTACAGCAGATGGAGCAAGACCACAAGCTTCTATGTAGCTTGACATGCCTATACCCCTGTACATTCCTCGCTTTGCAGCT
Organism: uncultured Alphaproteobacteria bacterium; assembly: GCA_902537415.1. Taxonomy (GTDB): domain Bacteria; phylum Pseudomonadota; class Alphaproteobacteria; order Rhodobacterales; family Rhodobacteraceae; genus CACIJG01. Next base: position 58,907 of record CACBBC010000006.1, on the reverse strand, counting down.
TCCGCTCTTCTTTTCTCAAAATTGGAGTAATCAATCATTTCCATGGCCTTATCTAAATGCGGTTCATAATCTCCAATGTCGTACTGCAAAGCTACTTGGGTTTGATAAGGGAACGCATCTTTAGGAATAAAATTAATCCTTCTAAACTCAGCCGGGTCCATACCAACTTCTTTTGCAGCTGTTTCCATGGTTCTTTCGAGTAAGTATGTAGCCTCAGGTCGTCCCGCACCTCTGTAAGCATCAACATTTACAGTGTTTGTTGCCATTCCTTTAACGTTTGTATAAATGGCTGGTATATCATATTGACCTGACAACAAAGTTCCATGCAAGATTGTTGGGACCACTACAGAGAATGCAGATAAATATGCTCCCAAGTTGCAAACGGTGTCAACTCGTAATCCAATAATTTTGTTATTCTCATCAAGAGCTAGTTGCACATCATTCACGTGATCTCTTCCATGACAGTCAGTCAAGAACGCTTGGGTCCTATCAGCCGTCCATTTTACTGGTCTTCCAATTTTCTTGGAAGCCCAAACACAAACAGCTTCTTCAATATATACGTAAATCTTTGATCCAAATCCACCTCCTACATCAGGCGCTATAACCCTTAGCTTAGACTCTGGAATGGCAAACATAAAAGCTGCCAAAACGAGCCGTGTTAGATGAGGATTTTGAGAGGTTGTATGTAAAGTGTAAGATTCATCCAGCGAATCGTATTCTGCAAGAGCTGACCGAGGTTCCATGGCATTCGGAACAAGCCTATTGTTCCTTACACTCAACTTCACAACTTTAGCAGCGCTTTCTATTGCTTTATTTGTTGCGCTCTCATCACCCAACTCCCAGTCAAAATAGCAATTATTTGGAACCTCCTCATGAATTTGAGCACCTTCGTCAGCCTTCACGAAATCAACGACCGGTGTTAATTCGTTATAGTCAACATCTATTAATTCAGCGGCAGACTTTGCCTGCTCCATCGTTTCTGCGACTACAACTGCTACAGCGTCTCCAACAAACCTAACTTTGCCTTGAGCAAGCAAAGGATGTGGGGGTTCTTTTGTAGAAGAGCCGTCTCGGCACGGAACAACCCATCCGCAAATTGGTCCTCCGACTTTATCTGCTGCTATATCAGATCCTGTGAACACTCCAACTACTCCGGGAGCTGACTGAGCAGCTTTTGTGTCGATACTTTTGATTTCAGCGTGAGCCACGTCAGATCGTAGAAAATAAGCCTGAACCTGTCCGGGTCTGTTAATGTCGTCTGTATATCTTCCTTTTCCCGTAAGAAATTTTTTATCCTCTGTTCTTCTTACAGATGATCCTATTCCGTCTATTTTTGTAACTTCGTTCATTAATTTTACCCTCCCATTTTAGCCGCACCGGCTTTAACTGATTGAACAATATTGTGATAGCCTGTGCACCGGCATATATTCCCCTCAAGGCCTTTTCTAATTTCATCTTCACTAATATTTTTATTTTTGGTGACCATCTCAACCGCGCTCATAACCATTCCTGGTGTACAGAACCCGCACTGCAGTCCATGATTCTCGTGAAAAGCTTGCTGCATTGGATGCAACTCGTCTCCATCCGCTAAACCCTCGATAGTTACTATTTCGGAACCCTCGGCTTGCTTTGCTAGCATTGTGCATGCTTTAACGGACACCCCATCCAAATGAATAACGCAAGCACCGCATTGGCTTGTATCACACCCAACGTGCGTGCCAGTTAAACCGACATGTTCTCGTATAAAGTCTATTAACAAAGTATTGTCAGCAACATCTTTTGTTTCTAATTTTCCGTTAAGCTTGAGACTTATCTCTCCCATGATTCCTCCTCCAAAAAAGGTCTAACCAACGCACATTGTTGTTGTTTATGTTGATTTTTCGATTATCCCAGTCAAAAAATAGCGTTGATATATACATCAATGATTTTATATTGGCACCTTATATTGTAAAGTGAAAACTTGACGCAGGGATAAGACATTGAAAAATATTTTTAAAGACCCTAAAGCATTGGTCGATGAAATGAAGACCGAGGGCTACATTATCAATGAGAGATTATCAATAGCCTTATATCTCGCTTTGATAAAAGGGAAACCCCTTTTTTTAGAAGGCGAAGCTGGTGTAGGGAAAACTGAAATTGCGAAAACCCTATCATCCATTCTTAAAACTCCCTTGATTAGACTTCAATGTTACGAAGGACTTGACATAAGTCAGTCTTCTTATGAATGGAATTACGGAAAGCAGCTAATTTCTATTCAATCCACTAGTGATAAAAACATAGATCTCTTTTCTGAAGATTTCTTAATAGAAAGGCCTTTATTAAAAGCCCTGAGACAAAAACCTAGTGAGAGAGCTGTCCTTTTAATCGATGAACTAGATAGAGCGGATGAAGCCTTTGAAGCCTATTTGCTTGAGTTTTTGTCAGACTGGCAAATTACAATTCCAGAGATAGGATCTGTAATTGCTAAAGAGCCCCCAATCGTAATAATTACTTCTAATCGAACCAGAGAGGTACATGATGCGCTTAAAAGAAGATGCTATTATAGCTGGGTAGATTATCCTGATAAGCAGACAGAGTTGGATATTTTAAAGCAGAGGGTTCCACACACTGAACCGACACTTCAAACAGAGCTGATAAATTTTGTACAACACTTAAGAGAGAAAGATTTATATAAAGCACCTGGCATTGCCGAAACTATCGATTGGGCTGAGGCGTTAGTTGAACTAAATTGTGTAGCTCTTGACCCTCAGACTATCGACTCGACGATTGGCGTTCTTTTGAAGTACCAAGACGACATTGCGAAAATTCAGGGGTCTGAGGCATCAAAAATACTTAATGATGTAAAAATTGCTGTAGTTACGCAGAAATAAAAATTGGGGGATTAATGAATACTGTAGACGGCAAGTTACCGGAAAATATTTTACTTTTTACGCGGTTGTTAAGAGCGTCTGGAATAAGAATAGGTTCAGAAGGTGTCACTGATTCTATTGAAGCAATTCAAAGTGTTGGGCTGAGATCTAGAGGAGAGTTTTACTTTTCTTTACTAACGTGTCTCACAAAAAAGAAAGAGGACGAAATCATCTTCAGGCAAGCATTTGATCTATTTTGGCAAAACCCAAAGTTTCAAGAAAAACAACGAAATATGCTTCTGCCTAGAACGCGAGTCAGTGAAAATAATGAGGGGAAACCAGAGCTTGCTAAGAGAATTAAAGAAAATTTACCAAAGACCGATAAAATAAAAAAATTGGATCAAATTGAAGACAATGTAATTTTTGATACATCTGGATCCGCTTCTGATACGCAGTTAAAAAAATCAAGAGACTTTGGAACAATGTCAAAAGAGGAGCTTCAACAAGCCACTAACGTAATTCGAGATTTGTCGATATATCTGCCTCAAAAACCCTATCGTCGGTTTGCCCCAAGAAAATTGGGAACAGAGTTGTCCGTTCGTCATGGATTGAAGGAGAGTGTCAGGCATTTTGGAATGATTCTACCAAAATTAATGAAAAGAAAAGAAAAAGAGCGCCCAATTTTTTTCTTGATTGATATCTCTGGCTCTATGGAAAATTATTCAAAAACACTTATACATGTTGTGCATAATCTAATGCAAAGACATAGAAACTGCTTTGCTTTTATCTTTGGGACAAAGCTTACAAACATAACCCATTTGCTTAAAAACAGGGATATTGATGATGCTTTACAAAAAATATCAAAAGTTACTGATGACTGGGCTGGAGGAACTCGTATCCGAGACAGTATATTTGAATTTAATAAGACTTGGCTAAGACGAACTCCCACCTCAGGATCTCTTGTACTTTTTATAAGTGACGGTCTTGATAAAAATCATCAAAGTGATTTGCTAGTTCAAATGGAAAGACTTAAAAAAAACTGCAAACATCTCGTTTGGCTTAACCCTCTTTTGAGATATAAAAAGTTTTTACCAAAAAGTGTTTCAATTAAAAGAATTTTAAAAAATGTTGATGCCTTACTTCCCATACATTCATTAGAAAGTATTGAAAACTTGACATTATATCTTGCTCGAAACAAAAGAGTAGAGTCAGATATTTTAAACTGGAGAGCGCGAATAATGGATAGAGAGAGGGAGCTTACAAGTTGAGGATTTCAGATATAGATATCGACGTAATTAATACAGCACACTTTTGGGATAAAGAGAAGAGAGATTTCTCTCTCGCTGTTGTGGTAAAAACATGGGGTTCATCACCTAGGCAAGTTGGTAGCATGATGCTTATTAGAGACGATGGCCATATTGTTGGATCTGTATCAGGGGGCTGTGTAGAAGGTTCAGTGATATTCAGCGCTAAAAAAATTCTTGCTGAAAGCTCGGCCGAGATATTAGATTTTGGTGTTGCAGATCAAGACGCTTGGTCGGTTGGACTGTCGTGTGGAGGCAAGATCTCAGTCTTTGTTTGTCCACGAAAAAAAATACAAGCTAATTTGTTTGAAAAACTTAATTCGGCAAATGTGAATAGAGACATTTTCCAAATAGAATGTGATTTTCGCAATGGAGAAATCTTTGAAAGTAAGAGTTTAAACTCGAATGATGATTGCCTTCCATTAAAGTTGATACCCAAACCAAGATTATTTATAGTTGGCGCTGTTCACATTACCCAATATTTAATACCAATGGCTAAGGAAGCTGGGTTTGAAGTTGTTTTGATTGATCCACGAAGCCACTTCGCAACAAGTGAACGGTTTCCAAATATTGAGATTATCAATGACTGGCCAGATGACGCTCTCAAGAAATTTCGTCTGAATGAGAATGATTGCTTGGTCACTTTAACCCATGATCCAAAAATTGATGACCCTGCATTACTTATTGCATTAAATAGTCCCTTGTTTTCGATATCTTGTTTGGGAAGTAAGAAGACCCATGCCAGTAGAGGGGCTCGATTGCAGAAACAGGGAATTAGTGAGCAACAATTTAATCGAATAAATGGGCCTGCAGGACTTAATATAAATGCGAAAAATCCTGCCGAGATAGCGGTTTCGATACTGGCTGAATTAATAAAAGATTGGCGTGGCGAAACCTAAATGAAGATTTTAGGTTTAGACCCACAAGAAAGTCTTGGCTCAGTCATAGCACAAACCTATAACCTGCCGGGAAAAACAATTTCAAAAGGTACTTTCGTGACCAGTGAGATTGTAGGCTATTTCAAAGAGGGTAAGGTACAGAATATTCTTTGTGCAGTGCCAGACAATGGTGACATACATGAAGATGAAGCTGCCAACATTATAAGTAATGCGATTGATAGAAGTCACATTTATATAGATAATGCTTCAACAGGTAGAGTTAACTTTAAAAGCCGATCACTCTGTCTTGTAAGATATAAAAGAGATTTAATAAAAAAAGTGAACCTCGTAGATGAGAGTATTGCTTTCTCAATAGTTGAACATAATCAGCTTCTGGCAAAAAATGACTTGATAGCTACATTAAAAATCATTCCTTTTTTCACGCAAAAAAAATACGTAGACCAAGTTATGTCGATACTGGATAAGAATGAACTTTTTAAAATACATAGTTTGAATAAAAAGGAAGTAGGTTTAATCCAGACATCATTTGAGTGGCAAAAAAAATCTATGTTCAAAGCCACATCGAATGTAACAAGAAATCGGTTAGAAGCTTTAGACTGCTCACTAAATGAAGAAAAATTGATTCGTCATGATTACAATGAGCTTCGGACCGAGATAAGGTCTTCTATAGAGAGCGGTATAGATATCCTTCTTATAAGTGGTGCTTCTGCAATTATAGACCGCTCTGACTATATTCCTAAAGCAATCTTGTCGGAAGGAGGCGAAATAATTCAGTATGGTCTCGCGGTAGATCCAGGAAACCTTCTTTTGGTTGGTAAAATAGGTGAAACAACCATAATAGGTATGCCAGGGTGTGCGAGGTCTTCCAAATTAAATGGCTTTGACTGGGTTTTGCAGTTGTTGATGGCAGACATCCCGGTTGTCAAGGAGGAACTAGCAGAAATGGGAGCCGGTGGGCTTTTAATGGAGATTGCATCCCGGCCATTACCTAGAGCTTTAGCTAAAAGCGTGAACAAACGAGAGAAAAAGATCATGGGCATCATTTTAGCCGCTGGAAATTCCAGAAGAATGGGCAAAGATAATAAACTTCTTAAGAATATTGATGGCGCTCCTTTAATAAGAAATATAGCCCTTGAAATAACTAAAAGCGACCTTGACAGCTGCTCTATAGTTCTTGGGTATCAATCCGACAAAGTTGCGGATGTTATAAAAGACCTAAATATTAACCTAATCTTAAATCCCCTGTGGAAAGAGGGCCAGGCAAGCTCTTTGAAGGCGGCACTTAATAGTCTAACTTCTTCTTATAGTGATCTTTTAGTAATGTTAGGTGACTTACCAGGCATAAAGTCGGGCCATATAAATAGAATAATTGAAGGGCACCTATCCTCTGAAAACAGAAGGTCAAAAATAACTATACCTTCATTTAAGGGAGAAAAGGGCAACCCCGTTATTTGGGGCGAATCATTTTTTCACGATCTATCTAACCTAGAAGGAGATGTTGGAGGGAGAGTCCTGTTCGACCAACATCCTGCTGCAATTAACCTAATAGTGATGGATGACCCAGGTGTTGTGACCGACACTGATACACCTGAGGATTTCAGGAGTTATCTAGCCAATAGAGCTTGAGGTTGCTAATTGACCTTATAGATAAAACATTCTGAAGAAATGATACGTTTATAAATCTGTTATTGGTTGCGGGGGTAGGATTTGAACCTACGACCTTCAGGTTATGAGCCTGATGAGCTACCGGGCTGCTCCACCCCGCGACAAAAAATGTAGGGGTCTTTTTAAAATTGGCGGTTACCTACTCTCCCACATCTTAAGATGCAGTACCATCGGCGCAACGGTGCTTAACGGTCGAGTTCGGGATGGAATCGAGTGTTTCACTCGCGCTATAACCACCAAATTTAAAAAGACCCAACTTAAAATACACTAAAAATTTCTGATACCTTCTACTAGATCGTATCAAGCCTATCGGGTTATTAGTACCAGTCAACTGAACGCATTACTACGCTTACATCTCTGGCCTATCGAAGTGGTGGTCTACCACTACCCTCAAGGGAGACCTTGTTTTGAGGGGGGCTTCCCGCTTAGATGCTTTCAGCGGTTATCCTGTCCGCACATAGCTACCCTGCACTGCCGTTGGCACGACAACAGGTCCACCAGTGGTGCGTCCACCCCGGTCCTCTCGTACTAGGGGCAGCTCCTCTCAAGTCTCCAACACCCACGGCAGATAGGGACCGAACTGTCTCACGACGTTCTAAACCCAGCTCACGTACCACTTTAATCGGCGAACAGCCGAACCCTTGGGACCTGCTCCAGCCCCAGGATGTGATGAGCCGACATCGAGGTGCCAAACACTGCCGTCGATATGGACTCTTGGGCAGTATCAGCCTGTTATCCCCGGCGTACCTTTTATCCGTTGAGCGATGGCCCTTCCACGCGGGACCACCGGATCACTATGGCCGACTTTCGTCTCTGCTCGACTTGTCAGTCTCGCAGTCAAGCGGGCTTCTGCCATTGCACTCTGCGGTTGATTTCCGACCAACCTGAGCCCACCATTGCGCGCCTCCGTTACTCTTTAGGAGGCGACCGCCCCAGTCAAACTACCCACCACACACGGTCCCGGATCCGGATAACGGATCGCGGTTAGACATCAAATCAGACAAGAGTGGTATCTCAAGGGTGGCTCCACAGAAACTAGCGTCCCTGCTTCAAAGCCTACCACCTATCCTGCACATGACTAATCTAATGCCAATGTGAAGCTATAGTAAAGGTGCACGGGGTCTTTCCGTCTGACCGCGGGTACCCCGCATCTTCACGGGGAATTCAATTTCGCTGAGTCTGTATTGGAGACAGTGGGGAAGTCGTTACGCCATTCGTGCAGGTCGGAACTTACCCGACAAGGAATTTCGCTACCTTAGGACCGTTATAGTTACGGCCGCCGTTTACCGGGGCTTCAATTCGGTGCTTGCACACCTCCTCTTAACCTTCCGGCACCGGGCAGGCGTCAGACCCTATACATCGCCTTGCGGCTTCGCAGAGCCCTGTGTTTTTAGTAAACAGTCGCCACCCCCTGGGTTGTGTCCCCTACATCTAGTTGCCTAAATATAGGGCCTCCTTCTCGCGAACTTACGGAGGTATTTTGCCGAGTTCCTTCAATACAGTTCTCTCAAGCGCCTTGGTATACTCTACCTGTCCACCTGTGTCGGTTTGGGGTACGATCATAATGGAGGGCTATTTCCAGGAACCACTAAGCAGCAAGATCAATCCAATAAGACCTTACTACACTCGTGATCCGTCACACTCTCCTGGCCCAGGAATATTAACCTGGTTCCCATCGACTACGCCTTTCGGCCTCGCCTTAGGGGTCGGCTTACCCTGCTCAGATTAGCTTTAAGCAGGAACCCTTGGACTTCCGGCGACAGGGTCTCTCACCCTGTTTATCGCTACTCATGTCAACATTCTCACTTCCGATCTCTCCACCGGATGCCTTACAGCCCGGCTTCACAGAAAAACTCATTCGACATCAACGCACTTGGAAGTGCACTGAAAGTCGCATGAATTTATATCACGGAACGCTCCGCTACCACACTTTACAGTGTCCTCAGCTTCGGCTCATGGCTTGAGCCCCGTTACATCTTCGCCGCAACACAACTTATCTAGACCAGTGAGCTGTTACGCTTTCTTTAAATGATGGCTGCTTCTAAGCCAACATCCTGGTTGTTTTGGTCGTATCACCTGCTTTCCCACTTAGCCATGAATTAGGGGCCTTAGCTGGAGGTTAGGGTTGTTTCCCTTTCCACAACGGACGTTAGCATCCGCTGTGTGTCTGCTAGATATTACTCCCCGGTA
>CACBBC010000006.1:0-45000 GCA_902537415.1 uncultured Alphaproteobacteria bacterium | reverse complement strand
AGGTTTGAAGCGTCCATCGAGCCTTCTGACTTCCCTGCCCCCACTAAAAGGTGAACTTCATCGATAAAGAGTATAATTTCTCCTTTACTGCTCTCAATGGCTTGAAGAACACTCTTTAATCGCTCTTCAAATTCTCCTCTATATTTTGCACCAGCTACTAAAGACCCCATGTCAAGGGAAAGAAGTTTTTTGTCCAATAAGACTTCTGGAACATCTTCTCTAACTATTCGAAGTGCGAGCCCTTCAGCGATTGCAGTTTTCCCAACTCCGGGAAAACCAATTAAAATTGGGTTATTTTTGGTCCTTCTACTCAAAACTTGAATAGTCCTACGGATCTCTTCATCTCTGCCAATAATAGGGTCAATACTCCCCTCAGAGGCTCTGTTCGTTAAATTTACGGTGTAATCATCTAGAATATTATCACCTTCTTGGTGACCCTGGCTTTCAATCTTATTCCCTCTTCTTTCTGTAGTTACTAACTCCTCTAGCTGATTAATATTTTTCATTTTGTTGACTAGTTTTTTGGAGATTTCACTTTTACCCAAAACAATTCCTAAAAATAAGGCCTCTAAACCAATAAACTTGTCACCAAACCTTTGTGCATAAATCTCTGCATTCTTAATTGATTCAGACAAATTTGCATCTATAAAAAGGTTCTTATGTCCTTCAACTCTGGGGAGAGAAATTAATATTTTATCAGTCTCTTGTAAGACCCAATAATAATTTCCACCTACTAATTCAATTAGCTTTCTAAACCTCTTTTTATTATTTAGTAGAATAGCTTTCATTACATGAGCTGTGGTAATCGTCTGATGGTCTAGTGCTCTTGCACTTTCCATCGCCTCAACCATTGTTTCTTTCGCTTTATCAGTATATTGTTCCAATTCCATACGACTAAAATTCCTTTCCATACCACTTATAGATGTGGTCTTATTCTTGATATACAACCGTAAGATTGATATTTTTCAAAGAATGGGTAACAAAGATAAAATAATTGTAGCTTTAGATTTCGAAAGTTGCGATAAGGCTCTGGCACTTGTTGAAAGCTTAGATGGATACGCAAATTTCTTCAAAATTGGATTAGGTTTGATTGGTAGGGGCGGCTTAGAGCTTGCTTGTGAGTTAAAAAGAAGAGGCCTTCATGTTTTTTTGGATTTAAAATTATTCGATATCTCAAATACTATCAAAAACGCAGTGAGTGGACTATGTGAGGCTAAATTTGATTTTTTAACGGTTCAAGGTGATCCTCAAGTTATCAAAGCCGCTGTGGAAGGCCGAGGAGCAAGTATTACCAAAATACTCGCGGTTACATTTCTTACAAGTCTAAATAGGAAAGATTTAGATCAAAATTTAATCATACCTGGAGAGATTCAGACTCTAGTTTGTAGTAGAGCTGAAAAAGCAATCTTAGCAGGAGCAGACGGGGTAATTGCTTCACCTCAGGAATTGTCAATAATCAGGGAAAATCCTGTTTGTATGCAAAAGATTATTGTTACCCCAGGTATAAGACCAACCAACTCCGCTGTCGATGATCAGAAACGTGTCGCGACTCCTTATGATGCCCTTAACATGGGAGCTTCACATCTTGTTATTGGAAGACCTATCTATAAGGCAAAGGATCCCATTGCTGCGTATGAGGAAATAAAGATACAGATCTTGAATAACTAATCCGCAAAACGCTTAATAAACTCTTCTATTGCATTTATCAGTCTTTTTTGGATCTTTGCAAATTCACTGTTCTTTATTTGCTGTTTTTCATGACTGTAAAGTGATCGCAAAATCTCAATCTGCACAACATGTATATTGTTTCGGGGACTTGCATAATTTTTAGTGATAAAACCCCCAGAGAAGGGATTGTTTAGGCTAACTTTAAATCCCACCTCTGTTAATAAAGTCTTCAACTCAACTACAATTTCATGTTCACAAGAGCGGCCAAAACAATCGCCAAGGACAACCTCTACTGGATCTTTTTTACTAGCTAAATTTATTGAGCTCAGAGGCATTGAGTGACAATCTAAAAGTATAACTTTTTTAAATGAGGCCTCTGTTTGTTTTATCAGTGATTTTAGCTTGTCATGATATGGGAAGTAAAAACCTTGAAGTCTTTGAATGGCATCGTCTATTGAAAGTCTGTGATTGTAAATTGGCCTTTGATCCGCAACGACACGTGGTATCACTCCTAGACCTGCCGATACCTTAAGTGTATCTTTATATGATAAAAGATCTTCGATTAATAATGGATCCAACTCTTCACAATCTCTATTTAGATCGATAAATGACCTTGGAAATTTTGCTGAAAGCAATAGTGACCCTAAGCCGACCACTGGAGAAAAAAGCTGATCCACAAACAGATCCTCAGATGATCTTAAAGTACGTAATGATAAATCAGTCAGTCGCATAAATTTATCGGTGTAAATACTACCACTATGAGGTGAGTTGAATAGTACGCAATTTGTTTGATTTAGAGGTAATGAGAGTTTATATGGCTTCATATCATGAACAAAAAAGATCTGGTTTGATTAATTTAAACCTTGACCCTTCTTAGACTTTTTATATAGAAAAAACAATAGGGGCGTATAGCTCAGCGGGAGAGCACTTCGTTGACATCGAAGGGGTCACTGGTTCAATCCCAGTTACGCCCACCAAAAAAAAATGTTGTTTTTTTGTAAATTATCTTTAGAAGATCAATTTCGGAGAGAAATATGAAAATAAGAAACTCATTGAGATCATTGAAGCAACGCCATAGAAACTGCCGAGTGGTAAAGAGACGAGGCAAGGTTTATGTGATCAACAAAGTGCAACGCAGGTTTAAGGCTCGACAAGGCTGACTACAAGATTTCAATAGATGAACCTGAATAATTGTAACAACTTCAAAGACTTTAGAGAGCTCGCCAAAAGAAAGTTGCCGAGACCTATTTTCGATTATATCGATGGCGCCGCAGATGATGAACTCACATATGCAAGAAATACTGAGAGTTTCAACTCAGTTTCTTTAATACCGAGCGTATTAAGGTCTGTGAAAGATGTTGATATGTCCACGACGATATTTGGCAAGAAAATTTCTATGCCAGTATATTGCTCTCCAACAGCTGTTCAGAGACTTTTTCATTACAAAGGGGAAAGGGCAGTTGCAAAAGCTGCAAATAAACTTAATACAATGTTTGGCGTGTCCTCTTTAAGCACGGTAAGTGTTGATGAAATATCATCAATATCAGAATGCCCAAAAATGTTTCAGTTTTATTTTCATAAGGACCGTGGTTTAAACAAATATATGCTTGAAAGAGCAAAAAAAGCTAAATTCGATGTATTAGCATTGACTGTTGATACAATTACAGGAGGGAATAGAGAAAGAGACTTGAAAACAGGATTCACTATTCCTCCAAAACTTAACTTTAACAGCATGCTTAGCTTCGCAATAAAGCCTTCATGGTTATTCAATTTTCTCACCTCCCCAGCATTTGAACTGCCACACCTTCAGAACCATGTTGACGAAGGAACTAGTGCCGTAACATCTATTGGCTCTTATTTTTCAAACATGCTAGACCAGACGATGAGTTGGAAAGATGCCGAACAGCTGAGATCAAATTGGGATGGGCCTTTTGCTCTTAAAGGAATCGTTAGTGTTGAGGATGCAAAGAAAGCCGTGGATATAGGATGCGATGGAGTTATAGTATCGAATCATGGTGGAAGACAATTGGATGGGGCTGTATCTCCATTCGATCAGTTGGCAAGAATTGTTGACGCTGTTGGCGATAAAACCGACGTTATCTGTGAGGGAGGTATTCAAAGAGGGACACATGTGCTCAAAGCTTTATCCTTAGGAGCGAAAGCTTGCGCTGGAGGTCGACTATATTTATATGCGCTGGCAGCTGCTGGACAAAAGGGTGTGGAAAAAGCACTATCTAATCTTCGAAACGAGATAGAAAGAGACATGAAACTTATGGGAGTCACACGTATCGATCAACTTTCAAGAGGAAATTTAAACTTCTATTGATATATGCAACCGAGTGACTTTGAAAAGAACGTAGCGAAACACATAAAGGGAAGCAAACCGGCACCAGTTCACCTATGGAATCCACCTTTTTGTGGAAACCTCGCAATTCACGTTGACTCAAATGGACGTTGGTATTATCAAAAGTCAGAGATAAAACGAGAAAGACTTATTAAGCTTTTCGCAAATATTTTAAAAAAAGAAAAAGATAAATATTACTTGGTAACACCAGTTGAGAAAGTTGGAATTACAGTTGAAGATGTACCATTTATCGCTACAGATATTGATATAATTAACAAAGGAAAAATAGCGCTTTTTAAATTTACAACTAACATAGGAGACTTTACCTATTTAGAGGAGAATAATCAGTTCAAAATTTTATTCAAAGAGTCCAATAATGAGCCTCAACCATACGTAAATGTGAGAACCAACCTATTTGCTAAAATTGACAGAAAAAGCTTTTACCGGCTAATTGATTTTTGTACCGAGACTTCCTACAGGGGCGAAAATTGGCTTGGGTTTCATTCTAATAATATATTTTTTCCTCTAATAAAGTCCCAACAACTGTATTAATTTTTAAAATCTAGTTCGAAATCTTTAAGAACAGAGTGATAAAGAGACTTTTTAAAGGGTACTATGGATTCAAGCATATCAGTTTTTTTTGACCATTTCCAATCTGAAAACTCCTGGTATTTTGTATGTATGTTTATGTCTTTATCAGATCCATTAAATCGAAATAAGAACCACTTCTGACTTTGGCCTCTGAATTTTCCTCCCCAAAACTTACCTTGTATTTCTTTAGGTAGGTCATAGCGATGCCAAATCTTAGATTGTTTAAGAAGAGACACTTTGCACTTTTCTATACCTGTCTCCTCAAACATTTCTCGATAGGCCGCTTCTAAAGGAATTTCATTATCGTCAATACCTCCTTGCGGCATTTGCCATGCCTTAGTGCTATCTAAACGTCGACCCGTGAAAATTTTTAATTGATCATTTATAATCACTAAACCAACGCCTAAACGGTATGGAAGTGTATTAATCATTCTTTTAAGGAATAGACTGTTAGGCCTTCTATCAAATCAATAGCATGAGCTAATTGGTTATCCTTATCTCTTCTCTTGGTTGTTTCTTGAAAACTCATCTCCTCTTTTCTCAGCATTTCTTTTTCAGCTTCCGTTAAGCTATCATTACTTAGAGCGCCCTCCAAGTCAGCTTCCGAAAACGTTTTTCTATTTTCCTCTTCACTCTTCTCAACTCTTTTGAACTCTAAGAAAACATCGGGCGTCACTCCGAGTGCCTGAATTGACCTACCTGATGGCGTATAATATCTCGCCGTAGTAAGTCTAATACCACCACTTTGGCCCATTGGAAGCACTGACTGAACTGAACCCTTTCCAAAACTCTTAGTTCCCAAAACAATAGCTCTGCGATGATCTTGAAGGGCTCCTGCAACAATCTCTGATGCTGACGCTGAGCCTGCATTTATAAGAATAACAAGAGGTTTTCCTTCTGCAATGTCACCTTTGGAAGCTTTATAACGCTCTCCTTTACCCTCTCTATCTCTCGTTGACACAATCTCTCCTTGGTCTAAAAAAAGATCTGTAACGGATATAGCTTCAGACAGCAACCCTCCTGGATTATTTCTCAAATCTAGTACAAACCCTTTTGGTTCCGCTTCACCTAATTTTTCAACTGTCTTTTTCATTCCCTCTTCAAGGTTTGGAATAGTTTGTTCATTGAAGGTAGTTACTCTCATAATTACAATGTCTTTCTCTGTTCTTACCTTTGCCGCTGTAAGTTTGATTACGGCTCTTGTTACTAGAACTTCAATTGGATCTTCTAAACCTTCTCTAACGATGGTTAACTTAACAGATGAACCGACAGGCCCACGCATTATATCCACGGCCTCGGATAAGGTTAGACCGAGCACAGGCTTGTCATCCACAAATGTGATAAAGTCACCAGCTAACACTCCTGCTTTAAAGGCTGGTGTATCGTCCATAGGTGATACCACTTTTACAAAACCATCTTGTTGAGTAACTTCAATTCCTAAACCTCCAAAAGATCCTTTGGTATCAACTTGCATATCATCGTAACTTTTTGGCGCTAAAAATCCTGAGTGAGGGTCCAGAGAAGACAACATTCCATTTATTGCTGCCTCTATTAATTCTTTGCTTTTTACTTCTTCGACATATTTGGACTTTATTAGATCGAAAACTTGACCAAAAAGATCTAGTTGCTCATAGGTCTCCTTTTTATTTTCTTTGGAGAGGGCGGGATTAAGAGTGAAAAAGCTTAAAAAAATTAAAATAATTACTAGATACTTACTAATTGAATTTGACATTATTAATCTTCTCTTTTCTATATCATTTAATAAAAGGAACTCAGAATAGTTCGCATTGTTGTTTTACTTGAGTTAATTAGATAAATCAAATAATCAATCTACCACTGAAGAAGTGATTTACCAGTCATTTGCTTAGGCTTGTCTTTGCCCAATAACTCCAAGATTGTTGGAGCTATGTCTATTAACGAGCCTGAACTTATACTTACTTTTTCCCTATCACTATATAGAATGCAAGGAACAGGATTTAGTGTATGGTAGGTATGCGGATTTTCTGTGTCTCCAATATACATCTGTTCGCAATTTCCATGATCAGATATTATCAATGCTTCCCCACCAACCGAATCTAAACAAGTACATATTTTACCCAACATTTTGTCCACAGTTTCAACTGCTACTCTTGCTGCACTCAAACTCCCTGTATGTCCTACCATGTCAGGGTTGGCAAAATTCACAATAAGCAAATCGAAAGAATTTCTTTCCAGTGCAGATATTAGATTATTACATACTTCTTCTGCTGACATTTGTGGTTTTTGTTCATAGCCTTCAACTTGAGGACTTGGTACCAAAGATCTTTCTTCACCCTCATATTCGTATTCGCTTCCACCATTTAAAAAATACGTGACATGTGGATATTTTTCTGTCTCTGCTACTCGAAATTGCTTGAGACCATTTCGACTTACCCACTCTCCAAGGCCATTTTTTATCTCTTGTTTTTCAAAAAGCACATTAAATTTTTGCTTGAAATCAGTATCATACTCAATCATACCAACCGCCTTATTAAAGATTTTTCCATTAGGACGTGAAAAACTTATAAAATTCTTATCAGTCAGTGCGTGTAAGATTTGTCTTGCTCGGTCCGCTCTAAAATTACAGAAAATCAGGCTATCCTCTATCCCTTTTATTCCATTGTATTCGCTAAATATTGCTGGCTCTATAAATTCATCTGTCACTCCCTTGTTATGAGAGTCCTTAATTGCTTTTAATGGATCTCTATAATTCTTGCCTACACCATTTGCAATCGCCTCATAGGCTTTCTTAGTTCTATCCCAACGTTTATCTCTATCCATTGAATAGTATCGTCCCATAAGTGTTGCAATGATTGCATTCGAGGGAAGTTCGGAGATCAAGGTTTTTAGGTCGTTAAGACTAGTTTTTGTTTCAACATCTCTACCGTCTGAAAATAAATGCAAGTTGACCTTTGAACTTTTTTTTGAGGCGACCTTCATTAAACTTTTAAGGTGCCTAGCGTGTCCATGCACGCCTCCATCCGAGATCAGTCCAGCAATATGAGTTTCACCTCCACTTAACTTTGTATCCGATAGTGTTCCTAATAAGTCATCATTGTTAATTAAAGCCCCACTGGATATCGCATCATCTATCCTTGGCAACATGCTTTGAATTATTCTGCCCGCACCTATATGCATGTGACCAACCTCAGAATTTCCCATTTGATTTTCGGGCAGACCAACTTCTTTACCAAATGTTGTTAAAGTACTGTTGGGATAATTTCTGAGAAGTCGGTCTATATTTGGAGTGCTTGCCAAAAATACTGCATTCCCTCTTTTTTTTTCTCTTAATCCAAACCCATCAAGTATACACAAAACAATAGATTTCTTTTTTTCCTTACACATAGAAGCTCAAGCCTTATGGTAGGGGTGTCTATTTATGATACATTTAGCTCTGTAAAGCTGTTCAACTAGGATCAGTCGAGCAATTTTGTGAGGAAAGATCATTTTGGAAAGTGCCAAAACCTTTCTAGCTTTTGAGGTGAGCAGTTTTGGAAATCCCTCCGATCCTCCAACAATAAAAAAAATCTTATTAATACCCTTCTCTGAAAATGTATTTAAGAGTTTTGCAAACCCTCCTGAGTCAAGGTGTTCGCCACTTTTATCAAGTAACACCATTGTCTCCTTGCCGTCCAACATTTGTGAAACTTTTGTGTTAAATATTCCTTCGAACTCATTTGACTCTGATATCTCTAAAGAAGTCAAAAAATCGTTATTAAATTGCTTGTTAAACCGTGTCACATAGTCTGATATTAGTTCACGTTCAGGTCCTTTTTTTATCTTACCATGTGCAACTATAATTATTTTCATTTATATAAAACTAACTCGAGATCTGCGTGAGATGCCCTTTCCACATTTTTTCTATCTGGTAATACTCTCTCACCTCTGGTTTGAAGATATGAACAATCACTGCTCCAAAATCTAGCAAAACCCAATCTGCGTTCTCCTTTCCCTCTACTTTGCAGTTAACGCGGAACAAATTTTTAACACCTTCTTGAACCTTCTCGGCTAAAGCAATAACTTGTCTATTAGAAGATCCTGAAGCAATTAATATATTTTCAAATTCAGAAAAGCTTTGATCTACCTTAATTTCAGTGATATCGACTGCTTTGTTTTGGTTTAAAGTTTTTTTTATACAGCTAAGTAGATCTTTATAAGAGTCCTTATCATGTATTTTGGGATTTAATGCTTTTTCTCTCTCTTTATTTTTCAGCGTTTTCTCCTTTGGATTCTATGTCTTCGAAATTATATTTCTAAATTAAGGACATTATTCAATACAGTTTCAAAGAATTTATTCTCCTTTACTTCGTTAATGTAGTATGCATTCGGTGGACGGTCAGTTACATTCCACCAATCCACAACCGTCATGCCCCTTGTTAAATCTGAACCAACCTCAACCTCAACATTAACTAGCCTTCCACTATATATTTCCGGATTCAATAAATACACTATGACATTAGGATCGTGTAAAGGGCCACCTTGACTTCCATATTTTTCCATATCATATCTTTCAAAAAAATCTAAAAGCTTTGCGGCTTGGATGGCACTATTCTTTCCCGACTTACGCAATTTCTCAAGAAAATCTCTTTGGACCAGTGTTTTATGTGTAACGTCCAATGGAAGTATTGTTATCTTTAGTCCACTTTCCAAAACTATTTTTGCTGCCTCAGGGTCCACGTAAATATTAAATTCTGCTGCAGGAGTAATATTTCCACCCTCAAAAAAGCCCCCTCCCATTAATACAATCTCCTCTATGGACTCGGTCAATACAGAAGCTTTTTTGAGTGCTTTGGCGACATTTGTCAGCGGACCAAGGGCACAAATAGTAATTTTTTCATCTTTAAATTTTTTTGTGCACTCTATTATAAAATCTACTGCATCTGTCGGCTCAAGTTTCTTTTTTTTAACTGATAGATCGGTCCCATCAAGTCCTGTTTTTCCATGCACATGCTCAGCAGTTATCAATTTTCTTTTGAGTGGAGCTGGACTACCCCTAAACACAGGGACACTAAAAAGACCGCTTAGTTCGCATATTTTAAGTGCATTTACAGAAGTCAAGTCTAGGGGCACATTTCCCGCCACACACGTAACTCCCAAGACATTTAAATCTTGCTTCGCACCAAAAGCGGTCATCATTGCTAACGCGTCATCTTGACCAGGATCGGTATCAATTATTATTTTTCTCAAATCAATCTTTCCAGCCTGAAGCCACTGTTCCCTAAGATCTTACTTCTTTTTCATATTCATTAGCAACTTGCTTGGCTAATTCGCCGACCTCAAAATTAAATCGATCTATTTGTCCAACCGGTGTTACCTCAGCTGCTGTACCGGTTAACCAGCACTGCTCAAATCCCTCTAGTTCAGAGAGCTCAATATGTCTCTCAATAACTTCCACCCCAGCCTTTTCAAGAATTCCAATGACTGTTTGTCTAGTGATCCCATTTAAAAAGCAATCTGGCTTAGGAGTGTGTACTTTATTATCTCTTACAAAAAATATATTTGCGCCCGTTGCTTCTGCAACGTAACCCCTATAGTCCAACATTAACGAGTCAGAGCACCCTTTAGCCTCCGCTGCATGCTTCGACATAGTACAAATCATATACAGTCCAGACGCTTTTGCGAAGCAAGGTATTGTCTCTGGACTTGGTCTTTTCCAATCTGAAATATCCAGCTTTGCACCTTTCATTTTGGCGTCTCCATAGTAAGCTCCCCATTCCCATGACGCAACTGCGACCCTGACAGGGTTTCTAGAGGATGCTACGCCCATATCGGGACCAGACCCCCGCCATGCCACAGCCCGTACATAAGCATCTTTTTGTCGATTTGCGTTAAGAACTTGATTTTTGGCTCTTTCAAGTTCATCAGCACTGTATGGGACTTCCATATCAACATACTCTGCAGACCTTCTTAACCTAACTGAATGCTCGTAACTTTTATATATTTTTCCCCCATAAGCTCTTTCACCTTCAAATACAGATGAACCATAATGGAGGGCATGAGTGAGCAAGTGGAATCTCGCATCTTGCCATTCCACTAGCTCCCCATCGATCCAAATTTTTCCCTTTAAATTTTCATAAGAATCAACCATCAAAAGTCACCTCACTATTATACTTAATACTGCATACCTAAATTTTCTTAATTTTTCCAGAATTTGATTCCGGGACCATATAAACTTTTCTGTGCATTGAGTATATTATAGTGATATTGGTAAAAAGATAAAGACACTCCAAGTGAATCGAAGGAGGATTAATCTGCCTCGAAACAAAGCACATTTATTGCTCGTTGATGATGATAAACGTATTTTATCATTACTCAGTGCTTACTTGAGCAAAAATGAGTTTCTAATATCAAGTGCACGGAATTCTACAGAGGCTAGGTGTCTTTTAGATTATTTTGAATTTGATTTGTTGGTAATAGACATAATGATGCCAGGAGAAAGTGGCCTTGATTTGTTGGAGAGCGTTAGGAAAGAAAAAAGTGTCCCTGCTATTTTTCTATCGGCAAAAGGAGAGTCCAAAGACAAAATTTCTGGTCTAGAAGTAGGTGCCGATGATTATCTGTCGAAACCTTTTGAGCCAAAAGAACTCTTGCTTAGAATGGAAAGATTGTTGATAAGAAATGAAAAGGAAGGTTCTAAGAAATCTGGTAAGAGTATTGAGATTGGAAATAAAATATTTGACTTGCAAAGATTAGAACTCTACCACGAAAACCATTTAATAAAGCTAACAAACCTTGAAGCTAGCCTATTAAATTTATTTGCGCTTAATCCTGAAAAAATAATTAGTAGGGACATGGTCATAAATGGCCTAGATCTTAGTAAGGGAAAACAAGTCCTTAATGAAAGAAATGTTGATGTACAAATTACAAGACTACGCAAAAAAATAGAGCCAGAGCCAACAAACCCTAGGCATCTAAAGACCATTAGAGGCAGAGGCTATCGCTTTCTTCCATAAATCGGTATCATCTACTTTTACTGGTTCCCCAAATGTGCTCGGCAAGCACATACCCACGCATATTTTTTATTCGAATGAAACACCATAAACCCTCACATTTAATTAACTTTCCAATCACCTCTCTCTTCAAAATTGCTTTACCTAAAGAATCAAAACCTGCTTTGTTTCTTAAAAGAGTTTCTTCTTTGTTTACGATAATATATCTTGATCCAGAAAGTAGATCTTTATATATCCAGCCTGTGTAGCCCTCAAAATCAGTTACTTTTCTCCAGTGACCGAACTCACTCACAATTTTAACTGGCAAGTGTTTTCTTTGGTAAACCCAATCAATTTTATAATCTAAACTGGGCCCTCTTCTCAAATTTACTTTATTGCCTTTCAGAGATACAAACCTAGGTAGTGGAAGGCCTGTTTTTTTGCTAATTATAGAAGCACTACTTACAGACTTAGCGTTGACTATGAGAAATAAATTAATTAGTAGTATTTTAAGAAATATTTTTGAAAACGTTTTGATATTAGATATTATATCTCTATTAATTGTTATGCACATAATAAAAAAAATACCAAAATAGATCACATAATCAACAGCAATGAAAAAACCCAAAGTGATAATTACGAGGAGGTTGCAAGACCGGGTCGAAAAGAGAATGAAAGAGCTATTCAATGTTGATCTCTCGAGTGCAGAATATCCCATAAGTAAGCAAGAACTATTATCAGCTGTAAAAGATGCCGAAATTCTTGTACCCACTATCGGCGATAAAATAGACGCTAGTGTTTTGAGTGTAGCAAGTTCCAAACTTAAGCTAATTGCAAACTATGGAGCAGGCTATGATCATATTGATATTAAAACTGCTTTACAAAGAGGTATCATTGTTACTAACACACCTAGTGTTTTAACCACTGACACAGCTGATATGACAATGGCGCTGATTTTGGCAATTCCTAGAAAGTTAAGAGAAGGTCACGAAGAGATGCAGTCTGGTGACTGGAAAGGCTGGAGCCCATCCGCGATGATTGGGATGAGGATTACAGGAAAAAAACTGGGGATTCTAGGAATGGGTAGAATCGGCCAGGCAATTGCAAAAAGAGCAAGAGCTTTTGATCTGAATATAAACTACCATAACAGGAGACGCCTACACAAAAACATTGAAAAAAGCTTATCAGCAACATACTGGGAAAATTTAGAAGAAATGCTTTCAGCCGTTGATATTTTAGTTGTTAGCGCCTCGCTAAATTCATCTTCTTTATATTTGCTAGACGCAAAATGTCTTGGGAAAATGAAGCGCAGTGCATATTTAGTAAATATTTCTAGAGGAGAGATCATAGATCAGAAAGCTCTAGTAAGACAACTGAAAGATGGGCGATTGGGAGGAGCTGGACTTGATGTGTATGATAGTGAAGAAGTAATAGGTTCTGACTTTAAAAGTTTGAAAAACGTTTTCCTTTTGCCTCACATGGGTTCTTCTACATTAGAAGGAAGGATCGAGATGGGAGAAAAAGTCATAATTAATATAAAAACATATTTGGATGGTCACCGCCCCCCCGATCAAATAGTGCCAAGTATGCTGTAACTAAGCGATGTTTTGACACGCGCTACATTTTTCGCTTTTTTTTGTGTGTAAAACCTCAGTCGCTCCGTTTAGAGCATCACAAATTAGAAGCTTATTTGTTAGCAGTTGCCCCGTCTCGCATATGAGCTTAATTGTCTCAGCTACCATGAAGGTTCCGACTAAAGAGGTAGTTACGCCCAGAACACCCTCTGAACTGCAATCAAAAAAAGAAGACCTTGTTTCGGAACTTGTAAAGACGCAGTCAAAGCACGCACTATTCTTATAAACAAACAAACTTACAAGACCTTCCCAACCAGAAACCCCTCCGAATATAAGAGGTTTACATTCCTCAACGCAGTGCATATTTACGAGTTTTCTAGTCTCAAAATTGTCAGTGCCATCCAAAACTACATCGTATTCACTAATTATTTTTGAAGTGTCGTCTCCACCGAAAAAAAAGTTATACTCAGTTATTTCAACATTTTTATTCAGTTTTTTAACAAAATTTGATGCAACACTAACTTTTTTTCGTCCGATATCTTCATATTTATAAATTGTCTGTCTCTGTAAATTAGATAGTGCGACAGTATCTTGATCAACTAAACCAATTTTACCAATTCCTGCAGCTGCTAAATGTTGAAGAACAGTGGAGCCTATTCCCCCTAAACCGATAAGAAGTACCTTAGCTTGTCCCAATTTTTTCTGGCCTTGACCACCAATATTCTTTACTAAAATATGCCTTTTATAGCGTTCAAAATATTCATTATCTATTTGACTATTCATTTATAAATTCTCAACAATTTAACCGTGTATAAATTTGCCTAAAAATAACAAAGTTTATTTCACCTATAACAAATGAAAAATACTAACCTGAAAATTCCTCAACTATTTTTTTACAAATTAGCTTTGCGATCCCTTCTTTACTCTGTTTCGCAAATTTAATTTCCTCGTTTTTTTTTATTATAATCACTTCATTCTCCCAACCACCCATATTATTAGTTTCAGCAGATACTTTATTAGCCACAATCCAATCACATCCTTTATTTTTCAACTTCGATCTAGCATTAGTTAACAAATCATTAGTCTCAGCTGCGAAGCCAATAACCAGATTGGGCCTATTTTCAGCAACGCATATATTTTTTAAAATATCTGGATTCTCTACTAATTCCAAAAATTGTGGTTCACCTATCGAGCTTTTCTTTATTTTTGTTTTCGCCTTCTCTTTTGGTCGCCAATCGCTAACTGCTGCTGCACATATTGCAATATCAAATGGGCCCGTTTCAATAACAGCGTCATTCATCTGCACTGCACTTTCCACTCTAATAACCTTACTTAAGTTGGTCAGCTCCAGATTTACCGGACCTATTACCAACGTAACATCCGCTTCAAGCTTCTCTAGACACTTTGCAATTTCGGCTCCCTGTTTACCAGAGCTTCTATTTCCAATGAACCTTATATCATCTAAGTATTCATGAGTCGGCCCAGCTGTGACTAGAATTTTTTTTGACTTCAACACCTACATTACTTCGTAACTAAGGATTGAAAAATTTGTTGTGGTTCCATCATTCGACCCATACCAAACTCGCCACATGCCATTTCACCCTCAGTAGGACCTAAAAATTCGTATCCATTTGATAACAGAGTATCAATATTTTTTTGAAATAATTTATTTTCCCACATTTTTACATTCATTGAGGGGGCAAAAACTATCTGCTTTGTGGTTGCCATCAAGAGTGTTTGTGCGAGATCAGCTGCAAGTCCATTAGCGACGGACGAAATGATGTTTGCGGTTGCTGGAGCCACCAAAACTAAATCGGGCCATCTTGCTAATTCTATATGACCCATTTTCATTTCTTGTTCACGATCCTCAAGACTTGTTCTCAATGAGTTGCCGGATAGATATTCTACAGATGCAGACGTGATAAACGTCATGGCACTATCAGTAGCAACACATTTTACCTCTTTACCAGCCTTTTTAAAAAGCCGTATCAATTCTAAAGACTTATAGGCGGCTATTCCCCCTGATATTACCAATAATATTTTATCCATTTTCTCGCGTTTCCAGATATTAGATCTAAGTTAAGCGGAAAATGTCTAGTATTCAATCTTTTGTGGCTAAATAATTGATGCCGATCTAATACCCTTGCGTGTTTCGAAGTGCTTTCTCAGCTTCTTTAAAGCCTCAGCTTCCAATTGTCTTACTCTCTCTTTAGATACTCCTAGTTCACCACCGATCGAGTCTAGCGTCCTAGGTTTATCACGGAGTTTACGTTCTACGACAATGGTTTTTTCCCTGTCGTTTAAAGTTTCTATTGCTTCCGCAATCCAGGATCTTACTGTTCCGTCATCCTTATTTCTCTCAACTCTATGAGCTCCATATGAATTTTCGTCTTCAATCGTCTCAATCCACTCTCTGCCTTCCTCGCCCTGTTGGAGTGAATTTAGAGAAAAGTCACCTCCTGACAGTCTTGTGTCCATCATCTCTACGTCTCTGAGCGATACTCCCATCTTTTCTGCAACCATTTTATTCAGAGAACCATAATCTACCGAGGCTCCCGTGCTATCAAATTCACGTTCTATTTGAGACCTTACACGCTTTAAGTTAAAAAACAGAGATTTTTGAGAAGCTGTTGAACCCGTCCTTACTAAGGACCAGTTTCTGAGTACAAAGTCTTGTATAGAAGCCTTAATCCACCAAGTAGCATATGTAGAAAAGCGCACACCCCTCTCTGGATCAAATTTTTCAGCTGCTTTCATCAGACCTATTCCAGCCTCTTGAATTAATTCGTTAGTATCTACTCCGTATTTTACATACTTTGATGCCATAGAGACTGCTAATCTCATGTATGCATTAACAAGCCTATGTAGTGATTTCTCGCAACCTTCTCGATGCCATTTTCGCGCCAACTCAAGCTCTACGTCCGGTTCTAGCATCTCAGCTTTCATCGCCGTAGAAGTTAATGATTGATAACCTTTTTGCAAACTAGTCATTTCAATACCCTTTCATTAAGTGAACATAAGGGTAAGTTGTCTGTTTTTGAATAGCACAAGATGCATATCATTCATGCGTTTTTAGCATATCGGTCACTTTTCATGATCTTTAATAGCCTGCAATAGCGCCCCCGACCATGTCAAGGTCAGCACCCAAACCGCTTATTGCTCCACCAACAGTACCGCAGCTAGGCAGACATAGAATGGCAAAAAACAAACCACATAACACTAGTTTTTTCATCATTTACTCCCATTTTCGTTTAAATTAATTTTATTTTTTTCGAGCCTTCGCTATCTAGTATTTTTCCAACCTCAGACGAATCTGTTTTATCTCTAGTGTCTGATTGCGATAATTCTTCAAACTCAAAACGCTCGATGTTAAATACCCGCTTAGATGCTTTTTTTGCTGAAATTTTTATTTCGTCAACATCTTTTGATGCAAGCGTAAAATGTTTATCCAAATTAATAATTCGTCCCTCCAATCGCAGCATATCTTTATACAGCAAGTCTAACTCTGCTCTAATGCGACTGGTGTGACGACGCAATCTTTCATCTTTTAAGATAGCCCTCATAGTATTTAATGTTGCCATCAAAGTGGTAGGTGAAACAATCCAAACACGTGACTCAAATCCTTCATTTACCAAATTTGAAAAATTTGCATGAAGCTCAGCATAAATTGCCTCAGAGGGTAAAAACAATATGGCTCCATCTGCAGTCTCTCCCTCGATAATATATTTTTCAGAAATGTCTTTTATATGAGTTTTTATTGAGTTCTGAAATAATTGAATATTTTTGCTTTTATCAACTTCGTTTGTGTTCGATATCATACCATTATATGCCTCTAGAGGAAACTTGCTATCAATGACTATATTGCCTTGAGGCTCTGGGAGAAAAATAATGCAGTCAGCCCGTTTACCGTTAGACAAAGTAAATTGAAAATCATAAGCATCTGATGGAAGAGCTTTACTCACAATATCCTTAAGCTGGATTTCACCAAAAACACCTCTGGCCTGCTTATTGGACAAAATTTCCTGCAAACCCAACACCTCTCCTGACAATTTTTCTATATTTGTTTGCGCTTTATCTATAGTTTGCAGTCTCTGCTGCAACTCCCCTAATGTCTGCGCAGTTTTTACAGAACTTCCTGACAACGAAGAGGAAATTGATTTCTGTATCTCCTCTAATCTACTCTCAACGTGTTTAATAATAGCTGCCTGCGAAGTGGTTTGTGTATCTGTGATTACCTTTATACTGCCTACAATCTGCTGTTGGTTCACCGATAAATCTCTTAAAGCCTCTTTAAGGGCCTCACTATTATCTAGCTCATCCTTATCTGAAGATCGAAACTGCCTAAATACTAAAAAACCTGCTAAAAAAAATAGAGCGCTCGCTAACACAATAACTAATAGTGGGTCAATACTACTCATTATGTACGCCCGAATAGCTTATTTATTTTCTCTAAGTCCAATTTTAAATAAGTAGGTCTGCCATGGTTACATTGATCACTATTCGGCGTTTTCTCCATTTCTCTCAGTAGAGTATCCATTTCCTCGTAATTAAGTATTCTGCCAGACCTTACTGACCCATGACACGCCATACTAGAAAAAACTTTATCAATTTTGTTCTCTAAACTCTCAGGAGAATCAAAATTTTCCAAATCATCCAAAAGATCGATAAGCAGTGTTTTTGGGCAAATATCTCCCAACACTGCAGGTATTCCTCTTATACATATCGATGCTGGCCCAAACCTCTCTATTTCTAAACCTAATTGCTTCATAATGCTCTTTTTTTCAATAATGGCATCCACTTCAACACTAGTAAATTCTACTATTTCAGGAACCAATAACTCTTGGATCGCTATCCCTTGATCGTATTTCTGTGCCTTGAGTTTTTCGTACAGAATTCTTTCATGTGCTGCATGCTGATCAACTATAACTAACTCGTTATCATTCTGTGCAACTATAAAATTCTTAAATAAATGTGCTTTAGGTGTACCTAGTCTATTATTATCGCGGCTTTGCGCGTGTTTAATCTTGTGAGTAATATCATCTTCTGGATTAAAACTGGTAGCTAAATTCAGTGTTTCTCCAAGATCAAGGCTTTCTCTCCTGTCGCTAGAAAAATCAATTCTCTGATGATTTTGAAAACTCGAATCTTTTCTGAAATAAGAGTAGGCCTGTTTGCTTAAGTGGCTTCTTGCACTAAATCTCTCGACATTCAGACTGTTGCGTACTGCAGATTTAAGACATGTTCTAATTAGATTGGGTTTTTTAAACTTGATTTCCATTTTTGAAGGGTGGACATTTACATCTATTTCTTCACTCGGAACATTGAGAAAAAGTATCGCAGAGGGGAAACCGCTCTTTTCCAATAGATCCCCATACGCTAATCTTATAAAGCTAAGCAAGGACCGGTCTCTTACAAACCGCCCATTTACAAAAAAATAGCAACCATTAGCTTTTCCAGAGATAAAAGTGGGAGAACCGATATAGCCCGTAACTTTTACAGTTTTACTTTCATAGTCGACTCGCTGGGAGTTTTCCATGAATGAATTTTTAAGCACCTCTTGTATTCTTTTGCTCAACCCATTAGAGCCAGTGGATTTTTCCAACCGTAGAATTTCTCTTGGGTTTCCTTCGTCTTTAATTTCAAAAAGCCTAAAGCTAATCTCTGGGTGTGATAATGCTAATTTCTTCACAACCTCTAGAATGGAAATTCCTTCTGCTCTGTCGGATTTCAAAAATTTTAATCGAGCCGGAATAGATTTAAAAAGGTTTTTGATTTCTATGAGAGTACCTTCAAGATGCTGCGAGGGCTTAATCTGTTTCAATTCTCCATATCTACTGGACATCTCAAACGTCTCACTCGCTTTGATAAACTTTGATTTTATTGTTAACTCAGAGACTGACCCGATAGAGGCGAGCGCTTCTCCCCTGAACCCCAGACTATTTATGGTTATCAGATCACCAATCGTACGTATTTTAGAGGTTGCATGCCTTGATACAGCTAATGACAAGTCCTCTTTATTAATTCCATAGCCATTATCTTTTACGCTTAAAAAAGATTTTCCACCATTTGAATAAACTATTTCTATTAAGTCTGCGCCCGCGTCTATTGAGTTTTCTACTAACTCTTTCAAAGCTGAACTAGGTCTTTCAATAACTTCACCAGCAGCGATTTGGTTGCTGGTATGAATATCGAGTTGCCGTATCCGACTAGGCTGTAAACTTTTAGAAGATAACCCGAGGTTCTCTAGGTTCATATGTTTTTATCCACAATATTTAGTATGTTTTAAAAATAGCATACTATTGTTAGTACATCAAAGAAGATTCCGCAACCAATCTAGTTATGTTTTTCGTCGTACTTGAAAATTAATAGCCCTATTAGCCCAATAAATATAAATACGTCGGCTAAATTAAAAGAATAAGGGTTTCTAATTCCACAACAGGTAACATTTACGAAATCAGCAACTGCTCCATATAGAAGTCTATCTATCGCATTACCCAAGGCACCTCCAATAACTAAGGACGCTAGTATTTGAATTAGAAGACTTGTCGAATTTCTTAACCAGATAAAAAACACTACAGAGATAGCAATCGAAATCCCAGTCAAAATGTATGCTTGACCAGTACTATCGCCCTCGAAAAGACCAAAATTTATACCCTTGTTCCAGGCCATGTAGAAATTCATAAACTGATTGTTAAGGTTTAGATAAAGTTTTTTTTCTAATTCCAAATAGAAAACTACAAACCATTTAGACACTTGGTCTAAAGCTAGAAAAACAAATGAAAACAGCAGAATTTTGTACATTCCTATATTGATAACGCGCAGCTGTAACAAAGGCCACAAATAAAAATTAAATGTCAGAAAAGAAGCTTTTTATCCTTGAACAGAAACGAATAGCATTGTAACCCTTTACGTGGACAGGTGGCCGAGTGGTTTAAGGCGCTCCCCTGCTAAGGGAGTGAGGGGGAAACTCCTCCGTGGGTTCGAATCCCATCCTGTCCGCCACGATATTCTCTCTATTTTTTATTAATACTGAGCATTCGAATTAAAGTCCTATATTGCCAAACTAATAGTCAATTGTTGAATTAAACTTTGCCTTGAAATAATATGACCTGTCATTTCTTTAAGGTAAAAATGAATAAAAAGAGTTCTAAGAATAGCAGTGTTCCTGAGGCTTCGATACGAAATCTTGGCGAACTATATCTAAATGGGAGTTACAAAAAGGCAGAAGTACTGGCTCTATCCCTGATCGAAAAATTTCCTGACAATGTAAAATTGTACCAAATATTGGGATCTACATTGAAAAAGAGTGGCAGATTAAATGACGCCTTAGCTACCAATAGAAAGACCGTTTCTTTGTTCCCTGACTCAGCCCAAGCCCATAATAACATGGGAAATACATTGCGTGAGCTAAATAAAATTGAAGAGGCAACAGAAAGCTACAGAAAAGCCATCCTGTTAAAACCAACATTGTCAGAGGCACACCTAGGCATGGGACTATGTCTTGTAAAATTGAAAAAAGATGAAGAAGCGGCTCTCAGTTTTACTGAAACACTTTCACTCAACCCAGATTCTGCATTGGCGCTATATAATCTCGGAAATATCTCAATGAAACTTGGAAATATGTATGAAGCTGAGGAGAGTTACAAAAAAGCAATTAAATTAAAGCCAAGGTATGCCGACGCTTACACCAACCTTGGCATAATTTATGCGAAACTAGGAAAAAAATCTGATGCAGAAGCAAATTTTAAAAAGGTAGTAGAATTACAGCCTAAATTTGCACTTGCTTTCAATAATCTGGGTAACTTTTTAAAAGGCGAACGTAGATACTATGAGGCTTATACTACTTTAAAAAAGGCAATCGAGCTAGATCCTCATTTAGTAGAACCTAGGATGAAACTAAATGACGTTTCAGCTAAGGCCGTCCCAATATGGCATTTGTCCATGATGAATGACACTGCAAGAAATGATGCATATTCCGCTGCTATAAAGCGTGCAGTCGAAGAAGAAATGTTAGTTTTAGAAATAGGTACAGGATCGGGATTATTATCGATGATGGCTGCAGATAGTGGTGCAAAGCAGGTGATTACCTCTGAAACTATTGAGACAATTTCTAAAACAGCAAGAGAGATAATCCATGAAAATGGCTACCAAGAAAAGATCACCGTATTAAATAAAAAATCAACGGAGCTACTAGTGGGTGAGGACCTACCTCGCAAAGCTGATATTTTAATATCAGAAATATTATCATCAGAATTTGTAGGTGAGGGAGTTAGAACTACTTTGGCAGATGCAAATGCAAGATTGCTAAAAGATGGTGGAAAAGTTATTCCTGAGAGTGGGAAGATCAGAGTTGCCCTTATTGGAGATAGTTTAGAAATTTTGAATGTTACTAATGTTGCTAGCGTTTGTGGATATGACCTATCAAAATTTAATTCGATAACCGCGAATAAAATCAATGTAAAGCTTGAAAACAAGGCACCTTTTTTAAGCAATCCTAAAGATGCATTTGACATTTGCCTTAGTGATCCAAATAAAGTTGTGAATGAAAAAAAGAGCTTAGAGTTTGAGGCAAATAAAAATGGAACTTGTGTAGGAATAATTCAATGGATGTCAGTTAAGCTTTATGAAGACATACAATACGAAAATATACCTGGAGATGTTTCCTCTCATTGGAGCACACCTATATATCTATTTGATGAGCCTATTAAAGTTAGGGTAGGTGATAGGGTTTCCATTAATGCTTTTCTAGGAAAAGATTCTGTATGGTTTTATAAATAGCTTTTAAAAAAAACGGAAATACTCCTTGAATTATAATCTACTGCAAAATTATAGTTTTTAAAATTTTTCTGATAGATTACTTCGATATAAGATTATTTTTATAAGAGATCTATGAACAAAATAAAATGTCATTGTGGTAAATGCTCCATAAATTTAGAAACAGAAAAGGTTTACAGAACACTCATCTGTGTATGCGAAGACTGTCGCCAAGCTCTGGAGTGGGCCCACAAACAGGGGGGGGGGTAAAGCCCCATGACCTGCCAAAACTAGTTTATGTCGATTCAGACATAAAGAGCTTTTCTGGCTTGGAGAATATGGCAGCTTTCCAATTGAGAATGGGGGTTAAATCCACAAGAATATATTGCAAAGAATGCTTTTCAATACTTGCGGTTGACCACCCTGGCTACAATAATGAGCGATTAATGTTTTTCGAAAATCATTGTTCTACATCGCTAGACACGTCCTTGGAACCAAATGCTATAATATATTTGGATCATTTGCCTGAAGTTACTAAAGAGAAAATCCCAGATGACCTGCCTCGATTTCGTGATATAGATAAACCAGACCAGTGGGAAGAATTCGCTACCTTACTAGAAAAGACTGCTTCTCCTTCCTCAGTCAGAAAAGGTAAAGGAATACGCTTGTACAACATACTGGAACAAATTGGTCATATCCAAGTCCTCAATTTAGAACCTGGAGCCCCTATTAGGAAATAAGTTGTATGACTATTTGTGGGTATAGAGATTATCTGATAAAATATAATTAAGATAACAAAGGCTTACGAAGGAGTGTGGTAGAGGGCCTGTCCGCCACAACATTCCACTTACTTTAAATTTAATCAATTGCTTAGGTTTATTTGAACTAATCTATCCCCCCAAATAGGTATGAATTCACACCAAAAAAGAAATAATATTTACCTTAGATAAAGGGGTTGGTCAAACCTCTCGACCTTCTTGGAGCAATTGATTTTGGTCACATAATTTTTAAAAATGCATAAGTAATATTTTTAAATTGAATTCCTTACATTTGCTTGAAAAGTTATTTAAACTATTGCGATCTTGTAGTTTAAATAACTTTTACGTAGAAGGTAAACATGGATAAAATCAAAAGATTACGCGATAAAATGGAGGAACAAGAGGTCGATTTAATAGTTTTAGCGCCGGGTGCAAATCTCAATTGGCTCATTGGAGTGAACCCGCATGCGGATGAGCGCCCACTTTTATTTTTTCTAACCCTCTCCGATTCTGCTTTTTTAATGCCTGAACTTGAGGCAAAAAGTGCAAGACAACATACTGATATTGAATTTTATAATTGGTCAGATGCATCTGGCCCATTAACGGCAGTTGATAGCGTGCTTTCGGATATGAAAAGCCATTCTTTTAGAACCTTTGTTATTGATGATACTATGCGTGCCGATCATGCAGCAATTATCCAAGATAAACTGAAAAATCTAAAGAGGTTATTTACATCATCAACTATTGGGGTTTTAAGAATGCAAAAGGATACTGGTGAGCAGAAGATTTTGCGGATAAATGCGCATCAAGCCGATCTAGCTATGCAGAGGGCCTGGGAAATAATAAAGCCAGGACTTTCCGAAGAAGATATAGCCTTAGCTATACAAAATAGTTTCTCCGATCAAGGAGCATCACCACAGTTTTCTATCGTTGCGTCAGGTGAAAATAGTGCGTTCCCTCATCATCAAACAGGATCTAGAAAATTAAAAGAGGGAGATGCAATCGTTATTGATCTGGGTGGAAGATTTGAAAGGTATACATCTGATATAACTCGAATGTCGACCATAGGGAATCCTCACAAAGATTATGCTTTGGTCCATCAAATTGTTGAAGACGCAATTTGTGCAGCTTTGAAAGCGGCCATTCCTGGGGAAATTGCCAAAAATATAGACAAAGCAGCTCGAGAGGCTATTGAAAAAGAAGGTTTTGGAAAATATTTTATTCATAGAACTGGCCATGGACTAGGTACTGAAATCCATGAGGCACCCTTTATAACATCATCTTCGGAAACTATTTTAGAGCCAGGAATGGTTTTCTCCATTGAACCAGGCATTTATATGCCAGGTAAATTTGGCGTGAGGCTTGAAGAAGTTGTTATATTACACGATGATGGACCAGAGATACTTTCAAAAATTCCCCGTCAATTAAAAGTCATCAATCATTCATAAATTAAATTTATTAGTCATTGTCACCCAAATACCAGTATAGATTTGTCATCAATAGAAGAGCATCTCTAAGTAATTTGATTGGTAAATGTTCATTAGGAGCATGTTGCGAACACTCCTTATATGAGTGTGGTATCCAAATTGTTGGAACGTTTAGAACGTCAGTAAAGCAATTATTCGGAAGGGAGCCAGCTAGGTTTGGGATCACATGAATTTTATCTCCGTGAAATTCCTCTAAAATGCCCTCAACTTTTTCCAACCAAATATTATTCAAATTAGTTCTTGTTGCTTCGAAATTTATAGCGTTATCCGTAATAATTTTTATATCTTCAAAACCATGTCGATCAAGATGATCTCGTAGAGAGGAAATGATCTTGTCTGCATCAGTTCCGACAACAAATCTCAGCTGACATAATGCGTTTGCCGAAGGTTGAATTGCATTTACGGGTATATTAATATCGCCTGAACCCAGAGCAAGAATAGAAAATGAGTTCCATCCAAATAGTTTTTCATTTGCAGACAGTTTAGGTTCCCCCCAATTTTCATCAATTTCTAAGGTTTCAGAAATAGTGGAAGGTAACAATTTCAAACGATCACGCACTTCTGCTGTAAGAGAAGTTGGTTTCCAATTCTCTATTAAAATTTTTCCATTTTTATCCGCAATAACACTCAACGCATGTGATAACCTGACGCCAGGATCTCTTAAAACGCCCCCCCAATTTCCTGAATGATGGGCACCCTCGCGGTATTTAACTTCAAGTTCAAAGTTTATTGCTCCTCTTGAACCCAGAAACAAGGTCGGCACATCAATGGCGACCCTAGGACCATCTGAAGCAATTAAGACATCAGATTTCAGATAGTCTTTGTGCTGCTCGCAAAGTTCAAATAGCCCTGGCGAACCAATTTCTTCACCCATTTCAAAAATAACTTTTAGATTAAACCCAAGTTTTTTGCGCGTTTTTTAAAATAGAACGCAGCGCTAGTAAATTTATCAGGTGTTGACCTTTGTTATCGGCGACGCCTCTGCCATAAATTTTTTCGCCAATGATTTTTAATTCATTCGGGCATATTCCATCATTCCACTGCCCTTGTTGTAGCGGGACTGTATCCCCATGTCCGTATAGAAGTATTGTTTTTAATTTAGGTGACTCTATTCTCGTTCCAATTAAAAACGGTGGGCAATTTTTAATAGGGTTATCAATAATTTTTGTTTGGATACCCAACTCCACCAAAATTCCTAAGAGTCCTTTAGAGTAGTAATTCGTCAAGTCATCGTTAGACATAGAATTTTTACTATCTGTGACGAGGCTTACTAAGCTAGATAGCTTTGTAATAAATTCACCATCAGAGAATAAATTTTCAGATTTTTCTAGGGCTCGATCGAGTAAAGTCATTAAAAAGCTTTGTTAAATACAGACATATTAAAGTTAACTTTGCGACAGTTAAAAAAAAAACTATAGACACTAAAACCTAACAAGCCTAGCCTTTTTATTATTATGATTTTTAGGAGGTAAATATGAACTTTTTTAATTTAGCAAAGCTGTTTTCAGTTGCCCTTATCGCGGCAACGGCTGCAAATGCTGAAAACGTCCTTCGTTGGACAAGCCAAGGAGACGCATTGACTATGGACCCTCATTCCCAAAATGAGAGTCCGACAATTGCATTCAATGGACAAATATACGAGGCACTAGTTGCTCGTGATATTGAAATGAACCTTGTTCCAGAATTAGCAGAAAGCTGGACAGCTTCACCAGATGGGTGGACCTTCAAACTACGTCAAGGAGTGAAATTTCATGATGGTGCTGACTTTACAGCAGAAGACGTTGTTTTTTCATTCAATAGAGCGCTTGAAGAGTCTTCTGATTATAAAGAGCAAGTAAAAACTGTTGCTAAAATTGAAGTGATTGATGACTTTACAGTGAAACTCGTTACTGATGGAGCAAATCCAATTCTTCCCAACACACTAACAAATGTATACATTATGGATAGTGGTTGGGCAAAAGCTAATGGAGTTGAAAAACCACAGGATTTTGCGGCAGAAGAAGAAACGTTTTCTGTACGAAATTCTAATGGAACTGGACCATTTATGCTTACAAGTAGAGCACCAGAAGAGCTTTCCGTGCTTACCCGTAATTCAAATTGGTGGGGAGACTCTATGTTTCCTGGAAATGTTGATCGCATAGAGTACAGACCGATTAAAAATGCTGCAACCCGCGTTGCTGCATTATTATCTGGTGAAGTAGATTTCGTATTGGATGCTCCTTTACAGGATTTAAAGCGAATTGAAGCTACAGATGGTCTAACCACAAAAACTGTTGCGCAAGTTCGTTCTATTTTCTTTGGTATGGACCAAGGCGTCGATGAATTACGAAGTTCAAACATCAAAGGAAAAAATCCGTTTAGAGATATAAGAGTTAGAGAAGCATTCAATCTTGCAATAGATAAAGATGCCATTCAGAGAGTTGTTATGGACGGATTATCATTTCCTACCGGTATTATTACACCGCCAGGTGTGTTAGGAAATACCCCTGAACTAGATAAGCAGTACGGTTTCGATTTAGGCAAAGCTAAAAGCTTAATGGAACAAGCAGGTTATGCAGATGGGTTTGAAATTCAGCTCGATTGTCCAAATAACCGCTATAATAACGATGAAAAAATCTGTCAAGCCGCTGTTGCGATGTTAGCGAAAATTGGAGTTAAAGTGAACCTAGACGCTATACCAAAAGCACAGCACTTCCCAAAGATTCAAAAAAGAACCTCTGACTTTTACATGTTAGGATGGGGTGTGTCCACGTTAGATAGCCACTACGTTTTCTCCTACCTGTTTGACGGAGAGGGATCATGGAACGGTATTGGTTACAATAATGCTAGAGTAAATGAAATTACCAAGCTGATTGAGACAGAAACTGATATTCCAAAGCGTACGGCTCTAATAGATGAAGCTTGGCAAATAATTAAAAAAGAGATGCCATATCTGCCTATTCACCACCAGGTACTTGGCTGGAGCATGAAAGATAATGTTGATGTGCCAATTGCTGCGGACGACCATTTAAGACCACGCTATGTAGTCTTCAAATAAAATTATCAATATTAGGGGTGCCCTTTTTATGGCACCCCTTTTATTAAAAGGTCTCATGTTTTATTTTATTCTTAATCGGTTAGCCCAGGCTCTTTTGGTAATGGCAGTTGTTTCAGCCATCAGCTTTTCGTTGTTTAATTTTGTTGGCGATCCCGTTAATAATATGGTTGGGCAAGACGCAACCAGAGAACAAAGAATTGAAATTAGGCAACAACTTGGATTAGATGATCCAATTCTGGTACAATATCAGAGGTTTATGCTTAATGTTGTAAAAGGGGATTTTGGACTTTCATACCGAATTAAACAGCCAGTAAGTCAATTAATATTAGAGAGGCTGCCAGCAACACTAGAGTTGGTTTTTGCTTCAGCCGTCATCGCTGTGTTCATAGGGATCGTTCTTGGTGTATATACAGGTATCCGACGTTATTCTTGGGTAAGTAAGATAATAATGAGCGTTAGTCTAATAGGTGTAAGCTTACCGACCTTCATCATCGGTATAGGTCTGATTTATCTTTTCGCGGTGTATCTACGATGGTTGCCTTCTTCTGGTAGAGCGGGAGTAATTGAACTAGGTGGGTGGAAAACATCCTTACTCACTGTCGATGGATGGAGGTCAATAATTTTACCGGCAGTCACATTGTCGCTTTTCCAGCTCACAATGATTTTGAGGCTTGTTAGAGCAGAAATGCTGGAAGTGATGAGATCAGATTATATAAAGTTTGCGAGAGCTCGGGGGTTAGCGAACAGAGCTATTCATTTCGGGCATGCTCTGCGTAACACACTTGTTCCTGTAATAACAATAATTGGCTTAAATATCGGGGGACTTATAGCCTATTCCGTTATCACGGAAACGGTTTTTCAGTGGCCAGGAACTGGTTTGATGTTTATCCAAGCAGTAGATTTTGTGGACGTGCCTATAATGGCAGCCTATTTAATTTTCGTTGCTTTGCTTTTTGTTGTGATAAATCTTATAGTCGACATTCTTTACTTTATTGTTGACCCCCGGATAAGACGCGGAGGATCATAAATTGGAAAAATTAGACCAATTAAAATCTCGTTGGAAGCGATTTCTAGACAATGATATTGTCTATTCTTTTTTTACTACGCCAGGAGCTATAATTGCAGCATGCATCACTTTTATAGCGATTACCGCTGCTTTTGCAGCACCTTTAATTGCACCATATAATCCGTTTGATCCCGCACAGATTTCTTTATGGGATGGGAAACTTCCTCCAGCCTGGGCAGATGGAGGATCGTCTGCATACCTTCTTGGAACGGACAATCAAGGACGTGACATGCTTTCGACCATTCTTTACGGTGGACGCATTTCAATTCTTGTTGGCATAGCAGCTGTTTTTTTAGGAATGTTGCTAGGAGTAACCTTAGGGGTGATTTCAGGATATTTTGGAGGCTTTACAGACACAATTATTATGCGAATAGCGGATGTGCAACTTACCATCCCAGGGATTTTAGTTGCAATACTCATTAATGGGATTGGTAGAGCAGCCCTGCCTCTAGAATTACGCGAGGAGTTTGCAATCTATGTTGTGATTGTCGCTATTGGGCTTACAGATTGGCCTCAGTTTGCAAGAGTTGCACGAGGCGCTACACTTGTGGAGGCTGAAAAAGAATATGTTCAGGCAGCTAAGCTTATTGGATTGCCAAAATTTACAATAATTCTGCGACATATTTTACCAAATACACTTCGCCCTGTCCTCGTTATCGCCACTATCGGTCTCGCACTTGCGATTATTGCGGAGGCAACTTTAAGTTTTCTTGGCCAAGGTATACCACCAACTACACCATCGCTAGGTACCCTTATAAGGGTAGGAAATGAATTCCTTTTCTCTGGACTTTGGTGGATTACTCTTTTTCCAGCTATTGCTCTAATAATATTGGTTTTTTCTGTAAATTTATTAGGGGACTGGATGCGAGATGCACTCAATCCAAAATTACGATGACCAATCTTCTTGAAATCAATAATCTCAGTGTAGATTTCCCTTCACGCAGAGGGCAAGTCTCAGCTGTAAATAAGGTCTCACTTGCGGTCGCTAAGGGTGAGGTCCTAGGTTTGGTAGGAGAAAGCGGTGCTGGCAAGTCAACTGTAGGCAATTCTGTTATAAATCTTTTAGAACCCCCCGGTATTATTTCAGGAGGTGAAATTATTTTTGATGGAACACGAATAGATCAATTATCTAACGAGGAGATGAGAAAGTTAAGAGGAACAAAAATAGGTACTATTTTTCAAGATCCTCAGACTTCATTAAACCCACTCATGACTATTGGCAAACAGTTATCAGAAACACTTATTGAAACTTTGAAAATTTCTGGAGCATCCGCTCGAGAGAAATCAATTGAGCTACTTGACTCAGTTGGCATCCCAGATCCTGAACCACGTTTAAACGCCTACCCTCATCAATTTTCCGGCGGAATGCGGCAACGAGTTGTTATTGCTCTTGCGTTGGCAGGTGACCCTGACTTAATAATTGCAGATGAACCTACTACTGCGTTAGATGTATCGATCCAAAAACAAATTTTGGATCTAATGAAATCGCTGTGTAAGCAGCGCAACTTAGGGGTTATAATTGTAACTCACGATATAGGAGTTATAGCAGAGATCGCTGATCGGGTCGCGGTAATGTATAACGGACAACTTGTTGAGCAGGGAGAAGTAACTCAGGTTCTTCAAAAGCCAAAACATGACTATACAAAAAGTTTAATATCTGCAGTACCCAGTGGAGATCAAAAGCTTCATCGGTTTACTGTTGTTGACTACATTGATGGATCAACAGAAAAAGTTACTCTCGAAAATGTAAGCGATCACTGGCTTTCAAGAAATAAACCCTCCAATACCCATGATATAGCTGTTTCCGTAAAAAATTTATCAATTGAATTTTCTATTCGGAAGGCTTTATTTCGCAAAAATCGTATTTCATTAAAAGCTGTGGATGATGTATCGATTGAGATAAAGACAGGTGAAAGTTTTGGATTAGTAGGAGAGAGCGGGTCAGGAAAAAGCACTCTCGCCCGTCTAATTGCAGGATTATATACACCAAAATCAGGTGATATTGATATATTCGGCCATAACGTTTTGCAGAAAACCAAAAAAACTAAAACCTCTCTAATAAGGAGAAAAATGCAAATGATTTTTCAAGATCCATATTCTTCTCTAAATTCTAGGATGACCGTTGAAGATATAGTATCTGAACCAATTCGTTTTCATCGATCAACTAGAAATCAAAGTGAAGCAGCCGTAGTTGTACGAGATTTGATCTCTTTTGTTGGCATGCCAAGCACCTCTCTTAGAAAATACCCACATGAGTTTTCTGGTGGTCAGAGACAAAGGATTTCAATCGCTAGAGCACTTGCATCAAGACCAGAAATCCTTATTTGTGATGAGCCAACCTCAGCATTAGACGTCTCAGTGCAAGCTAACATATTAAATTTATTAAAAGATTTACAAGAGGAATTAAGTCTTACAATGCTATTTATTTCGCACGATTTACCTGTAATCAGACAAATGTGTGATCGAGTTGCCGTGATGCAAAATGGTCGAATATGTGAAATAGCAGAAACAGATACGCTATTTGACCACCCGAATCATGAATATAGCAAACATCTTTTGGGCTTAATGCCCAGAATGGATTTATTTCGACTTTAAACGCAAATATTTTTTAGAGGATTTTTGAGCTTAATAAGAGGTAAAAAGGATATGTGGGTAAAGAGATTATCTGGTAAAATATGTTCAAGATAACAATGGTTTACAGAAGAGTATGGCAGAGGGTCAATCCATAACCGTTAAGCTATCTGTAAAGACTTTAATCGGTTATAAAATAAATAATGTTTTCAATGTGCTGATTTGATATAGCAGAAATCATTTCTATCAGTTTTTTTGGCATACAAGGGCTATAAATGTCCCAACTAAAAAAGCACCCAAGTGTCCCTGCCACAGTATAGATACAGGCAGTATTGCAGAGAACGCATAAAAATATAAAATATGCGCAAAGATAAAAATTAATAAAACATACATCATCTGATTAACTGAACGCTTCCTCCTTAATCTTTTTATCAATTCTTCACTCAGAACAAACGCTAATAAACCAAAAGATGCACAGTTAGCTCCTATCAACGGCACTGGACTAGTGGGTTCGAGGAAATAGTAAAAAGTTGCCCCACCAAGATTGGATAGCAAAAATATCAAAAATGTTAGGTTGTCTTTTCCTAACTTTCTCAGAATTTTTCCTAGCAAAAACAGAGCTATAACATTTATTAATAAGTGGATTGCGTTCGAATGAATAAATCCATAAGAAATAAACATGAGATATTTTTGGAGAAAAAATACCTCTTTGTATGGACGTGTCAAATCCAATGGAGCGAATGAGAAATAAAAGACAGCGCTTTGCCTATAGCTAGGTCCCAAGACAAGTAACGATATTTCAATAGCGCTGATCACTAATATAAAGAGCGATGTGCGTTGTGATAGGGTCATAGAGTAGTAATTCTAAAATAATTTGGACAGATTAGGTCGAGAGGATAAAATAATTTTTTTCAAGTTACAATTTGACGCAAATTTTCCGCATTATTTAGATATCTAATCTGCATTTTTTTCAATTGAAACCAGTAAGACTAACAATATTTCTTGGCTTCGATAATTGAAAGGAAATTGAATGAAAAAGTTTAGTATAGTTTTATTTTTTGTAGCGTCATTATTTACTGGCCTTACCAGCATTGGACACGCAGGAGGGCATTTGCCTGATTTAGTTGAAACAGCTGTAAAAGGTGGAAAGTTCAAAACTTTGGTAATTGCAGTAGAGGCTGCTGGTCTTGTAGAGACATTGAAAGGCAAAGGTCCATTTACAGTGTTTGCACCAACAGATGAGGCATTTGCAAAGATAGACTCAGCAACACTGACTGATCTATTAAAACCAGAAAATAAGGAAAAGCTTATTGCAATTTTAACTTATCATGTTGTAGCAGGTAAGATTATGTCGTCTGATATAAAAGGCGATATGGAGGCGCCAACAGTAAACGGCAAGTCTCTCTCGATAAAGTTAATGAGCGGAAAAGTAATGATAAATGATGCCACTGTAGTAGTACCAGATGTCAATGCAGACAATGGAGTGATACACATTATTGATACAGTTTTGCTTCCATAGTCATTTATGGCTTGATCAACTTAGGTTGATCAAGCCACTTTTCACAAAACAATTTGAATTTGTCTAAAGATTTGTAGGTGGCTAGATTATCTGGTAAAATATAGACGTGATAACATAGGCTTATAGAGGAACGTGACAGAGGGCCTATCCGCCATGATACAAGAATATACAAAAGCCGCTCTTTCTATGAGTGGAAGAAAAAACAAACGTTTTATTTAAGTGATTTGGCTAGAGAGTATAAATATAAGGTAGAAAAATCGTTTATTGATTTTAATGGCCATCTAGCAGAATTTGGTTATTACTATTATGGTGTCAATGGGTTAAGAAAACTTTGTGAAGATAAAGGCTGCACTCCAAAGCTTTACGAAGAACTGGAGATTGGTCCCATTACCTTTCAAACAACAGTATCTTTTAAAAGGGAGGTTCGAGAGAACTCAATGATTATTGTAAATCCGAGAATTACTTCAATGTCAGAAGATTGCAAAAAGTGGTCTAGTCAATCTGATATTATGAATGAAAGGCGGGAACTTTGCGCTTCAATCGTCAGTAATGGAGCATTCATGGACCACGTGAGCAGAAAGGTGGCCCCGCCTCCAAAAGAATTACAAGAAAAATGGAAATTATTATTAGAAATCGACTAAAAAATCTCCGACCTTTTATGTAAACCAAAAATAACAAAGTATACAAAATATTTTAATACAGAGAGCCTTCTTCCCAGACATAGTTGCGTAAAATATAAAACACTTGCGGGTGAAAAATTATTCTTGAATAATCTACATCAATAATTAATTAGTATGGGCATTGGGAAGATAAAGAGGAATCTTCACCTCTGTTTGTTTAAATAGTGCGTTTATAATCGGAAAGGAAAAAGCAGATGAATATTTTGTCTGACATTGGAGAAAGTTCTAATTACCTTGAGGAGATTTATAAAGATCTTCATTCTCATCCAGAGCTTGGTTTCGAAGAAGAGAGAACATCAAAAATTGTGCAAGAGAAATTGAAGGAATACGGAGTCGACGAAATACATACGGAGATCGGGAAAACCGGTGTAGTTGGCATAATTAGAGGTAATGATGGTGGAGGAAATAGGAGAATAGGCTTAAGAGCTGATATGGACGCTCTTCCAATTCAAGAAGATACTGGACTTTCCTATGCATCAAGAGTTGATGGAAAAATGCACGCATGCGGTCACGATGCACATACAACCATGCTTCTTGGAGCAGCAAAGTATTTAGCTAAGACCAGAAATTTTAGTGGGACAGCAATTTTAATATTCCAACCAGCAGAGGAAGGTCAGGGCGGAGCAACAAAAATGCTCGATGATGGATTATTCAAAAAATTTCCATGTGATGAGATATATGGCATACATAACGATCCTAATGGAAAAAATGGAGAGATAGGCATTTGTAAGGGTAAAGCTATGGCAGGCGCGGCCATATTTGATATTAATATTGACGGGATAGGTAGTCACGCTGCAATGCCTCATCAATCAAAAGATCCTATCATTATCGCGCATGAACTTATTACCCAACTTCAGAGCATTTTAAGTCGCAACGTTCCTCCTTTAGAAACAATAGTTTTATCAGTAA
The DNA here is from genome assembly GCA_902537415.1 of uncultured Alphaproteobacteria bacterium. Taxonomy (GTDB): domain Bacteria; phylum Pseudomonadota; class Alphaproteobacteria; order Rhodobacterales; family Rhodobacteraceae; genus CACIJG01. The sequence continues at coordinate 11,095 of CACBBC010000006.1, read as the reverse complement.
CAAAAATTCACGCGGGATCTGCCTTTAACGTTATACCAAGTAACTGTGTTATTGCTGGGACTATTAGATATTTCTCAGATGAAGTCTATGCGATGGTTGAAGAGCGTTTTAAAAATATATGTAAGGGTTTAGAATTAAGTAATGGCGTTAAAATCCAGCTCAAAATTAAAAAGCTTTTTGATGTTTTAGTTAACGATGATGAAATTTCGGATTATTATATGAATGCTGCTGAAAAAATTGTTGGCGAAGCAAACATCAAGAGAAATCAGCTACCATCTACTGGCTCCGAAGACTTTGCTGATATGCTACGGTACGTTAAGGGTGCATATTGCTTCATTAGCCATTCTGGGAAAGCGCCTCTTCATAGTCCTCACTTTACTCTCGATATGAGCATACTTCCAATTGGAGCGTCAGTATTAGCCAAAGTAGTTGAAGACAGATTAATAAAAAGCTAATTAGGCAAACCTAGCTTTCTAGGAAGTATAGTTTAATGAGACTAGGTCGAAAGATCTTGAAGATATTGATTTATCAGCAAATCATTCCATACTAAGTTATCAGAAATTTACAATAATTTGATAGGCCAACTAAAGTGTCGGAGCTTTTACAATTAAAACTTGAAGATGCATCATTGGACGAGATTGCAGAGTTAGCATTAAGGGCAATTGGGCAAAATGCTTTAGCAAAAAAAAACATAGATGTAAAAGATGTTTCTGGTAATAGCGGTGCTAAAACCTATATCTGTTCCCTCAACAAGGTTCCAAAGTGCATAGTCAAAATTAGTAGTTCTAAAAGTATTATGAGTTCACAACCAATAACGCAAAAAAGAGTGTCGCTCGCTACCGAAGTTCTTAGATACCAAAAACTTGCTCCCCCAATTATGTTAAAAGGAACTGACTTTCATATTGAGCGCTCAGCTGGAATTTCTGTAATGCAGGATTTCTTCCATTTTAATGAAGAGTTAGCGCCACCCAATAAAATAGCTGAAGTTTTAGCAAAATTGCACTCAGCACCAACTAACTGGTATGATCAATTGAGAGCTAAATTTTTGGATGGAGATAAATTTTTGTCTTCAGCATTACATTCGGTTCCACCTCACGCCCCATTTTGGTGTCTGCCATGGTCCGGGATTGATACAAAAATGCCAGTACTTGGAGTAGGAAACCCAGATCCGAGAATTGCAAAAAGAATTTTTGACCTTGGTGTAAAAACTGGAGTTTATGAAAAAGTTATTCACTGTGAGGCCTTTTACCCTGTTTCGGAAGCCGCAAGACGGCAGGTGGTAGTTCACAATGATTTCAAGCCAGACAACATATTATATGATCCTGAATCCAAAGAGCTTACGGTAATAGACTATGATCTGGTTCAAGTTGGAGCGGCAGTGATGGATTTTGGATTGCCATACATGATGTGGCTAGGGTCTAGGTTTACGGACTTTGCATATAGAAGAGATTTTATCAAATCATATCTCCATCATTCTAACCTTCCAACAGATGAAAAGAGTGTTAGAGCTATGATGCTTGATTGTGAAATAAATACTATCGTGGCATTTCCTGGACTATTAGCAAATATTTATGATGCTGAAATCCCACTGCTCCGTGGGGTTGATCACCCTACAGCTAAATCAGGATATATAGCCCGTTCTTCTAAAGCTTCTCCTACAGGATTGGAACTGATAGACCTTCTGGCTGACGCTGTTTTAAAAATTAAATCAAACGCAGATTTAATCACTTCGAGCCTTGAGCAAGGGCTAGTGGTAACAATTTTCAAGAATAAGGGCTTGGGGTCAAATTTGCTTTATTCTTGGCTTAAAGAAATGCAAGAAAATAATATGCTCCGGCTTTTTGGCATAGCGGAGACTGATGGAGGTGAACTATTTGTTTCAGATCACGCCAGAAAGAAAAAATAGACAATTATGTTTTCCATTGTAAATTAAAAATGATATCAAAATTCAACTGACTTATTTCTTCGCCGATACGTAATTGAGGCATGCCTTATAGGTAATTTTTTTTTCATTTTGTCGTTGTTCACATAGTTTAATGATTTCATCTTTTATCATTGAGATTTTTTCGTTTGATAAATTTTCTTCTGATAAAATTCTTGCTCTTGGACCTATCCCCATCAGTAGTTCAGCATCTTTCTCGGCGCTGTCTTTCGTAGAGATAGATGTATAAACCTTATCTATATTTATACTTTTAAATCCAGCTGATTCCAAGACTTCGTAAATATATTCAGGGTCACTGAATGCAAAGGGACCCGGATCTTTTGTTACCTCTGGAAGAAATTTTTCAGTATATTTAGTTATAATATCCATACCTTCAACTATAAACTCATTCTCCATCATATTTGTCCAACACACAAAATTTAGAGAACCGTTTGTCCGCATAGAACCATGAATATTTTTGAAGGCTTCTGAGGGACTTTCAAAAAACATTACACCAAATCGAGATATAACTTTATCAAAGTACTTTTCATCAAAAGAATAATTCTGAGCATCACAATGCACAAATGTCATTGTATCAATATCTGAAAATTTACTTTTTGCGTGATCAAGCAAAGTTTTCGAAATATCCGCTCCAACGACATGTCCACCATCAGCCAATAGTTTTGACACTCGAAAAGTTGTATCACCACCTCCGCACCCGATATCTAGAACTTTATCCGATGCCTTTATCTTCGCTCTAGTAAAAAGTTCGTTTGTTAGTATCGATAATCGCTCATTCAATGAATCCTCATTTTTGACCCACTTGGGTCCAGATTTTTCATTCCAGTATTCGGATTGTTCTACGTTGATAATTTTGTGTTTCATATCGTGCTCTGCTTTTAAGGTTTCTGAATCCAGATATAGCTATCATCTTCCCGTGTAGGAATAACCGTAAGTGGCTCACAATCTTTTTCTACTTGTTTGGGTTGTAGTCCAACCCATTTTCTCACTTCACCTGATCTAAAACAAAACTCACTATTATGATAAGGACATAAGATAGTTCCTTCATCTGTAATCTGACCTATGTCCAATGGTAAATTCATATGGGGGCATATATTCTCAATAGCAAAGATGCCTTCCTGATTTATAAGAAGAAATTCTTTTCCATCATATTCAAACTTTTTCTTTTCTCCGACATCAAGCTCACTAATAGGCAAAGTCCTTATCCAAGTATTGCCATCAATCTCTTTTACTTTAATATCAGAGTGATCAACTAGCTTACCTTTATTTAGACCGCTAACCTCATGCAAGGTAATTAAGTTACTAGATCCCCTTAATTTTAACCGCACAAAATTTCTTACATCAACAGCATCTTTAATTCTTTCATAAGCGACATCGGAAATAAGAAAACGTGTTCCCGCCTCTTTATTTATAGCTTCAATTCTACTAGCAATATTTACAGTGTCTCCAATTATGGTAAATTTCTTGTCTTCACCAAAACCAACAGAGCCTAGGATGGCTTCACCATAATGAACACCTATTCGTATATCAAAATCTCTACCGTAAGCTTGAGACAGATAATCCTTAAATTCGTCCATAGCTTGTAGCATTTCTAATGCCGTGTTTGCTGCTCTAAGCGTCTGTTGTCTTGAGTCTTTGAGACCAAAGATAGCCAAAATTGCATCACCAATATAATTATTTATCTCTCCACCATTTTTAATAATGATTTCGCGCATTATAGAGATGTATCGATTTAAAATGAAAATCACGTCATAAGCAGCAAGCGCTTCGGAAAAGGGTGTAAAACCTTTGATATCGCAAAACATTACCGTCAGATTTCTTATGGTACCAACAGACTCTAGTTTCGTATCGGACAATTTATTTGAATTACTCAAATCTCGCTTGTCTAGGAGAAGTCTTCTATAAGAAACAGGTCCACTTATTGTGGTTTGGCAGGCAAGTCTTATGTTATCTGGAAAGGAAAGCTTATCCGATAGCTTTTTCTCAGCATCAGACCTCGTAGAACAATTTTCTAATCCTTCTGTAATTTCAACTCTGCAAGTTGAGCATTTTCCAGTACCTCCACAAGCGCTTAAGTGAGATATATTGTTTCTTATTGATGCTGTGAGTATTGTTTCATTTACACCTACCTCTATTTTTTTCTTGTCAGGTTGTACTAGTGCAGAAAAGAGATCTCCATCATTATAACTTTTTTCTGGTTTATCGTGACTTCCATCACAGAATGGTTTGTTTTGTGTTCTTTTACATGTGCAGAAATATTTTGTTTCTGTTTTTTCCGCTACATATTTTAAGGGTGTGAATTCACTACCCGCATGACTGCCATCACAGAAAGGCTGGTTTTTACTCTTTCCGCAGCTACACCAAAAGTAGCTTTTATCTTTCTCGACGTCATGAGATATAGGTTTAAATTCCGTGAGTTTTGCATCATCAAGGATTGTCTCTAATTTATCATGGCTGCCATCACAGAATGGTTTGTTTTGTGTTCTTTTACATGTGCAGAAATATTTTGTTTCTGTTTTTTCCGCTACATATTTTAAGGGTATGAATTCACTACCCGCATGACTGCCATCACAGAAAGGCTGGTTTTTACTATTTCCACAACTACACCAAAAGTAGCTTTTATCTTTCTCGACATCATGAGGTATGGGTTTAAGTTTCATAATTTCTCAATCCTAAGATCCTGCCTAATCTCTTTTTAGCTTTTTGACAACAATTCTGTATCGCGAATCAAATGCTTTTTTTTCAGAATTAACTATTAAATACTTAATCTGACCAGAATTAATTGAAAATCTTATATTCGTTCCCAGAAATTTACGATATTCCACATCGTCCCTGATAGTTAGCGTGTATCGACCTGGGATTAACCTTTTCTTGATTATCTGATTTTCTCCTAGCATCCCTAAAACTTTACCATTCAAAACAACTGTGAAACGGCCAAACATGCCAGGTATTCCAGTGGAACGACCTAGTACAAGAGTACCGTGATCAGAGGCTTTGGAACCAACATTTAATAACTGGGGAGAAGCTCCAACATCGATCGAAACCAACATAAAAATCATTATGAATATTTGAAACAGCGTTACCATCTCTTTGATATAGTTTTTTGCAAAGAAAAGAACCACTTCACTAATTGCTTTACAGTAAATAAGGCCTATTTAGTCTTATCTCCATCAGTAACTTTATAGTAATTCGTTTTTCAACTTTTTTCACCCGCGCCACTTTTTAAATGAGGCAAGCTAAGGGTGAGTTTTTATTTCTTGGATAATCCACTCGGATCATATTGGTCCGAAATTTCTTCCGGTAAATGTTTGCTACCTGTTGGATCATCGAAAAAATTGAAGAAAGCCAAAATGATTACCAGAACAATAAAAATATAGGCAACCCACTTCATGAAACTTAAAAACATTCCATAAGCCTCCTGCGCTTGTTTTAAAGCGGCTTCTTTAACGTCTTTGTCATCCATGATATCCCCTAAAATCGCTGTTTTATAAGTAGTAAGTAGCCCACCCCATAAAAAAGTTATTTTTTGTCTTAATTTGACTTCTTTTTTTTATTAATTCTCACGCGTCCTAGATTTTTTTGGTTCCTGAATCCATAGTCAAGATTAGGCGTGATTGTGAGCAGGGTTGTTACAAATAAAATCATAAATTTTAAATAGGGTTCTATTTTGCTTTGACAAGGATAAAATTTTTATGAAAAAGATGGTGGACTGTGCCATTAGAAATATTTCGTCTAATAAAGAAAAGTCAAAGACGCTAATTACAACTATTCCTTCGTTTTATTATTTAATTCGTCATTTTAGCTTTTTTGTAATAATATCTTAAACAGAGTTCATTGTCGCTCGATCGGTAGGAAACAATATTTATTAATTCCCACCCAGCATTTCCCAGATGGGCCAAATCGTCATGCTCCAACTTATTTGGAAATCCATCCTCTATTTGACTTTCATCAAACTTAAAATCCTTCACATAATATTCCCACTGCATAAGTTTTTTTCCTTTAAAACATTTGACTGATGTTTGCTTAAGTTACGGTTAAATTCGGTTATTTTAATGATCCTTAACTCATTACGAATGTAGCTTCGCACCCTTTGTAACTTTGTCGACTATTTTTTTCTCTTCTCTAAGAGCTAGGCCCACTAATGGAAGATCTTCACTAGAGTAATTTTTAACTGTACCCCGATTAGCCTCATCATGCCCTGTCGAAAACATGTCCTCTATATAGATGGAACAGATTAGAGATCTTCCCAAAATTCTGTTATGGATTTTTTTTAAAACTGATAAATCAGCTTCCAAAACAACCACTGGTTGTATATTTAGTGCAAGATACTCATAGTTTGATTTATCAATATATTTTTCACCAATCAAAGAGCTCGTTTGACCGATGATACCGCTTGTCAAGAATGACGTCACATTGAGTTTTTGCCAAGTCTTAAGAGATGATAGAAGTACTATGGCTATTTTTGTATCAAACACTTTTGGTTGCTCCACTGTAAATTTGATCAAGCCCGTTAGGCTCTGTGTTTACATCCAGTAATCCAATGATATTAATCCAAGTATATTGTATTTTAAAGTCAATAGAATTAATTTTTTACGCATTCTAGGCTCAATCTTTTGCTACTGTCGTAGCATTTTTGAACTAATCATGTTACGCTCATATCAGTAAATTTGGAGGAAAAAATGATAGATGCATTCAATGGACCAATATTCTTAATTCTTTTTATTATCAACTTATTAGGGGGCGCATATTACGCATACCAGGCGCTGTTTACATCTGAAAAGTTTTGTGACCAATATGGTATACACCATTCCGCAATATTACCACTTAGACTGGCAGGCTCTTTAATAGCTGCCCTAGTTCTTGTTTCAATATATATATTATTTCGGGAAAATGGTCCTCAGGGAACATGGCCCATCTTTGTCTTTGGTTTTTTACAAAGTTTGATTTTTACATACTTCGGTTATGTTACGGTAAAGTTTTCTGAAGCTGCTAAAATGGATGGTGTTAAATATACGGCTGAAGGATATATCGCACCTGCTGGCTTCACCATACTGAATGCTATTCTGATATATGGATTAAGTGATAAGATCTATGCATAAAATTTAATTCAATTGAAAAATTTTATTTATGGCAGCAAGTAGGGACAAAAAATCTGATAATACTCGACTACCTCTAGAAGGTGTAGTTGTACTCGATATAACTCGAGTAGTCGCTGGTCCCTACAGCGCCATGATCCTAGCAGATTTGGGAGCTACGGTTATTAAAATTGAAAACCCAGGAGACCCTGATTACACGCGAAACTTTCCGCCTTTCACAAAAACAGATAAAGAAAGTGCATTCTTTGCTCAGTATAATAGAAATAAGTTGGGCATGACCTTGAATCTAAAAACTGTAGAGGGCAAAAAAACCTTAAAGCAATTGGTAAAAAAGGCAGATATTTTAATTGAGAATTTTCGCCCTGGAGCAATGAATGGTCTAGGGTTGGGGTATGAAGATCTTAAGAAAGAAAACCCCGCACTTGTATATACTTCAATAAGTGGTTTTGGTCAGACGGGACCAAAGTCGTCAAGACCAAGTTTTGATAACACTGGACAGGCTGAAAGTGGTCTTTGGTCTATGAATGGTTATCCTGACAGGCCGCCGGTAAGAGTGGGCACCATCATTGGAGATTTGGCAGCCTGTTTTTTTGGCACAATAGGGACTATTGTGGCGCTTAGAGAGGCAGAAAAAACAGGAATAGGGCAATTAGTTGATGTAGCTCAGGTTGACTCCACTCTATGTTTAACCGAAAGCGCGCTTCTTCGTTATTCTGTCGATGGTGTAGAGGCCACCCCTACAGGAAATGATCACGCTTTTGTACGACCATACGAACAATTTTCCTGTAAGGATGGGCTCGTATTTTTTGGGGGATATAATGATAAACAGTGGCGAGAAACGCTCAAAGTTTTTAATTGTGACGATTTGGCGTCGGATCCTGAAATTGATACAATGCACAAGCGTTTCAATAAGGAAGTGTATGACAGACGCATAAAGCCTCTCATTAATGGATGGTTTTCCAGATACACTAAGGCCGAGCTTGAAACTATGCTTGCCGATAAAGTTCCGTTAAGCCCAATCAAGGGAATTGGTGAAGTTGTTTCTGATCCTCAATTAATAGACCGCAAAATGATTCTTGATATGCCTGTACTAAACGAGGTTGTTAAAGTCTTTGGCAATCCAATAAAGCTTTCGAATATGGCCGAAACCGAAATTAGAAGAGCACCAAAGCTTGGAGAAGATAATATAGCTATTTTAAAAGAAATGCTTAGATTGAATAATGAACAAATAGAGGCACTTAGGGACTCCGGAGCGATTTGACAACGGCTTAGCTGGTTAATGTTTTGAGAATTATTAATCTTCCTATCTGATTAAAAATTTAGTTTTCGTTCTCAAAAAAAAGATTAAAATTGGATACATTAGCACTTGGAGATTAAGACATGAAAGATGGAATTACTGATTTAGAAAAAAAAATTCCCTCCAATGAGGAACATGAGAATTTTCAAACTTTTGAAAAAATTGTTAACCGAGAAACAACAAAAGCTGATGCACCGCTTGCTATAGAAATTAAGAATAATATTCCAATTTATTCTGGGCAGTTAGTCAGAGACTGTGCAAATTTATTTGAGAGAAAACAGGAATTACTAACTGAGTGGTCTAGCGTATTCGAAAGCGGTGCGGGAATAATTGCGATTTCAAATGCTATTGAAAATACTTCTGTGGTCGACATAGCAACGACTAATTTTGAAGAAATAATCAACTCTGAAAAATTAAATGGGAATGTAGGCGATCACTTTGCTAAACCAGGAGCGAACGATAGAATATGGAATTCACTCCAAAAGCACTGCATGAAGGACCCACAAAACTTTATAGATTACTATTGCTCAGAAGCCATCGCGTTAGCTTCAGAAGCTTGGCTTGGCCCCAATTACCAAGTAACGGCACAAGTCAATAGAGTGAATCCTGGTGGAAAAGCTCAAAATGCTCATAGAGACTATCACTTAGGATTTATGTCAGGTGAACAATCTGCCAGTTGGCCTCTACATGTACATGCAATGTCACCTTACCTTACACTTCAAGGCGCAATTGCGCACTGCGACATGAGTATTGAAAGTGGGCCTACGCTCTTACTACCGTACTCCCAATTATATAGAAGGGGCTATATTGACTTTTCTAATGAGAAGTATCAAAAATTCTTCGATAAAAATGCTGTTCAGATTGAAATGACAAAGGGAGATGCTGTGTTCTTTAATCCTGCTGTTATGCATGGAGCAGGAAATAATAAAACTAAATCAGTAAAAAGAATGGCCAATCTACTCCAAATATCATCAGCATTTGGAAGAGCAATGGAAACCATTGATAGGAAAACTATGGCTAAGACACTATACCCTCGGTTATTAGAATTAGTTATGAAAAAAAAGATGCCTTTCAGGCTAATCGAAAATGTTGTGGGGGCAAGTTCGGAGGGCTATTCATTTCCAACGAATTTAGATCTGGATCCTCCCATAGACGGAATGGCGCCAAAAACCCAAGCTATGATTATCATTGAGTCATTAAAAGCTGAAAAAGAATCAACTTTTGTCTTTGAAGAATTGAATTTACTTGATATTCGACAATCTTCGTAAAGAGATTTTGATAATATGAAGCGAATAAAATTTGCAATTTTAGGAATGGGCAGAATTGGTAAAGTCCACGCTGATACAATTCAAGCAAACTCCAACGCTGAGCTTGCTGCTATACACGATCCAATAAATAATGAAATCAATAGACTTCAAAAAAGGTATTCGTGTCAACAAATGTCACTTGATGACATTACTAATAATGATCAAATTAAGGGTATTCTTATCTGCACTCCCACTGATACACATGTCGATCTTATAAAAAGATTTCTTTATACTAAAAAAGCTGTGTTCTGCGAAAAACCTCTTGATCTAAATTTAAGAAAAGTTAAGAAACTCGTTCAATTAGTTAGCGAATCCAAATCTCAAGTAATGCTCGGGTTTAATAGAAGATTTGACCCTCATTTCGCAAAATTGAAAGCACATTTAACCAAAAAAGAGATTGGGGTTATTGAGCAAATCACCATAACATCAAGAGACCCAAATCCGCCAACAATTGAATATATTAAACAATCTGGTGGTATATTTAAAGATATGGCTATCCATGATCTCGATATGGCTGTCTTCTTAGCTGATGAGAAAATACATTCTATCACCGCTTTAGGATCCAATTTTGTAAGCAAAAAAATTGAGCAAGCCGGTGATTACGATACTGCCACTATTTTAATGAGAACCATTTCTGGAAAGCAGATTTCAATAATTAACTCACGAAGGGCAACATATGGTTATGATCAAAGAGTTGAGGTTCATGGGTCGATGGGAAGTTTAAAAGTTAACAATCCCACTCTCTCGGAAATAGAACTAGCAAAGGAAGCTGGAACAACTAAAGATAGGTTGCACCACTTTTTTATGACAAGGTACATAGACGCTTACAAAAATCAAATCGACTACTTTGTTGACTGTATAAAAAAACGGTCAATGCCTAAACCTGACAGTTATGATGGTTATTACGCTCTGTACTTAGCCGAAAATGCTCTTAAATCTGCTAAAACAGGTAGAACAGTTTATTTGAGCTGATGTTAACTAAATCTTAATCCACTTTCCACTAAGTGCTGATCTATCTACAGCGTCCATTACTTTTTCTATTTCATATCCTGATTCAAAATTGGGCCAAGTCTCAGTATCGTGCTCTATTGCGAACAGGAGCATCTGTAGTTCACACATCTTGACATCCATAAATCCTAAACTGTGACCTCCATTAGGCAGAAAGGATTTATAAAAAGGATGATCAGGACCCGTTAAAATTGTTCTAAAGCCATCGGTGCTTTTCTTTTTTTGTCGTGTAAATAGTTTGATCTCGTTTAGTCTTTCCTGATCAAATATTATGGTGCCCTCGGTTCCATGTACCTCCCATGTAAGTCCACATTTTTTACCCCAAGTAACGCGACTGGCACCGATATGCCCATGTACCCCATTTTGGAAATGAATAAGAGCAGAGATCATGTCATCGTTATCAACGGTCTTAGTTTGTTTTCTATTAGTTGGATCCTTTCTTTTT